>NZ_JBDTEM010000154.1:0-7624 GCF_039922535.1 Rhodoferax sp. | reverse complement strand
ATGCGGTCGCGGTGCAGGCCGTTGGGGTAGAGGTCGTCGGGCTTGAAGTTGGAGGTGGTGACAAAGCCCACGCCGTTGGCAAACAGCGCGTCCAGCAGGCGGTGCAGGATCATCGCGTCGGTGATGTCGGCCACGTGGAATTCGTCGAAGCAAATCAGCTTGTAGCGCTTGGCCATGCGCGCGCCCAGTTCGTCCAGCGGGTTCACCGTGCCTTGCAGGTCAGCCAGTTCGCGGTGCACTTCGCGCATAAATTCATGGAAGTGCAGCCGGGTTTTGCGCTTCAAGGGCACGGCGTTGAAGAAGCAGTCCATCAAAAAGCTCTTGCCCCGCCCCACCCCGCCGTACATGTACACGCCACGCGGAATTTCGGGCCGGAAAATCAGCTTTTTGAGGCTGTTGGAGCGCTTTTCTTTGTACGCGGCCCACTCGGTGGCACAGCGTTCGAGCGCATCAACGGCGCGCAACTGCGCCGGGTCGGCGGTGTAACCGCGCTGGGCCAGTTCGGCCTCGTAGGCTTCTTTAACGCTCAAAGAAAAACACTCCTGTTACTACAAATTAAATAGCTGCTAGCACAGGTAGGACCTACGCTAACAGCTATTTTTACCCCTAAAACCTGTTTAGAAGTTCAGCGTACGCTTGTCCACCGCCAAAGCAGCTTCCTTGGTGGATTCGCTCAAGGACGGGTGCGCGTGGCAGATGCGGGC
Source organism: Rhodoferax sp. (assembly GCF_039922535.1). Classification (GTDB taxonomy): domain Bacteria; phylum Pseudomonadota; class Gammaproteobacteria; order Burkholderiales; family Burkholderiaceae_C; genus Rhodoferax_B. The sequence goes on along the minus strand of NZ_JBDTEM010000154.1, from coordinate 6,920 downwards.
AATGTCCTCGGCGCTGGCACGGAATTCCATCGCCATCACGCATTCGGCGATCAACTCGCTGGCCTGCGGGCCGACGATGTGCACACCCAGGATTTCGTCGGTGGCGGCATCGGCCAGCATCTTCACCATGCCGGTGGTGTCGCCCAAAGCCCGCGCGCGGCCATTAGCCAGGAACGGGAACGTGCCCGCCTTGTAGGCCTTGCCCGCAGCCTTAAGCTGCTGCTCGGTCTGGCCCACCCAGGCAATTTCGGGGTTGGTGTAGATCACCCAGGGCACGGTGTTGAAGTTGACATGGCCATGCTGGCCGGCAATGCGCTCGGCAACCGCCACGCCTTCTTCCTCGGCCTTGTGCGCCAACATGGGGCCGCGCACCACGTCACCAATCGCCCAGATGTTGGCCAGATTGGTTTTGCAGTCACCGTCCACAATGATCGCGCCGCGGTCGTCCAGCAGCAGGCCGATGGTGTCCACACCCAAACCGATGGTGTTGGGCACGCGGCCAATGGAGACGATCAGCTTGTCTACGTCCAGCGTCTGGGCTTCGCCCTTGGCATCGGTGTAGGCAATGCTCACGCCCTTCTTGGCCTTCTTGATTTCGCCGACCTTCACGCCCAGGTTGATCTTCAGGCCTTGCTTGTCGAAGGCCTTTTTGGCTTCCTTGGCGATCTGCTCGTCCACCGCGCCCAAGAAGGTCGGCAGACCTTCCAGGATGGTGACTTCGGCACCCAGACGGCGCCAGACCGAACCCATTTCCAGGCCGATCACACCCGAGCCGATCAGGCCCAGTTTCTTCGGCACCGCACCGATGCGCAAAGCGCCGTCGTTGGAGAGGATGGTTTCCTCGTCAAACGGTGTGCCGGGCAGTGGGCGGGCATTGGAGCCGGTGGCGACCACGATGTGCTTGCCAACCAACGCTTCCTCGCCCACCTTGATGGCATAGCCGCCGTCTACCGCTGCCACGAACGAGCCGCGGCCATGGAAGAAGGTGACCTTGTTCTTTTTGAACAGGTACTGGATGCCGTCGTTGTTCTGCTTGACCACGGTGTCCTTGCGGGCAACCATTTTGGCCAGGTCCAAACCCAGGCCTTTGACCTCAATGCCGTGGTCGGCAAAGTGGTGACCCGCCTGGTCGTAGTGCTCGCTGGACTGCAGCAGTGCCTTGGAGGGAATGCAGCCGACATTGGTGCAGGTGCCGCCCAAAGCGGGGCCGCCCTTGGCGTTTTTCCACTCGTCGACACAGGCCACGTTGAAGCCCAGCTGGGCCGCGCGGATGGCGGCAATGTAGCCGCCAGGGCCGCCACCGATGACGATCACGTCAAAATTCTTAGACATAGTTAAATCCCAATTTAGTTGCAGTCGTGCCGCATGGTGCAGACTGGCCTTCCAGAAACACCGCGGAACTGGCTTTGCCAGGCCGCTGGTGTTGCCCCCTGCATGTCGCATCAGCTTTTCAAGCACATGCGAGGGGGGAGGCGGCAAAGCCGCCCGGGGGTGTGCCTAGTTCTTTAGATGTCAAACAACAGGCGGGCTGGGTCTTCCAGCGCTTCCTTCATGGCCACCAGGCCCAACACGGCTTCGCGGCCGTCGATGATGCGGTGGTCGTAGCTCATGGCGAAGTAGTTCATCGGACGGACCACCACCTGGCCGTTTTCAACCACGGCACGGTCCTTGGTGGCGTGGATGCCCAAGATGGCCGATTGCGGTGGGTTGATGATGGGCGTGGACAGCATGGAGCCGAAGGTACCGCCGTTAGATATAGAGAAGGTGCCGCCGGTCATGTCGTCCATGCCCAGCTTGCCGTCCTTGGCTTTTTGGCCAAATTCCGCAATTTTCTTCTCGATATCGGCAAAGCTCATCTGGTCGGCGTTGCGCAGAATCGGCACCACCAGGCCACGGGGCGAGCCCACGGCGATGCCGATGTCGAAGTAGCCGTGGTAGACGATGTCGGTGCCGTCCACACTGGCGTTCAGCACAGGGAACTTCTTCAGCGCGTGCACGGCGGCCTTGACGAAGAAGCTCATGAAGCCCAGCTTGCAGCCGTGTTCTTTCTCGAAACGCTCTTGCATGCGCTTGCGCATATCCATCACCGGGGCCATGTTGATTTCGTTGAACGTGGTCAAGATGGCGTTGGTGGATTGCGATTGCAGCAGACGCTCGGCCACGCGGGCACGCAGGCGGCTCATGGGCACGCGCTGCTCGGGGCGGTCGCCCAAATCTGGGGCCACGGTAGCTACCTGGGCCAACGACTTGGTGGGCACTCCGGTGGGTATGACCGAAGCGGTCACCTTGGGGGCAGCCACAGCGGCTAACACATCACCCTTGGTGACGCGACCATCTTTGCCGGAACCGGCCACCGAACCCGCCGCTAGGGCGTTGTCGGCCATCAGCTTGGCGGCGGCGGGCATGGGCACACCGGCCATCGAGGTACTGGCAGCCGCTGGAGCGGGCGCAGGCGCCGTCGCCGCGGCCACCGTCGCAGCGGCAGCCGCCACGGAACCTGGCACCGGTGCTGCTGCACCGGCTTTGCCTTCGGTGTCGATACGGGCAATGAGTTGCTCGGCCAGCACGGTGCTGCCGTCGCCCATGACCAGCTCGGTGATCACACCGGCAGCCGGTGCGGGAACTTCCAGCACCACCTTGTCGGTCTCGACTTCGATCAGGATTTCGTCGATCGCCACCGACTCGCCGACCTTCTTTTTCCACTGCAACAGGGTGGCTTCCGCCACGGACTCGGACAGTTGCGGAACCTTAACTTCTACGATAGCCATTTTTATATTCTCCAAATCTTCCAACGGGGGCGCGGCCACTGCAGCAACGTGCAGTGGCGGATGCAGCCTATTTATTTTTGGTTTACTTTGTTAAGACAAAGCCCTTGAGCTTGCCGAATGCACCGTCTACCAGCGACTTCTGCTGGTCCTGGTGCAGGTGCGAGTAACCGGCAGCAGGGGATGCCGAGGCTGCACGGCCCGAGTAACCCAGCTTCTGGCCTTCGACCATGTTTTCATGCAGGTAATGCTGCACGAAGAACCAGGCACCCTGGTTTTGCGGCTCGTCCTGGCACCAGACCATTTCGGTCACGTTGGGGTACTTTTTGACTTCGGCAGCAAAAGCCTTGTGCGGGAACGGGTAGAGCTGTTCCACCCGCAAGATCACCACGTCGTCCGCACCCTTTTCTTCGCGCTTCTTGGCCAGGTCGTAGTAGACCTTGCCCGAGCAGGCGACGATGCGCTTGACCTTGTCGGCCTTTTTGTTGATCTCTTCCTTGTTCTCCGGAATGATGGTCTGGAAAACGCCCTTGGTGAACTCGCTCAAGGGAGATGCCGCATCCTTGGCGCGCAGCAGCGACTTGGGCGTCATGATGACCAGCGGCTTGCGCAGGTTGCGCACCATCTGGCGGCGCAACAGGTGGAAGATCTGGCTGGCGGTGGTCGGCTGCACCACTTGCATATTGGTGTCGGCACTCAGCTGCATGAAGCGCTCCAGGCGGGCCGAGCTGTGCTCGGGGCCTTGGCCTTCGTAGCCGTGCGGCAGCATCAAGGTGATGCCGTTGACGCGGCCCCACTTGACTTCACCGGAGGCGATGAACTGGTCGATCACCACCTGGGCACCGTTGGCGAAGTCGCCAAACTGGGCTTCCCAAATCACGAAGGTGTTCGGGTCGTTGGATGCGTAGCCGTATTCAAAGGCCAGCACGGCTTCTTCGGACAGGATGGAGTCGATGACGGTGAACGGTGCCTGGCCGTCGGCCACGTTTTGCAACGGGGTGTAGGTGCCTTCGTCGAACTTTTCACGGTCCTGGTCATGGATCACCGCGTGGCGGTGGGTAAAGGTGCCACGGCCGCAGTCTTCACCGCTCAAACGCACCGGGTAGCCGCTGGCCACCAGGGACGCAAAAGCCATGTGCTCACCCATGCCCCAGTCCACCGGAATGTCGCCCCGGCCCATCGCGGCGCGGTCGTCGTAGACCTTCTTCACCAGAGGGTGCGGAGTGATGTTGGCGGGGATGGCGGTCATCTTCTCGGCCAGGCGTTTCCACTCGGCCAGAGGGATGGCGGTATCGCCCGCGTCGGTCCACTTGCGGTTCAGGTACGGCGACCAATCGACTGCGTACTTGCTCTTGAAGTTGGTGATGACCGGGTTGAAGGTATTGATACCGGCATCGAGTGCTGCGCGCATGGCCTTGACCATGTCGTCGCCCAGCGTCTCGCCCAGGCCCTGGGCAGTCAGCTTGTCGGCATACAGCTTGCGGGTGCCGGGGTGCTTGGCAATCTTGCGGTACATCAGCGGCTGGGTCATCGCCGGGGTGTCTCGCTCGTTGTGGCCCAGTTTGCGGAAGCAGATGATGTCCACCACCACGTCGCGTTGGAACTCCATGCGGTAGTCCAAAGCGATCTGGGTGGCCAGCACCACGGCTTCAGGATCGTCACCGTTGACGTGCAGCACCGGCGCTTCGATCATCTTGACTACGTCGGAGCAGTACAGCGTGGAGCGGCTGTCGCGCGGGTCGCTGGTGGTGAAGCCGATCTGGTTGTTGATCACGATGTGCACCGTGCCGCCCGTGAAGTAACCACGGGTTTCGGCCAGCGCCAGGGTTTCCATCACCACGCCTTGGCCTGCAAAGGCCGCGTCGCCGTGCACCAACACGGGCAGCACTTGCTTGCCCAGCGGGTCGGCGCGGCGGTCCATGCGCGAACGCACCGAGCCTTCGACCACGGGGTTGACGATTTCCAGGTGCGAGGGGTTGAAAGCCAGCGTCAAATGCACCGGGCCGCCAGGGGTGGACACGTCCGAGCTGAAGCCCTGGTGGTATTTAACGTCACCCGATGGCAGGTCTTCTGGGGCGGTATGGTCGAATTCGGCGAACAAGTCGGCCGGCACTTTGCCCAGCGAATTGACCAGCACGTTCAAACGGCCACGGTGGGCCATGCCGATGACGATTTCTTGCAGGCCCTTGGTACCACCGGTCTGGATCAGTTCGTCCATCGAAGCGATAAAGCTTTCTCCGCCTTCCAGCGAGAAACGCTTTTGGCCGACAAACTTGGTGTGCAGGAAGCGCTCCAGGCCTTCGGCTGCGGTCACGCGGTCCAGGATGTGCAGCTTCTTTTCTTTGGAAAAATTGGGTTTGCTGCGGATGCTTTCCAGCTTTTGTTGCCACCAGCGCTTTTTGACCTGGTCGCTGGTGTACATGTACTCAGCACCGATGGTGCCGCAGTAGGTTTCACGCAAGGCGTTCATCAGGTCGCGCAGCGACATGGTTTCTTTGCCGAAGAACGTGTTGCTGGTGTTGAAGACGGTTTCCTGGTCGGCATCGGTGAAGCCGTAGAACGCGGGGTCCAGCTCAGGGATGTTTTCGCGCTCGGTGCGCTTCAGCGGGTCCAGGTCGGCCCAGCGCACACCGACGTTGCGGTAGGCGGCAATCAGCTGCTGCACGGCGGTGCGCTTGCGGCCCATTTCGGAGTCTGCGCTGGCGACGACCACCTTGGTCTGGCCTTTTTTAGCGCGTTCGGCAAAGGCATTGACCACCGGCAGATGCGGCACGTCTTTGGCGTTGCTGCCGTCCACGGCGGGCACATGCTGGAGCGCGTCAAAGTAGTCGCGCCAGTTGTCGGGCACGCTGCCGGGATTGCTCAGGTAGTTTTCGTAAAGCTCTTCGACATAGGGCGCATTGCCGCCGAAGAGATAGGTGTTGCCTTGGTAGGCGCTGTACACCGAAGACACTGGATCACTCATATTCCGCTGACCTCCGTTTCCCTGAAGGAAACATAAGCTGGTTAAAGCTGGGTTTTATTAACCTTCCGCGACACGGCTGAACCGATTGGCGGATGCGACTGTGGCAGGAAGGGCCTAGTTCGGTGCGAATTATCTACCTAATGCGTGCAACCACCACCTGGTTACAGGCAAAGAACAGGTAAACGTTATGTTTTTGATAGCAGCTAGCGCAGGTGGAATCTGCGCTAGAGCTTGTTTTTATTTAAATTTGCATGTGGTGCAGGTGAAACAAAGCCGGAAATCACTTCACCAAAGCCTGGATGGCCTTGAAATCGGCATGCTCGGCAGTGCGCAACCACTCGAACAGCACCATCTCGGTGGTCACCAGCTCGGCACCGGCACCGGCCAAGCGGTCAAACGCGGCATCGCGGTTGCGCTCGGTGCGCGAGCTGCAGGCATCCGTCACCACCCACACGTCGAACTCGTCTTCCAGCAGGTCCAAAGCGGTCTGCAGCAGGCAGATGTGCGCCTCCAGGCCCGCGATGACGATGGTGTTGCGCTCTTCGCCCGCGCTGGACTTTTGCAGGTGCTTGGGCAGGCTGCGGGCATTACCTTGCACCGGCTTGGCAGGCGGACGCAGCCATTCGCCCAGGCCCTCTTCCACGCCGCTGAACTGCATCTTGCTCAGCGTGTTGCGGCACAGGGCGCGCAGCTCGGGTGGGTTCTCGCCCAGCTTGGACGGGTTTTGCTCGGTGCCCCAGGCGGGCACGTCCAGCAAGTCTGCCGCCTGCGCCAGCCGCAGGGCGTTGGCAACGACCGCCGCGTTGTCAAAAATGGCGGGCAGCAGGCGGGTTTGGTAATCGACCAGCACCAGCTGGGATTCGGAGGCGTCGAGCAACATGGGATTCCTAAGGACAAAGCAGCCCCCAATTAAACCGCAGTTGCCAGCGCCTCCTTGGGTTGTAAAGCTTGTCCGGTCAGCGATGCCAGCAGCGCCAGCCCTAGCGGCCAGTCGCCGTGGCCGGAGGCGATATTGATGTGCCCGGCATCCGACATGCGCACCAGCTCGCTGCCCCAGGCGCGCGCATAGGCCCCGGCCAGCCGCACCGGGCAATACGGGTCGTTGCTGCTGGCCACCAGCACACTGCGGTACGGCAGGCGGTCATAGGGCACGGGGGCGAAGTCGCTCAGCACCGCCCGGCGCTCCGGGT
>NZ_JBDTEM010000153.1:0-4274 GCF_039922535.1 Rhodoferax sp. | reverse complement strand
GAACACATAGCTGCGTGGCATGCGGATGCCGTCTTCCAGCAGCAGCACGCGGTTGCCGTCCAGCCCACGGATGTTGAAGCCCGCATTGCCGTCGCGCCCGGTGTTGCCCGAGGCCAGGGTGAACCGGGCCGGGGCACGCTTCACCGACACATTGGGCAGGTCTTTGGCCAGGTCGCGGATGTCGTGGATTTGTTGGCTCTCCAGCTCTTGCGGGCCAATCACGTCGATGCGCATGGGCAGCTCATCGGGGTCTTGCGCGCTGCGCGAGCCGCTAACCACCACCTCGCGCAGGCTGGTGGCCGCTGTCACCTGGACATCTTGGGCTTGCGCCGACAAGGCTGCGCCAAACGACAGGCCCATCAGCCAGACGAGTTCGCGCAGAACAAAGGGAGAAGAAACAACACGGGAAGAAGAAGCAAAAGCCACAGTGGAACCTGACAACAGTTGAAAAAGGTCAACGGCTGGCTGGTGGCGGGCGCAAGCGGCTGGTTTTGAGCGTTGCGCGGGCCGGGTTGGCTAGCGGGGATAGGCTGCGACTATATGCGAATAATTCTCATTTGTCAAAAATCAAGCCTACACCAGGCCAGCCAATGGCTACTAAAACTATGGTGTAAATACAAATTTACTATCGAACAACACTATTTAATAGCCTATCATTGGTGCCGGTAGCCAATGCATACCGCATCTAGCCATTCATGTTTTATAGGAAACCACCATGTCCCTGATCAATACCCAAGTCCAGCCTTTCAAGACCGAAGCCTTCCACAACGGCAAGTTCGTGACCGTGAGCGACGAGACCCTGAAGGGCAAGTGGAACGTGCTGATTTTTATGCCTGCCGCTTTCACCTTCAACTGCCCTACCGAAATCGAAGACGCTGCCGACAACTACGCTGAATTCCAAAAGATGGGTGCCGAGGTCTACATCATCACCACCGACACGCATTTCTCGCACAAGGTGTGGCACGAAACCTCGCCCGCCGTTGGCAAGGCCAAGTTCCCACTGGTGGGCGACCCTACCCACACCCTGACCAACGCTTTCGGCGTGCACATCCCTGAAGAAGGCCTGGCACTGCGCGGCACCTTCATCATCAACCCCGAGTTGGTGATCAAGACGGCCGAAATCCACTCCAACGAAATCGCCCGCGACGTGAAAGAAACCGTGCGCAAGCTGAAGGCTGCCCAGTACACCGCCGCCCACCCCGGTGAAGTCTGCCCTGCCAAGTGGAACGAAGGCGCTGCAACGCTGACCCCATCGCTCGACCTGGTCGGCAAGATCTAAATCTGTAGATACAAACCCGCCGCTGACTCACGAGGCCGGTGGCGGGTCAAGAAGTTAAACGAATAGGAAAACACCATGTTGGACGACAGCCTGAAGGCACAATTGAAGAGCTACCTGGAACGGGTCACAAAGCCGTTCGAGATCGTGGCATCGCTGGACGACAGCAAGGGCGCTACCGAAATGCGCGGCCTGCTGGAGGACATCATTGCGTTGTCCGACAAAATTACCCTGAAGACCGATGGCAACGATGCGCGCAAGCCGTCGTTCAGCCTGAACCGCCTCGGCAGCGATATGAGCCTGCGTTTCGCAGCCGTCCCCATGGGCCATGAATTCACCTCGTTGGTGCTGGCCCTGCTGTGGACGGGCGGCCACCCGCCCAAGGTGGAGGCCAGCGTGATCGACAGCATCAAGGCGCTGGATGGCGAGTTCAATTTCGAGGTCTACATGTCCTTGACTTGCCACAACTGCCCAGACGTGGTGCAGGCATTGACGCTGATGTCGGTGCTCAATCCCAAGGTCAAAACCGTCATCGTGGATGGTGGCTTGTACCAAGACGAGGTCAATGCCCGCGAGATCATGGCGGTACCCAGCATCTACCTGAACGGCAGCCATTTCGGCTCGGGCCGCATGACCGCCGAAGAAATCGTCACCAAGCTGGACACTGGCGCTGCCGACAAGGATGCGGCCAAGCTTTCAGCCAAAGAAGCCTATGACGTGCTGGTGGTGGGCGGTGGCCCCGCAGGCGCGGCTGCAGCGGTGTACGCTGCCCGCAAGGGTATTCGTACCGGCATCGCAGCCGAGCGCTTTGGTGGCCAGGTGAACGACACGCTGGCCATCGAGAATTTCATTTCCGTACTGGAAACCGATGGCCCCAAGTTCGCCATGGGCCTGGAGGCGCATGTGAAGGCCTACGGCGTGGACGTGATGAACCTGCAGCGCGGCGACAAGCTGATCCCGGCCTCTGTGCCCGGCGGCCTGGTCGAGGTGCAACTGGCCAACGGTGGCTCGCTGAAGTCCAAGACCGTGATCGTGACCACCGGTGCGCGCTGGCGCAACGTCAACGTGCCCGGCGAACAAGAATACAAAAACAAGGGCGTGGCCTATTGCCCGCACTGCGATGGCCCGCTGTTCAAGGGCAAGCGCGTGGCGGTGATCGGTGGCGGCAACTCGGGCGTCGAGGCCGCTATCGACCTGGCTGGGCTGGTGGCGCATGTGACCTTGATTGAGTTTGGCGACGCGCTGCGTGCCGATTCCGTGCTGGTTAAGAAGCTGCACAGCCTGCCCAATGTGACGGTCCATCTGTCGGCGCAAACCACCGAGTTGACTGGCGACGGCAATAAATTGAACGGCTTGACCTACACCGACCGCACCAGCGGCCAAAGCCACCACGTAGAGCTAGAAGGTTGCTTCGTGCAGATCGGCCTGGTGCCCAACACCGAATGGCTCAAGGGCACGATCGAACTGAGCAAGCACGGTGAAATCATCGTCGACACCCGGGGCCAAACCTCGGTGCCAGGCGTGTTCGCCGCCGGTGATGCAACGACCGTACCCTTCAAGCAAATCATCATCGCGGCAGGCGACGGTGCCAAGGCCGCGCTGGGTGCCTTCGACCACCTGATCCGCTCGACGGTCTAAAGCGCACCGCTCCATACCCATCAACCGGCATCTTTAGACGAGCGTCTTCCCCAGAACAGCGCGGAACTGGCTCCGCCAGGCCGCTGCTGTTGCCCCCTGCAAGGGGGTTGGCGAAAGATGCGAAGCACTGCAGACTGGGGGTGTGCCAACTAGTACGGTAGTTGGAACCCGTTGCGACCGGCGTTGATGCGCGTTACGGTGGGTTGGCCGTCCCGCTCCTGTGCCGAGAGCGATACGCTGGCCCCGGCCACCAGCAGGCTGCGGTCGCCGGGGCGGAAGGTGACGATAGGCGCGTCGGTTGGCACCACGATGGCGCGCGCACCGTCCTTGTACTTCAGCTGCAGCGTACGGCCGGTGGGTGAGGCCAGCACATCGGCCACCGTGGCGTTGGTCATGGTGCTTTGCGGCTGCAGGTCAAACGGGCGGTGGCCCTCGCCTACACCGCGGGCGGATTCGGGAAACACCGTGACCGCAATTGCGCGCTCGGTGCCATCGGCCTGTGGCAGGGCAGCGGTGCCGATAAAGCTGCCCGGCTGGATGTCTGCCAGCGCGATCGGATACACCTCGGACACCACCAGATTCGCAGGCAAGGCCAGCGCCACCACCTCACCGCCACGGACCTGCACGGTCAAAGTGCTGGCCGTCACGCTTTGCACCGTGCCGCGCAGCCGCAAGGTGGGCGATGCCGCCTGGGCCATACACACGTTGGCCACCAAACACAGGGCCAAAGCCGCAGTGCGGCGTGTCATCAAATACATGGGAAATCGCTTCGGTAGAGTGGAGCGGTCAGTCTACCGGCGCGGTGTAAAGCCGCTCAATTAAAGGGCTTCTCGCTGCTCCATGAGCCGCTGCAAAGTACCCTGCAGCACCCGCGCATCGCTGCTGGCGCGGTGGCGCTGCAAACCCAGTTCGCCCGCCACCTGCTGCTTCACGTCGTGCCAACGTGCGGCCTCGTCCTCGCTCAGCAAAGAGCGCAGGTTTTCCAGTTTGAAGTACGGGCTCAGGCCCACTGCCTCGAACAAGGCGCCGATCCAGGTGAAATCATTGGCCCAGCCATCGGAATACACCGTTTGGCCACGCAAATGGGTGTTGAGCAAATGGGCCACATCCAGCGCCGAGCGGCCGACTTTTTCGGTCAGTTCGCGGCTGATACGGTGCAGCTTTTCCGCCTCGGGGTCCCAATGCACCCAGTCGGGCTCGGGCCGGATCAAAGAGCAAAAGGTTTTGCCGTCTGGCAAGATGCATCCCACTTCGATCGGGTAGCTCTGCCGACCAAAACCCGATGCCTCGATATCCAATACAGCGGGAACATGGGTGGTAACAAGCATGCGGCCCACTTTACATGGCGAAGCGCCCACTT
>NZ_JBDTEM010000152.1:0-6179 GCF_039922535.1 Rhodoferax sp. | reverse complement strand
GTCGGACCGGCTTGCGGTGGCCAACCCGGCCTTCATCAGTTTGTATGCTGTGCAAAACGATACGGTCAGCTTTGCCGATATCGTCCGCCACAGCCATGCCCAGCAGGTCGGTCCGCGTATCACCACTAATGACATCGAAGCCTGGCTGCGGGCGGCGGACGGCAAGCGGCGTAGCCAGCCGCAACGTAATTTTGTGGTGGACATGGTCGATGGACGTTGGTTTCACCTTTTTGAAACTTCGTACAGCGATGGCTGGCTGATGTTGCTGCTGTTTGAAACCAGCCCACCCACTGCCAGCGTTCAACCCGCCGCCGCGACTGTCTTGGGTTGAAAGTCGCAAAACTGGGCCACGCCGCACTGCCAGCACAGCGGCTTGCGGGCCTGGCAGACGTAGCGGCCATGCAGGATCAGCCAGTGGTGCGCGTCCACCCTGTATTCGGGCGGGATGCGTTTGAGCAGGCCCTTTTCTACATCCAATGGGGTTTTGCCGGGTGCCAGCCCGGTGCGGTTGCCCAGGCGAAAAATATGCGTGTCCACCGCCATGGTGGGTTCGCCAAAGGCCACGTTCAGCACCACATTGGCGGTCTTGCGGCCCACACCGGGCAGGGCTTCCAGGGCTTCGCGGGTGCGCGGCACTTGGCCGCCGTGCAGTTGCACCAGCATCTGGCAGGTTTGCAGCAAGTGCTTGGCCTTGCTGTGGTACAGGCCGATGGTCTTGATATAGCCCTCCAACCCGTCCAGCCCCAGGTCCAGAATGGCCTGCGGTGTGTTGGCAACCGGGTACAGACGGCGGGTAGCCTTGTTGACCCCCACATCGGTAGCCTGGGCCGATAGCAGCACGGCGGTCAGCAGCTCGAACACACTGGTGTATTCCAGCTCGGTCACCGGCATCGGGTTGGCGGCCTGGAGGGTGGCAAAAAATCCGGCAATAGCGTTACGGTTCATGCCGGAATTAAAACCTAGTTCAGCACCGCAGTTCAGCCCCGAAAATTAATTGACTTGGATGAAGGAGTCCGGTAGGGGAAACTTGGCGCGCATCCACTCGGGGTTGAGTTGCAGCTTCTTCACCACCTCTTCGGGCAGGGCGTCCAGCATCTCGGGGCCGCCGGGCGGCATGTCGGCCAGCAGCATGGCCAGGTGGACGATGCCGCCCAGCCGGTTGAAGGGCTTGGCTTCCATGGGCTCGGACGAGGTGTCCAGCGCCCGTACGATCTCGGCGGGAAAGTTCCAGCGGCGTGCCAGTTCGGCGGTGATCTGGCCTTCGCTGAAACCTGTCAGGCGTTGCTCGCGCTCCCAGCGCCCACCGGGCTGGTGCGGCAGTTTTTCAATCTCGGCCAGGCTGGCGGGCTGCACCTGGGCAATCATCAGCTCGCCCAGCCGCACCATCATGCTGGCCAGCCAGGCTTCGCTGCCGTCCAGCCCCAGGTGGGCGGCCAGCCATTGCGCATAGCCCGCGCTCACCATGCAACTGCGCCAGAACTCGGTCTGGCTCAGCCCGTCCACCATCGGAAATGCATCGCCCATGGATGCTGCCAGGCCCAGCGTGCGCACCCGGCCCATACCCACCAGACTGATGGCATCGTCCAGCGAGCTGACGCTGCGGCTCAGGCCAAAGCTGGCGCTGTTGGCCAGGCGTAAAAGCTTGGCCGTGAGCGTCGAATCCTTGGCGATGATGGCCGCCACCTGCGGGCCCGTCGCGTTGTCGTCGTTCAGCGTGCGGATGAGCGCGTGCGCTACTTCAGACATGACGGGCAACTTGACCGTTTGAAAAAATACCGCGATGTCGGGCATGGTGCGTCCTGTGGGTATGGTTTGAATTGATTGGTTACATCCAGCCCTATTCTGTACGATTTATGGAGCACTTTTGGGTATGTAAATCCCGCATTTCAGCTGTCTGTAACGGCATTGCGCAGATTGGCGACAATGTTCTCCCGAAAGCGAGTACATCCATATGCCATTGCCTACTTCCCTCCCGTTTGCCGACCGCCTCCAGAACGTCGAGACCTCTGCCATTCGAGAACTCTTCAAGCTGCTGGGCACGCCCGGCATCATCAGCTTTGCGGGCGGCTTCCCCGACCCGGCGCTGTTCGATGTGGAAGGCATTGCCGCGTCCACCGCCGCCGTCTTGGCCAACAATCCCGGCCCGGTGCTGCAGTACGGTGCCACCGAAGGCTTTAATCCGCTGCGTGAACAGCTCAGCCGCTTCATGGGCAACAAAGGCGCGACCGTGGCCCCGGACGGCCTGATCGTCACCACCGGCAGCCAGCAGGCGCTGGACCTGGTGGCCAAAACCATGATCAACCCCGGTGACACGGTTATTGTGGAAGCGCCCACCTTTTTGGCCACCATCCAGTGCTTCCGGCTGTACGGTGCCAAGCTCATCGGCGCACCCATCGACGCAGACGGTGTGGACGTGGATGCGCTCGAGAAGTTGATCGACCAACACAAGCCCAAACTGGTCTACCTGATCCCCACCTTCGGCAACCCCAGCGGGGCTACGCTGAGCCTGGAGCGGCGCAAGCGCATTCTGGAAATAGCGGTGCGCACGCAGACCCTCATCGTCGAAGACGACCCCTACGGCGAGCTGTATTTTGACCAAGCGCCGCCCCCCAGCATGCTGGCCTTGAGCGCGGGCGTGCCCGGCAGCCGCGACTGGCTGGTGCACTGCGGCTCGATGAGCAAGATCCTCAGCCCCGGCCTGCGCGTGGGCTGGATGATTGCCCCGCCCGCCTTGCTGGCCGCCGCCACCATGTGCAAGCAGTTCAGCGATGCCCACACCAGCAACCTGACCCAGGCCACTGCTGCGCACTACCTCACGCTGAACCGTCTGGACGGCGCGCTGGCCGTGGTGCGCACCACCTACGCCGAACGCGCCCGGGTGATGGCCGCCAGCCTGCAACGCGAACTGGGCAGCGCCATTACCTTCAACGCCCCGCAAGGCGGCATGTTCTTCTGGGCCCGCCTGACCGAGGGGCGCGATGCCAGCGAATTTGCCAAGCGCGCGATCGAGAAGCTGGTGGCCTTTGTACCCGGCGCACCGTTCTTTGCGCACGATGCCGATGTGTCCACGCTGCGCCTGAGCTTTGCGACCGTGGGTGTGGAGAAAATTGAAGAAGGCATTGCGCGTTTGGGGCAGGCGCTATAGGCAGTTTGGGTATCGGGCTAAATTTAAGTAAAAAGGGCTACTAGCGCAGGATCCACCTGCGCTAGTAGCTATTAATTGAGTAGCAATTGTGGGGCGGAGGCAGCGCCCTCAAAAAGCATGGCCAAAACGGCTGTGGTCGCCATTGGCCATTTCAAAACATCCCAATAAAGTCCGTATGGACTAAATGCCCGCCATACCAGCGAGATAATCCAGAATACCACTGCGTATATCTGGGCCGGGCCGTCCATCATAGGTTTCACCGCTTCGCCTATTGCGGAGAATAGTTGGCTGGGTTAATCAGCTTGGTAATACACCTGCAGCCACACCCCGGTTTATAAATCCACGCAAGATAATGCCGTCGGATATTGCGGGCTAAACCATACCCACGGATTCATCGCGCCGGTACTTCCACCGGTTCTTGGCTCTTTCATCACGATTTTCCATGTGCGCTTGGTGGACGGTGTGTGAACGCTAAAAATTACGGTGCAGCCCACTAATTCCGGCTGCCGCACTGGGGAATACCTTCATGGGGTAAGTTTTAATAGGGTATACATCAATGCCAATTTATGTATCTGATATTCCCCAATCTATATTAGATAAATATCATAAATTTACATACCATCCACTCCCCGCCAGCCCCATCCATCCCAGATGGGCGCGTTATAAAACGATGAGGAGACATTCGCCATGAACCATGCCAACAAACACCGGTCGCGTGTGGGTTCGCGCCAGAGGCCATCCACAGACTTCTAAAAATCCATTTTTAAGACAAGGACGCTTACACACTCCCACAGAAAGAGCATATTCACCATGGCTTTATTGAAAAATCTGGCAAAAGCCAGTGCAATCGTGGTGGCCACTCTGTCGCTTCTCTCCGCCTGTGGCGGAGGCGGATCGGACGGACTGGCCAGCACCGCGACCTCGCTTACCGCCAAGGCGGGGGCTGGAGACATCGCGCCAGACACCAGCCCCGACAACTCGGTGGCCTGGGTGATGACTTATTTCGGCCCTAACCAGGATTTGGCCAACGATTCCTTGCATCTGGCTTTCAGTACCGACGGCTTGAACTGGAGCGGTTTGAACGCGGGCAAGCCGGTGTACCAGGCCCCCACCACGGTCCAGGGCATCAGCGGCTCCGGCCACATCCGCGACCCGTTCATCCTGCGCAAGAACGACGGCAAGTTTGTCTATATCGCCACCGACTGGACGCTGGCGGTCAACGACTCCAACTACTGGAACCGGCCCAGTTCGCGTATTTTTGTGGCCGATTCGGACGATCTGATCACCTTCACCAACCCCCGATTCTTGACCATGGCCAGCACCCTGGGGGCCAATACCCAGCCCCATGCCTGGGCACCAGAGACCTACTACGACTCGGACCGCCGCAAGTACGCGATTGTGTGGTCGGGCAATGCCGACCGGGGCCGCACCTATGTCAGCTACACCAAGGATTTCAACAGCCTGGTCAACCCCACACCCGAGGTTTTGTTTGACCCCGGTTACGACGAAATTGACGCGACCGTAGTGCCTTACAACGGCCACAACTACCTGTTCTACAAAGATGAAACCGGCAGCGGCAAGGACATCCAGGTGGCCAAGTCGTCGGGTGCTGGTCTGGTGGCGGGCTCTTTCACCCGCATCTCGCCCAACTACCTGACGCGTGGTGCCAACCAAAGCACCATGCAAGGCACCGAGGGGCCACTGGTCATCAAGATCCCAGGGCAGCAGAAGTGGTACATCTACGCCGACTACTACGGCAACGGCGGTGTTTTCGGCTGCTGGACCACCACCAACCTGGATGCCGACCCCGCCAGCTGGACCAAGCTCACCAATGGCGTGGACTTCAAGCTGCCAGAAGGTGTGCGCCATGCCAATACCGTGCGCGTGACGCAGGCACAGCTGGATGCCTTGAAGGCCCGCTACGGTGTCACCGTGCCCGCCGTCACGACCCGTATCAAAACCACGTACTCCGAAGGCGGCACACCGTTTTATGCGGCCCATGCCTGGTTCCACGGCATCATCACCACGCTGAACGACACCAACAACGGACAACTACCGGCCGACTTCAAATGGCGTGCCGCCCCGGGTCTGGCCGATCCGAGCGACCCGAACCTGGTGTCTTTTGAGGCCACCGGCTTCCCTGGCCGCTACCTGCGCATCGACAGTGCCAACCCGACCCGCTGGCCCACCGGCAGCAGCCTGACCCAGGCGAACCGGGGCTACGGCCTGGGTTGGATCGCCACGGCCGACAAACACCACCTGACCTGGGTGGACCCGCTGGAAGACAGCACCACGTTCAAGAGCGATGCCACCTTCCGTAAAGTCCCGGCGCTGAATGGCGACGCCAGCATGGTGTCGCTGCAGTGGTATGGCGACACCACGCTGTACCTGCGGCACATGGCCTACCAGCTCATGGGGCTGCCCAGCACGGCCAATGCGCAGCAGAAGATAGACGCGTCCTTCACGCTCGAAACGCAATAAGGCCCGCGATAAAGCCGCCCTGGCAACACACCGGTGCCCGTGCATGCGCGGGCACCCCCTTTTTCAACCAGATTCCTTACCGCTATGAAAAACACTATTTCCCGCCTGGTTGGCGCGGCCTGCCTGTTGGCGGGCGCAGCCAGCATGCCCGCCGCTGCCGTGCCGGTCACCTCCCTGGTCGGGGCGACCCCACTGACCACACCGGTGAAGAATATTTTTGGCACCGGCCCGTTCAACTTTGCGCCCGGCATCACCTGGAGCAGCAACGGCAGTGACGCGGCTTTTGGCAGCACCGATGGCTATGGCTTTGATGCCAATGGCGACTGGGACTACAACAAAACCCTGGTGGCCACCAACGACAGCACCTCCAGCATGACCTTCACCTTCGACACCGCCGTGTCGGGTTTTGGCGGCTTTTTGAATTGGGCGCCAGGCTCGGGCGAGGCATCTATCGCCGCATACGACGTGAACCATGCGCTGATCGAGTCGCTGGTGCTGAGTTTCTTGACCGATGGCAGCCTGAACTCCGGGGCGTTCTATGGTTTCCAGGAAG
>NZ_JBDTEM010000151.1:0-3735 GCF_039922535.1 Rhodoferax sp. | reverse complement strand
ACAAGGGCGTGGCGGTGGTGCCGCTGGACACCAGCCTGGCCGAGTTGCAAGACCTGCAGGCCGCCGGGGTAGTCGGTGTCACGCTGAACGCGGCCTTGCTGGGCGTGGACTATTACCGCGCTGCCGGGCCGCTGCTGGAGCGCCTGCGCCAGCTCGGCCTATGGGCGCAAGTGCAGGTGCAAAACGACGACCTGGTGGCCCTGAAACCCCTGCTGGTAGACAGCGGCGCGCGCTTGTTGTTCGACCACTGTGGCCGCCCCAATCCAACGGCGGGCCTGGGACAGCCCGGCTTCCAGGCGCTGCTGGGGCTGGCCGAGACGGGCCGGGCGGTGGTGAAGATTTCCAGCCTGGCGAAAACCTCGGTTCAGCCTTTTCCGCACCCGGATGCCTGGCCGTTTGTGCAGGCGCTGCTGGATGCCTACACGCCAAAAGCGCTGGTGTGGGCTTCGGACTGGCCGTTTTTGCGGGCCCCCGAGCGCATCGACTACGGCCCGCTGCTGGCGCTGTTTGGGCGTGTGGTGCCCGATGCGGCAGCGCAACAGGCCATGCTGTGGGACACGCCACGCCGCCTGTTTGGATTTACAGGCTAGGCGGCCTCAACCAGGCCGCATCCTCCCAGCCCGGCACATACACATCGCCGTAATTGGCCAGGTTGCGGTTGACCAAAGGCCGGGCAAACGAGGCGTGCCGCATGCTGCGCACTTCGTGTTCTAGCGTGGCCAGCACCCGGCCGGTGTCCAGATCGACGATGTCCTGGAAGCGGTACTGGCTCTGGCTGCTTTCTTCGGTGACCAGCCCGCGCGCCAGCAGCCGCCCGTGCGGGCCGGAGAAATCGGCCACGCTGATCTGCACATGGTGGCCGTCGTAGGCGGGTAGGGGGCGCGCGGTTTCGCGAAACACCAGGCTGCCAAACAGCCCCGCCGGGATGCGCGCAAACACCCCGCGCCCGTTTTCGCCCACGTTGCCGGGGGCTCCCAGCACCTCGGTATAAAACCGCGCAATCCCCGCGGCCGTGCCGGGCGCGCAGTCCACCTCCACATACGGCATGCCCAGCAGCAGCGGGCCAAACTGGGCTTTGTCGGGCGCGTGCACGCGGATGCGGTTGCCCCAGGGGCAGGTGGCCAGCACCACATCGCCGTGGCGCGCGAAGCTGAACTGCGTGCCGCTGAGCAGCGGCGCAATCTGGCCCAGCCTCGCCAGCAGCGCGTCCAGGTCGGGCATGACCAGCCCCACCACGCCGCGCAGCACTTCGGCGCGGCCGGTGGGCAGGTGGAACTGGCTGCTGCCGATGTTCATCCAGGCGTTTTCAATGTCCACGCGCTGGTAGGGGTCGCGGGTCAGCCCCAGGCCCATGGTGTAGAAGATGATGGCCTGCGGCTGCTGGGCCACGCGCAGGTTGACGTGGCCGAATTCGACGATGTTGCCCACATCTTCGGTGGCGCGGTTGAAGGGGTTGTGCATGGGGGATAGGGTGAGTCGATAAACGGGTTAAATTGCTTGGGCACTAAGCCCATTGCCATACTTTTCGCACCTGGCTGGCTGTCTTGTTCGTAGGCAGATCAGGGCTTTGTGTCACTGCACAAATGCGCTGACATGGGATATTTTGTTGTTGAGCGCAGGCGAGCGGGCCAAGAAGTGCAGCGTTCACCACAGGCCAACCTACGGATGAAAACGCCTGAAGATAGACATCGAGAGACGGGTAGTTTCCACGGGCCTCTACACGCAAAGTAAAAGCAATGTCCGTCGCTTGCGGGCTGAGCGCTTTGACGTAGTCGATGAATTCGGAAGGCGTTCGCGGCTTGTAGTTTTCTTGCAAGGCAGACAGCATGCAATAGACCTTGATGCTGCTGCCAGCGGCTTCAGCTATGTCGAGGTACTTTGTGGCGTTACCGCTACCTATGCCAGTGAGGCAACGGAGGAGTGAACTCTTCCGAGTATTGGAGTCGCCAACGATGATGTGAAGATTTGGCATGGGGTGGAGAGAAATAAGATTGAAACAGCAAAAGCGGTGGTTCAAAATAGGCACTCTAACCGCAAAAATTTGTAGCCAAGTTTGCGTCCTCTGGATGGTTTATTTCATTAAAAATAGCAACAAGCCACCAGAGCAGCAAGGTCCTATCGCATAGCGCCAAGCTGCCCTGCCAAGCACCGCCCACCCAAGCCAATTGCTCTGCTTTTAATAGCTGCTAGCGCAGGTGTCTACTGCGCCAGCGGCCTAAAAGGCTTGAAATTTCACAGCCCCCCGTTAGACCGGCCCGCCCGCTGAAAAAACTGCACCCGCTCCGCATCGGTCGGGTGGGAGGCAAACGCGATGCCCAGCCAGTTGTCGGGCGCGGCTTTGGCATCGGCATCCTTGGCGGCGCGTAGTGCCGCCAGTTTGTCAAACAGCGTGACCATGGCGGCCGGGTCGATGTTGGCGGCTTGCAGCAATTGCACAGCAGACACGTCGGCGGCGTGCTCTGCTTCGCGGGAGTAGTGGGCCTGGCCCAATAGCGCCGATGTGCCCGCCAGCAAGCTGCTGAAGTCGCCTAGCACCAGCGAGCCCACGGTGCCCAGCAAGGTCACCTGCACCAGCATGCGCACGCCGTAGCGGTGCTGCACGTGGCCCAGTTCGTGCGCCAGCACGGCGGTCAGCGCATCGGTGTCGCGCTCTACCAGATACACCAGTTCGTCGGTCATGATGATCGTGCCACCGGGCAGGGCCAGGGCGTTGGGGCCGATGCGGCTGGCGCGGAACACCAGTTGCCAATCCGGCACGCTGCCGAGCGGCAAGTGGGCTGCCGCTTGGGTCATGGCCTGGGAAAATGCGGCCTGCACGCGGGCTTGTTCGGCACGCGGTAACTGGCTGGGTTGCATCAGATGTTCGTCCACAGCCTGCAGGGTGGCATCGCCAAGCGAGGTATCAACGCTCAGCGGCAGCAGTTGCAGGGCGGCCCGCGCTGCCAAGGGCAGGCCCCATGCGTGCAGGGCTAGCAGCAGGACCACCAATGCCAGGGCGCTGCCCAGCACGCCGCGCCAGCTTTGTTGCAGGCGCACCACCAAGGGTTCGCCCAGGCCGCTGTGTTGGCTCCAGGCATCCCAGGCGGCGCTGTCGGCACAGTGCAGCTCGCCGCCGTCGGCCAGGTGCGTGATCCGTACGCCATGGCGGGTGCGCTCAGGCCAGCGCACATGGGGCAGGGCGACGCGGCGGGCGATGCCGTCGCCGGTGATGTGCAGCGCGCCGTCGGCTACCTGCAGCGAGACTGGTTGGGCACGGGCCTGCAGGCCGTCAAAGTAGGTGGCCGACAGCAACGGAGTGGACACTTTTACAAACCCAGGTCAAAGCCCAGCATGTCGCCTGCTGCGTCGCCAGCGGCATCCGTGCTGCCGCTGGCGCGCTGGCCCACCAAGGTGTCCAGCGCCGCGCGGGTGCTGATGGACACGGTTTGCAGCCGCATGCGTGCCATCGCCACCGCCGCAAACGGCCAGTACAGCCCCAGTGTGAGCAGCATCAACAGCCAGTTTTTCAGCGTTAGCCAGAACAGGGGCTTGAAGTGCAGGGCGCTGTGGAAGTGCAGGTCGGCGTTGCGGGTGTGGTTCCACACCAGGTTTTGCGTGCGTGACGTGGCGTAGGGCTTGACGGCCACGAACACCAGCAGCATCAGCAGAAAAGGCAGTGCCACGGCCCAAGGTGCCAGGCCGCGCAGGGTTCCAGCTGCCTTGGCGGCAAACGCCAGCGTGGCGATGGCCGCCACC
>NZ_JBDTEM010000150.1:0-6694 GCF_039922535.1 Rhodoferax sp. | reverse complement strand
TGACCCGAATCTCAATTTCCAAGCCGACATCATTGCCGCAAAAAAGCTATTGCGGGCGCAGATACCCGATCTGCAAGCGCGCTTTGACGCACTGACGCGCAACATCGAAGCCCAGGTCGAAGCGATTGAACGCGAACGTGCCCAGGCCATCAGCCCAGTGCCGGAAGTGCAGTTTGCCGACCTCGACCACATCGACGCTGCCACCGTCGCCCGCATCAAGCAGCGCGGCTGCCTGGTGGTGCGCGGCGTGTTCGACCCGGCCCGCGTCGAGAAGTGGAACAGCAGCATCGAGTCCTACCTGGCCGACAACCATTACCTGGAAAAAGAGGTCGGCAAGCGCGGCATCGACAAATACTTCAGCAGCCTGGCCAGCGGCAAACCGCAGATTTACGGCGTGTACTGGTCGAAGGCGCAAATGGACGCACGCCAGTCGGAAGAACTGGCCCGGGCCCGCCGCTGGCTGAACCGCCTGTGGAATATCGACCAGGACGGCCAACCGGTATTCAACCCCGACCAAGAATGCACCTACGCCGACCGCGTGCGCCAGCGCGAACCCGGCGATGCGTCGCTGGGCCTGTCGCCCCACGTCGATGGCGGCTCGATCGAGCGCTGGACCGACCCCGGCTACCGCAATGTGTACCGCCACATCTACGGCGGCGATGCCAGCCAGTACGACCCGTTTGCCGCCGCCTACCGCACCGAGACGCACGAGATCCCCTCGCCCGCCGTGTGCAGCATGTTCCGCACCTTCCAGGGCTGGACCGCGCTGACGCCGCAAGGCCCGGGCGACGGCACGCTCAACTTGGTGCCCATCGCCAACGCCATGCCCTGGGTGCTGCTACGCGCGCTGCAAGACGATATTGCCGACGACGAACTCTGTGGCGCCCGTGCGGGCCGCGCGCTGGTGGTGTCGGCCCAGTACCACGCGCTGCTGCTGCGCGCCTATGGGCCTATCCCCAAGGTGCAGGCCGGCGACACCGTCTGGTGGCACCCCGACACCATCCACGGCGTGGAAGACAAGCACCAGGGCAAGGGCTACAGCAATGTGATCTACATCGGCGCCGCGCCGGATTGCGAAAAGAACCGCATCTTTTTAGCCCGGCAACGGCCCGCGTTTGAGGCGGGCAAGTCGTCACCCAACTTTGCACCCGAAGACTACGAGGTGGACTTTGTGGGGCGTTTCAAGCCAGAAGATCTGACGCCGCTTGGGCGCAGCCAGATGGGGTATACGGGCTGAAATACTACTGAATTGATAGCTTCCAGCGCAGGTGCTACCTGCGCTGGTGGCCTATTTTTCTTAAAAATAGGCGTTGGGCTTAGCGGTCACGCAATCAGCTGCTCGGTCTGCACATCGAAGCAGACCAGCTTGCTCAGATCGACCATGAACTGCGTCTCCTGGCCCGGCGTCAGCGGTGCGTCGGGTTCGACCCGGGCGGTGAATTCATGGCCACCCAGGTTCAGCACCACCAGGGTGTCGGCACCGGTGGGTTCGATCACTTCCACCCGGGCCTGCACCAGGCGGTGCATGGCGGTTTCCACGGCCCCCTCGCGTGCCAGGCTGATGGCTTCGGCGCGGATACCGGCAATAACTTCTTTGCCCTGGTAGGCGTGCAGCGCCGCAGGCACGGACGGCAAGGCGATGCGCACCATGGGCCGGTCGCCTTGCTGCATCTCCAGCACGATGCCGTCGCCCTGTGCCAGCACGCGGGCCTTGGCCAGATTCATGCGCGGTGAACCCATGAAGCTGGCCACAAAGGTGTTTGCCGGGCGGTTGTAGACCTCGTGCGGGCTGCCCAATTGCTGCACCACACCGCCCTTCATCACGGCGATGCGCGTCGCCAGCGTCATGGCCTCGATCTGGTCATGCGTCACGTAGACGATGGTGGCTTTCAGCCGCTGGTGCAGCTTCTTGATTTCGGTGCGCATGTCCAGGCGCAGCTGGGCATCCAGGTTCGACAGCGGTTCGTCAAACAAATACAGCTTGGGCTCGCGCGCCAACGCCCGGCCAATGGCCACGCGCTGGCGCTGGCCACCGGAGAGCTGGCGCGGCTTGCGCTGCAGCAGGTGCTCGATCTGCAGCAGCTTGGCCACGCTGGCGACGCGCTCGGCGCGCACGTTCTTGGCCACCTTGCGCATCTCCAGCGGGAACTCGATGTTCTTGGCCACCGTCATGTTCGGGTACAGCGCGTACGACTGGAACACCATGGAGATATTGCGCTCGGCCGGGGCCACCTGGGTGATGTCCTGGCCGTCCAGGCGCAGGCTGCCTGCCGTAGGGTCCTCCAGCCCGGCAATCACGTTCATCAGCGTGCTCTTGCCGCAGCCGCTGGGGCCGACCAGCACCAGGAATTCACCGTCAGCCAGCGAGATGGTGATGTCGTGGAGTATCTGGACGCTGTCGAAACTTTTTTGGATGTGGATGAGATCTAACGAAGCCATTTTTCAACCTTTTACCGAACCGGCCATCAGGCCGCGGACGAAATATTTACCGGACACCAGGTAGACGATGAGCGTAGGAATCGCGGCGATGAAAGCCCCCGCGAAATGCACGTTGTATTCCTTCACCCCAGTGGAGCTGCTCACCAGGTTATTCAAGGCCACCGTCAGCGGAAACGAGGTGTAGTCGCTAAACGATGCGCCAAACAAAAACTCGTTCCAGATATTGGTGAACTGCCAGATCACCGTGACCACGATGATGGGGGCGCTGTTCGGCAACAGGATGCGCAGCAGCACACCAAAGAAGTTGGCCCCGTCCATGCGCGCCGAGCGGATCAGCTCGGTGGGAAAGGCCGCGTAGTAGTTGCGGAAGAACAGCGTGGTGAAGCCAATACCGTAGACCACGTTCACAAAAATCAGCCCCTTCACCGTGCCCGCCAGCCCCAAAAAGCCCAGGGTCTTGGCCATCGGGATCAGCACGATCTGGAACGGGATGAACACCGAAAACAGCATGGCCGCAAACAGCGCATGGGCGAAGCGCATCTTGAACTGGGTCAGGATGTAGCCGTTCAGCGCGCCAATCAAGGTCGAGATCACCACCGCCGGAATCACCAGCAGAAACGAGTTGATGAAATACGGTTTGAGGCCGGTGGCCTGCACGCCGATCTGTGCCGTGCTCCAGGCACTGCGCCACGGCGCCAGGGTCCAGTCCATGGGCAGCGACATCAGATTGCCGTTGCGAATCTCGTCCAGGGGTTTGAGCGAATTCACCACCATCACGTACACCGGCAGGATGAATAGCAGGGCCGTGCCGACCAGGATGGAATACAGCGCAATGCGCAGAAAGCGCGACAAGGTCTTATCCATTTTTGACCTTCCGCATCTCGCCGTACAGGTAGGGCAGCACGACCACACCAATCGCCACCAGCATCAGCACCGAGCTGGCAGCACCCACGGCCATTTCGTTACGGGTAAAGGTGTACTGGTACATGAACACCGAGGGCAGCCAGGTGGAGCGGCCGGGCCCGCCGTTGGTCAGCGCAATCACCAGGTCATAGGACTTGATGGCCATGTGCGCCAGAATCACAAAGGCCGAAATGAACACCGGCCCCAACTGCGGAATGATGATGCGCTGGTAGATCTGCCAGCTCTTGGCGCCGTCCAGACGGGCGGCGTTGATCTGCTCGGAATCGACCCCGCGCAGGCCGGCCAAAAACATGGCCATCACAAAGCCGGTGGTCTGCCACACAGCGGCTATCACCACGCAGTAAATCGCCATGTCCGAGTCCTTGATCCAGCCGAAGGCGAAGTTGCTCCAGCCCAAGGTCTGCATGGTGTGCTCCAGACCCACGCCGGGGTCGAGCAGCCATTTCCATGCGGTGCCGGTCACGATGAAAGACAACGCCATGGGGTACAAAAAAACCGAGCGCAGGCCGCTTTCGGCACGCACCTTTTGGTCAATCAAGATCGCCAGCGTCAGCCCCAGCGCCATCGCGATCACGATGTACAGCGAGGCAAACACCCACAGATTCGACAGCGCCACCGACCAGTTTTCCAGGCCCATCAGGCGGTGGTAGTTGGCCGTGCCGACCCACTCGTACTGCGGCATCAGGGTCGAGGCGGTGAACGACAGATAAATGGTGAACATGATGTAGCCGTAGACACACACCAGCACCAGCAAGGCGCTCGGAGTGATCAACAGCTTGGGCAGAAAACCAGCTTTCATGCAGGACCTTACGAGGGAAATGGAAAGGCCGACGCTAGCGCGTCGGCCCGCATGCAACCAGGGCGAAAACCCACCCTGTCAGCGATTAGGACTTGGCGGCAGCAGCGAGTTCTACGACGGCTTTCTTCGAGTCGATCTGGCCATTGAAGTGGCGCGTGATCACGTCGTAGAAAGCGTTCTTGATGGAGGCTGGCACCGCGTGGCCGTGGGCCATGGAGCCGACCAAGGTGCTCTTGGCGTTGGCTTCGGCGAAGTCCTTCATGGCTTTTTTACCGCAGTCGTCAAAGTCCTTGTCGGACACGTCGGTACGCGCGGGCACCGAACCCTTGACCACGTTAAAGGCCGACTGGAAGGCGGGGTCCATGATGGCCGAGGCCAGCTTGTCCTGCGCGGCGACCTTGTCGGCACCGACCTTGAACATGGCGAACTGGTCGGAGTTGAACGACACCACGCCCTGCGTGCCGGGCACGCGGAAGCAAGAGAAGTCTTTGCCCGGTACTTTCTTCGCCCGCAAAAACTCGCCCTTGGCCCAGTCACCCATGATCTGGAAGCCCGCCTTGCCACTGATCACCATGCCGGAGGCCACATTCCAGTCGCGCCCGGAGAAGTCTTTGTCCACCAGCTTGCGCAGTTGCGACATGCGGTCAAACGCCTTCAGCATGGTCGGCGAATTCAGCGATTTCGGGTCCAGGTCAATCAAGGCTTTGCGGTAGAAATCCACACCGCCGGTGGAGATCACCACGCCGTCAAACAGCGTCGCGTCTTCCCAGGGCTGACCACCATGGGCCAGGGCGATGAAACCGGCTTTTTGCAGCTTCTCGCCGTCGGCAATGAATTCGTCCCAGGTCTTGGGGTCCGAAGTGATACCGGCCTTGGCCAGCACTTCCTTGTTGGCCCAAACCCAGTTGGTGGAGTGCACGTTGACCGGTGCGGCGACCCACTTGCCGTTGTATTTGGAGAAGCGTTGCAGCGCGGCCGGAACCACCTTGTCCCAACCTTCTTTGGTGGCCACGTCGTTCAGATCGGCCAGCACACCTTGCTTGGCCCAGTCCTGGATGTCAAAGCCCAGCATCTGCACGGCGGTGGGCGGATTGCCGGACGTGACGCGGGCACGCACCGCCGTCATCGCCTGCTCGCCGCCGCCACCGGCAACCGGCATGTCGTTCCACTTGATGCCCTGCTTTTCCAGGTTGCCCTTGAGCACGCCCAGCGCCGCGGCTTCGCCACCCGAAGTCCACCAGTGCAGCACTTCCACGCTTTGTTGCGCCATGGCCGGAACGGCGAACGCCGCGGTAATCGCCAGCCCGATGATTTGCTTCTTCATGTCTTGTCTCCTGTCATTTTTTAGGTGAAGTCACCGGCAGGCCCGGGGTTCTGTGCCCCAGGTCCGTGCCGGTAAAAGTGTGGGCGCAGCAGTCGCCTTGCCCGGTGCGTACGGGCGTGCACTTCCTCACCCGAACTTATTAATTGTTCATTAATTAAGTTCAAATAACACAGGTGTTTTCCCTGAAAATAAAGCGCGGGAAGACAGCACTGTCCCACCAGGCCAGGTTCGCAGCTGCGACGTGTCACCTATCCCGGCTACCCACGCGGATATGCCAGGCTCCACCCCAGGCAGGTGATGGGTTTTTAGAACGAAATAGCCCCCCAGCGCAATACCTACCTGCGCGGGGAGCTATTGAAGCTATAGCAAACCGGTTATCAGCTGCGCACAAGCACCTTGGACTGCGTGTCGCGCGAGGAGCCGCCTACAAAGAAGGTGTAGCTGCCGCTGGGCGTATTCCACTGGTGGGTGGTGCTGTTCCACACGGCCATGCGGGCGGTGCTGACGTTGATGCTGACGGTTTTGCTCTCGCCCGCCGCCAACTGCACTTTTTGCCATGCCACCAGGCGTTTGGGTGGCTCGCCTGCGCTGCTGGGCAGGGCCGCGTAGACCTGCGCCACCTCGGCACCGGCGCGCGCACCGGTGTTTTTGAGCGTGAAGCTGACCGTGGCCGTGCCGTCCGCATTGGCCGTGATAGCCATGCCGGAATAGCTGAAGCTGGTGTACGACAGGCCGTGGCCAAACGGGAACAGCGGAGTGATGTTCTGCGAGTCGTACCAGCGGTAGCCCATGTTCAGGCCTTCGCTGTAGGTCACGGTCAGGTTGGTGGCGGAGATGGTCTTTTGCGGCAAATCGGCTTCGGTCTGCGGGAAGGTCAATGGCAGCTTGCCCGACGGATTGACGCTGCCAAACAGCACGTTGGCAATGGCCGGACCGCCCTGCACGCCGGGGTACCAGGCCTCCATCACCGCATTGACGTTGCCCAGCCAGGGCATGGTGACGGCGGTGCCGGTTTCCAGTACCACCACGCTGCGCTTGGCGACCGCTGCCACGGCGGTGATCAGCGCGTTTTGGTCGTAGGCCTGGTTGGCCGGGTCGGCGGCGTTGTTGGGCAGGCTCAGGTTGGGCAGGTCCGCACCTTCGGTCTGCCACTGGGTGGCAAAGACGATGGCGACATCGGCCGCTGCGGCTGCCGTGGCCGCTGCCGC
>NZ_JBDTEM010000149.1:0-29985 GCF_039922535.1 Rhodoferax sp. | reverse complement strand
CATCGCACTGCTGAACGAAAAGCTGGAAGTGCTGAGTGTGGACAACGGCACCGACTACCGTAGCCGCACGCTGGAGCAGGTCAAGATTTACCACACGCCGCTGGGTCCGCAGGCCGATCAGGAGATGGCCGAGGCCTTTACCCGCCTGGCCGAAACCCAAGACGAAGACCCGGTGCTGCACATCGAGGCGCGCGAGATCCAGGCCCGGCGCAAGGCCGGAGGGGTGGTCTGGTTTGACTTCAACATCCTGTGCGGCGGGCCGCGTTCGCAAAACGACTACCTCGAATTGGCCAGCCAGTTCCATACCGTGCTGCTGAGCAATGTGCCTGCCATGGGGGTCAACATGGCATCGCCCGCGCGGCGCTTCACCTGGCTGGTGGATGTGCTGTACGACCGCCGGGTCAAGCTGATCCTGTCGGCCGCCGTGCCGCCCGAAGAGCTCTATACCGAAGGCCCGATGGCGCACGAGTTTCCGCGTACCGTGTCGCGCTTGAACGAAATGCAGTCGGTAGAATTTTTAGCGCTGGAGCGGCGCATTGTGGATACCCATCTGACATGAAGAAATATTGGATCAGCCTTTTGTGTGTACTGTGCAGCGCCTCGGTGCTGGCGCAGATTGCCGACGGTGGCCTGGAAGTGGCTGCCGAGCACGCTCGCATCAATGCCGAGCGCCAACAGATCGAGAAGCGCTTTGCTGCCGAAGAAACGGCTTGCTTCCAGAAGTTTGCGGTCAACGACTGCCGCGATGCCAGCCGCGCTCGCCGCCGGGTTGAAATG
Source organism: Rhodoferax sp. (assembly GCF_039922535.1). Classification (GTDB taxonomy): domain Bacteria; phylum Pseudomonadota; class Gammaproteobacteria; order Burkholderiales; family Burkholderiaceae_C; genus Rhodoferax_B. Next base: position 29,208 of record NZ_JBDTEM010000149.1, on the reverse strand, counting down.
GCTGATTTGCGCCGCCAGGAAATCTCGCTGAACGACGCGGAGCGCAAACGCAAGGGCGCCGAGCAGTTGCAGCGCATGGAGCAAAGTGCCGCGGCCAAAGACGAGCCACCGGTGGCTGTGGGCACTGCCACCCCGCGCGGTACCACGCCTAGCCGCACCCACGCGCCCACCGAGCCGCGCAAACCTTACGACCCCAGCGAGGCTGCCAAGGCCCAGGCTGGGCGCAAAGCCACGGCTGAGAAGAAGGCCCGTACCAACCAGGAAGACCAGGCCACGCGGGCCCGCCGTGCTGCCGCAGCGGCCAACGAGCCTGCCCGCTACGCCGACAAGCTGCAAGAAGCCGCCGCCCACAAGGCTGATACGGTCAAGCGCAACGCCGCTAAAACCAAGGCCAAATCCGCACCGCTGCCGGAACCCGCGCCTTAAACACAAACGCTCCTATTTTTATATTCAAAAATAGGAGCGTTTTGCGCAGGTGCTATATGCGCTGAGAGGCTATTTAATGGTTCAAAATAGCCTCTAAAACCTCAGAAACTTACGGCAGCTTCTCCAGCGCCCCGGTTGGCTCGGCCATGATGCGGGCGGTATCGCTCAGGTTGGGCACGATGTGGTTGGCAAAGAAGCTGTTCTGCGTGTCGGGCTCCAGCGCGGCCAGCACCAGATTGGCCAGGGGTTGGCCCAGCGGGACATAAAAACTCCCTGTGGGTGTATCCACTAGGCCGCGCACCAGCTCTACCTCGGTTTGCTCGATGGGCTGCGCATCGCTAATGCTGCCACGCACGTCCTGCCGCGTGCCGGTGCTGTGGCTGGTGGCGCGGTACAGGTCGCCCAGGACACTACCAGCATCCACCACCCGCATTACCTGCACGCCCAATAGCTGCAACCGGTCTACCGCGGCTGTGGACGCGGCCGACAGCCAGTAGCCGCACGGCCGGGCACGCGATTTGAGAGTTTGCAGCTCCAGCGCCGAATTCCAGTCCACCGTGATCTTTTTGTCGGCTCCGGTGGTGGGGTCGAGCATGGTCAGCTCGTACTGGGCGCTGGTAGGGCCGGCGGCCACGATGGCTTTGCTGCGGCAGGCTTCGCTGCTGACTTCGCGGTCAACGTAGGAGCGCAACTGGCCCAGCTGTTCGGCGCGGGTGGCCGTGCTTTGCAGCATGCTGACCATGGCGGTGACCTGGGTGTGCACGCGGCGCTGGATGTGCAGACGGCCGATGCCGACCCCGCGGGTTTCGATCAGCATGCTGACGGTGTTTTTCAGGCCATTCACATTGCGCCCGGTGTCGGGATCGGTGCCGCCCATGGACACTACGTGGTCGTTGATGTCGGTGGAAGTGGTGTAGTACCACTCGCTGCTCAGGCCCTGCGACTTAAGTGCGGATATCGCTGGGCGGCGGTACCACTCTTCGGAGGCGCGGGTTAAAAACTCCGGCATATTGGCGGTCATGGCGTACTGCATCAGCGCGTCATATTTCTGGATGGCACCAAACTTCTGCAGATAGCGGCCTACCACGGTGTACTCGTGCGCGTCCAGCACCACCTTGGGCTGGTAGTCGCGGCCCAGTTGGGCCAGAGCGCGGGCCTCGGGGCTGTTGAGCAGCAGGTGGTCGCGGTTCATGTCAATGCCGTTGGCGGTGGCCCGTTGGTTGGTGGCGGCTCCGTCGGGGTTGGCACGCGGCACGATGAGCACGTTGATCTTGTCCAGCAGGGGCTCCAGCAGGCCTTGGGCCAGCTCGCGCGCCACCACCAGCGCTGCCTCGCTGCCGGCGGGTTCGTTGCCGTGCTGCTGCGCCACGATCAATACCGTGGGCCGCCCGGTGGCCAGGATGGTCGGCGCATCGGGGCTGCTGGCGCGGGTCAGCAGCAGGGCTTCCAGCGGTATGCCTTGTTGTGACAGGCCAATGCGGAGCACGCTGGGGTGGACACCGCGGCTGGGTTTGTTGGTCAGGTTGGCCAGCCAGTCGGCAATCTCGTTATTGCTGCTGAAGCTGGTGCGCCCCGGCAGCAGGCCCGGCGTGCTGTAGGCGATGGCCGGGTCGGGGAAGCGCGCAGCGACGGCGGCGCTGTAGGGCGCGCTGTCTGGGCTGGCAGCCTTGGTCGCATCGGTTTCGGCAATGCTGTCACGGCTTACCGGTTCGGCGATAGCTGCGGTGCCGTTGGGCGCTGTGGCCGTAGGTGCTGCCGGCTTGGTCGCTACTGCGGGCCGGGGGGGGGGCACGGCACCGGGATGCCACGGCGGCAGCGGTGTCGAGCTGCAGGCAACCAGCGCCAAGACGGTGGCGGCAGTGGCCGCCTGCCGGAACCGTGTCAAGGACGTAGCGAGAGAATGTGGGGGCTGTGGGCCGTTGCGGGAAACCATGGTGTGGATGCTCCTCCATCTTTGGGTTCCGGCATGTTACCCGCGCTCCGCCAGCCGCTTGCTTAAATCGCCGTCCACAGCGCGGGCAGGCCGGGCAGGGTGCGGAAGATACTGCTGATGGCCCCGCTGCGCACCATCTGGGTGGCATGGGCAATGTCGGGTGCAAAGTAGCGGTCGTGGTCCATGCGGGGGATGTCCGCGCGCAGGGCGGCGTGCAGCAGCTCCAGCGGGGCTGAGCTGCTCAAGGGGCGTAAGAAGTCGATGCCCTGGGCTGCGGCCAGCCATTCGATCGCCAGAATGTGCGCCGTGTTGCTCACCATGGCCTGCAGGCGACGCGCCGCAAAGGTGGCCATCGACACATGGTCTTCCTGGTTGGCGCTGGTGGGCAGGCTGTCCACGCTGGCGGGGTGGGCCAGGGATTTGTTCTCTGAGGCCAGCGACGCGGCGGTGACGTGCATGATCATGAAACCGCTGTGCAGCCCGGCATCGGCGGTTAAAAACGGCGGCAGGCGCGAGACGCTGCTGTCGATCAGCATGGCGATGCGGCGCTCGGCTATCGCGCCCACCTCGGCAATCGCCAGTGCCATACCGTCGGCGGCCAACGCGACTGGTTCGGCGTGGAAGTTGCCGCCCGACACCATCACGCCGTCCTCGGCAAACACCAGTGGGTTGTCGGTCACCGCATTGGCTTCGATCAGCAAGATGCGGCTGGCGTGGCGCAACTGGTCCAGGCAGGCCCCCACCACCTGCGGCTGGCAGCGCAGCGAATACGGGTCTTGCACCCGGTCGTCGCCCGACACATGGGATTGCCGGATGGCGCTGCCCGCCAGCAGCGCGCGGTAGTAGCAGGCCACGTCGATCTGGCCGGGCTGGCCGCGCAGCGCGTGGATGCGCGGGTCGAATGGGCCGTCGCTGCCGCGCGCGGCCTCTACCGACAGGGCTCCGATCAGCAAGGCCGCTTCCAGCACCGGCTCGAAGATAAACAGGCCGTGCAAGGCCAGCGCCGCCGAGGTTTGGGTGCCGTTGATCAGCGCCAGGCCCTCCTTGGGGCCGAGCGTCAGTGGTGCGATACCCGCCTGCGCCAGTGCGTCTACTGCGGCCATGCGCTGGCCATCGACCCACATTTCGCCTTCGCCCAACAGTGCCAGCGTCATGTGCGCCAGCGGGGCCAGGTCGCCAGACGCGCCCACCGAACCTTGGGACGGCACATGCGGCACCAGCCCGGCGTTGTGCACCGCCAGCAGGGTGTCCACCACCACCTCGCGCACGCCGGAATGGCCACGCGCCAGGCTGGCGGCTTTGGTGGCCAGCATCAAACGCACGATAGGGGCGGCCAGCGGCTCGCCCACGCCCACGCTGTGCGAGCGGATCAGGTTGAGTTGCAGGGTGGCCAGTTGCGCCTTGCTGATGCGCTGGTTGGCCAGTTTGCCAAAGCCGGTGTTGACCCCGTACACCGGCGCATCGCCATCGGCGGCGGCCTGCACCAGGGCGGCACTGGCGCGGATGCCGTCGCGGCAGGCGGGGTCCAGCTCCAGCGGGGTGACGCTGGCATGGATGCGCTGGAGTTGGTCCAGGGTGAGGAGGCCGGGGGTGATCAACATGGGGTGCTCGCTTTCGTCAAATAATGGCTTCGACTGTAATTGTGTAGACATGACTAGTCAACTACATACAACTACAATTCAGGACTTTCGCAAGCCACTCTGTGCGCCCAGAGGGTGGAACAGTGGCGCTGCGTAAATCCTTCTATTTCCTATGGTTTTCTTACGACAACAGCCGCTGGCAGCCCCTGAACCCGTCAACCAGGCACCGTTTGCCCGGGTCAAGGCGCACCTGAAAAAAGAGCTGTCACAAGGCCGCTGGCCGCCCGGCAGCCTGATGCCGTCGGAGCCCGAGCTGGTGGCGCAGTTCCAGGTCAGCCGCATGACGGTGTCCCGTGCGCTGCGCGAGCTGCAGTCCGAAGGCCTGGTGACCCGCCTACAGGGCGTGGGCACCTTTGCCGCGCACCTGGGTTCGGTGTCGTCGAACCTGACTATCCAAGATTTGCAGCAAGAAATCGCCGCGCGCGGCCACCGCCACCACGCTGTCGTGCATCTGGCGCAAGAAGAAGCCTGCCCCGAGGCCATCGCCCAGCAGTTCCGCCTGGCCCCTGGCACGCGCGTCTTTCACACCTTGCTGGTGCATTTCGAAAACGACGAGCCCATGCAGTGCGAAGACCGTTTTGTGAACCCTGCCTGCGCACCCGACTACCTGCAAAACGACTTCACCCAGCTTTCGCCCACCTACTACCTGCGCACCGTGGCCCCGCTGTGGGAGGCGCAATATTCGGTCGAGGCCTGCCTGCCCACTGCGCAAGAAGCCGAGTTATTGCGCATTCCCCCCAGCGCCCCCTGCCTGGTGGTGCTGCGCAAAACCGCCAACGCCGACGTACCCATCACCCTGGCCCGCCAGGTTCATCCGGGCGCATGCTACCAGCTCAACGGACATTTCAAGCCATGACGACTTTCCTTGCCCACCGCGTTTCGGTGGCCCCCATGATGGACTGGACGGACGCGCATTGCCGCTACCTGCACCGCCTGCTGTCCCGCCACACTTTGCTTTACACCGAGATGGTCACCACCGGCGCGCTGTTGCACGGCGATGTGCCGCGGCACCTGCGCTTCAACGCTGAAGAACACCCGGTCGCCCTGCAACTGGGCGGCAGCGAGCCGACCGACCTGGCCCGCTGCGCCAAGCTAGGCGAAGAGTGGGGTTACGACGAGATCAACATCAACTGCGGCTGCCCGAGTGAGCGGGTGCAGCGCGGTGCGTTCGGTGCCTGCCTGATGGCCGAGCCGCAACTGGTGGCCGACTGCGTGCGGGCCATGCGCGACGCGGTGGACATTCCGGTCACGGTGAAGCACCGCATTGGCGTGGACAAGACCGAAAGCTACGATTTCGTGCGCGACTTTGTGGGCACCGTGGCCGAAGGCGGCTGCGCCACCTTCATCGTGCACGCCCGCAATGCCTGGCTCAAAGGCCTGTCGCCCAAAGAAAACCGCGAGATCCCGCCATTGCGCTACGAGCTGGTGCACCGGCTCAAAAAAGACTTTCCGGCGCTGACTTTTTCCATCAACGGCGGCTTCACCACCGAAGACCAGATTACCGAGCAGCTCACCCAGCTGGACGGCGTGATGGTCGGGCGCGAGGCGTACCACAATCCCTGGTTTCTGGCGGGTTGGGACGCGGCGTTTTTCGGCACTGCGCCTGCTGAGGCCACGCGTGAAAGCATCGAGGAGCAGATGGTGGTGTACATGGAGCGCATGGCAGTGGAGCAGGGCACCGGCTGGTACAGCATCGCCCGCCATATGCTGGGTCTGCGCCACGGCCTGCCCGGTGCGCGGCGCTGGCGCCAGGTGTGGAGCGACCACCGCCTCAAAGCCACACCGCCCCGTGAAGTGATGGCCATGGCCCACACGCGTTATGGGTTTGACGAGACGAAGAGCGCCTAAAGCCCACCAACGTTCAAAAATTTAAGAAAAATAGCCTGCTAGCGCAAGCAGTACCTGTGCAGGAAGCTATAAATTTAGGAGCGATCGCGTTATGCGGCACCGCTGCCCGCATGGCCGAATGGCATGCGGGCAGCTTGGGATTACAGCGCGCCGTCGCCCAGCACAATGCCTTCGCGGCGGGGGTCCACGCCACCTTCCAGTTTGGGTACACCGTTGCGGTTGACCCGCATGATGCTGGACACGCCACTGCTTTGCGCCGCGTTGGACACGGTGTGGCCTTTGGCCTGCAGGCCGGCGATCAGGCCGGTCAGGTCCAGCGAGGTGTTGGAGCCGTCCACATTGGTGGTGGCGCTGTTGGAAGCGCCAAAATTCACCAGCGACGTGGCTTGCTGCGTGTCCAGTCCCCAGTCCAGCGCGCCGACCACGGTCTTGAGCACGTACTGGATGATGTTGCCGCCGCCGGGTGAGCCTGTGGCCATCAGGAAGTCACCGGGCCCGGTGCCTTTGAAGACCAGCGTGGGCGCCATGGTGCTGCGCGGGCGCTTGCCCGGCGCCACACGGTTGGCGATGGGAACGCCAGCCGTATCTGCGGGTTGGGCCGAGAAGTCGGTGAGCTGGTTGGTCAGCATGAAGCCGCCCACCATGTGGTAGGAGCCCAGGGTGGACTCTACCGTGGTGGTCATGGAGGCCACGTTGCCGTAGGCATCAACGATGGAGAAGTGGGTAGTGCCATGTTCTACCGTTTTGTCTACACCCAGTGGCACATCCCCCAGGTTGCCGGCCGTGGTCAAACCTATGGACTGGCCATTGGGGTTGATCAAGGCGGCGCGGCCATTGAGGTAGGTCTTGTCCAGCATGCTGGACAAACCCTTGCCTGGCAGGGGGATGAAGTCGGTATCGGCTACGTACTTGTCGCGGTCGGCATAGGCCAGACGCTCGGCTTCGGACACCAGATGCACGCCCATCACGCTGGGCACTCCGCCTTCGTTGGTCGGATTGCTGGGGCCGTATTGGGACAGGTTGAAGTTCTCCAAAATGCCCAGCGCCTGGGCGATGGCAATGCCACCCGACGAGGGCGGCGACATGGTGCAGATGTAGTAGCTGCTGCGGTAGGTGGTACATACCGGCTCGCGTTTTTTGGCCTGGTAGTTCTTCAGGTCGTTGACCGTGAGCAGGCTGGGCGTGATGGGGGTTCTGGAAGCGTCGTCGCCCACCGATTGCGCGGCCTTGGCCACAATGGCCTCTGCCAGCGCGCCGGTGTACAGCGCGTCGGCACCACCGTTGGCCACGGTGCGCAGCGACTGTGCATAGGGCAGGTTGGTGGTGATGGTTCCGGTGGCTTTAGGGGTGCCGTCGGCATTGAAATAGGCAGCTACGGCATTGGCATCCAGCGCCAGGCTGGCGGCGCTGCTTTTGATGGCATCGCCCATGCGACCTGGAATTTTGTAGCCGCTGGTGGCCAGGGTGATGCCCTCGTCAAATAACTGGTTCCACTGCATCTTGCCATGCTCTTTGTGGGCCAGGTCCAACATGCGCATGACGCCTGGCACACCGATGGAGCGGCCGCTGCGACGCGCACTGGGCACCGGTGCGGGTGATGATGCGTTGGCTTGGTCTTGGCGTACCAGGTAGAAGCCGGTGGCGGCCGCAGGTGCTGCCTCGCGGCCATCGTAGGCGGTAACCTTTTTGGTGGCGGCATCGTAGTACATCATGAATGCGCTGCCAGCGATGGTGCTGGACTGGGGTTCTACCAAGCCCAAAACAGCTTGCACGGCCACGGCGGCGTCTGCGGCCGTACCACCGGCCTTGAGCACATCGCATCCGGCTTTGGTGGCCAACGGCGTATTGGCGACCACCATGTACTTGCTGGACTGTTTGGCTTTGTAGCCTAGACGGTAGCCTGAAGCGGCCTCAGGAGCCGCAGGGTCGCCTGTGGCACCAGAACCCACGACAACGGCAGATCCGCTGCTGGAAACAATGGAGCAGCTGTCGGCATTGTTGTCAACGACGAGGCCAGAGTCACCATCGCAGCCGGAAAGCGCCAGCGTAAGGGCTACCGGCGTAAGCGTCCATAACCATACTTTTTTTCTCATCACATACCCTTGCAGTTGAAAGTTTCAAAATCTATAGGACTTACGCAGCGCCCCTGTACCGCCCTTCGGGCTTACAGGGGGAACTTGCGTAAGTCCTGACCTAAAAATACTGAGCCTAGACCCGGCCACGTACAGTCCGCCGTCACATGGAGAATTCATGGGGAATCTAGGTCGGGTTTGCTATGCAAATAGCAGACCAGATTGTGTCGCAGTTGTGTCTTGATTGCGAAGAATAAGTGAATCCAAAAATTGACCAACGGGTCAAGATGACGTTGGTGTTTTATAGGGTTTTCACTGTGTCGGACGAGGCTGTCCTGGGGGATTGGCCGAAATGCAACTGGCCGGGCAGGCAGCCCGGCGGTGTAGCGCACCTATGGCAGTGGACCCCATGGCCTTGTGCCGCGCGGGCTGCAAGGGATTTAAGCCAAATAGCCTTTCAGCGCAAGATAGACCTGCGCAGGTAGCTATCAAAAAAGAGCAATTTACCCTGGCTTCACGCAAGGCGCAAACATGTCCAATGCGGGTTGGTAGAGGCTGGTCTTCACATTCAGCAGGCCCAATACCGAGTGGAAGTAGTTGTCGTGGCTGACCTTGATGTCCTGGCGCTTCTGCAGGCATTCGGTGGCCACATGGCTGCGCTGCTCGAAGGCGGGCGACAGCCAGGTGATCCAGGGCACACGCTTTTGGACATCGGGGGCGATGTCGTAGGGCAGGCCGTGCAGGTAGATGTTGTTTTCACCTAGCGACTCGCCGTGGTCGGCCACGTAGACCATGGCAGGGGTGTTGGTGGTTTCCTTGCTTTTTAGCCATTCGATGGCGTTGGCCAGCACGTGGTCGGTGTAGAGGATGGTGTTGTCGTAAGCGTTGACCAGCAAGGCCTGGCTGCAGTCTTGCAGGTTGTTGCTGGTGCATTCGGGCATGAATTTCTTGAAGGCGGCCGGGGTGCGCTTGTAGTAGGCCGGGCCGTGGCCGCCCATCTGGTGCAGCAGCACGACGACGCCCTTGGCGCGGCGCTCTGCAGGCAACTCGGCAATCCGGGCATCCATTTGGCTCAGCATGATTTCGTCAAAGCATTCACCGTCAACGCACAAGTCTTTGTTTTTGAGCTGGGTGGTGCTGGTGTTGGGCACGCGGTCGCACACGCCTTTGCAGCCGGCCTGGTTGTCGATCCACACCACGCCCAGGCCGCTGCGTTGCAGCACGTCCAGCAAGCCCTCGTAGTTGGCGGTGCGGCTTTCATAGGCTTGCTTGCCCAGGTGCGAAAACATGCAAGGCACGGAGGCAGCGGTGTTGGTGCCGCAGGACCAGGCGTTGCGGTAGCTGGCAATGTGTTCTTTGGCCAGTTCGGGCGTGGTGGGGCGGGGGTAGCCGTTCAGGGCGAACTGGCCTGCACGGCCGGTTTCACCCACCACCAGCAAGAGCAAGGGCGGCTTGCCGGGCGCAGCGGTGAACTGCGCATCCAGACCGATGGGCAGAATCGTGCGCTCGTCGCGTTTGAAGGGCTTGGCGGCAATATCACCCAGCGCGTAAAACGAGTTCAGCGGGTTGATCAGGTAGCGCTGCTCGGTGTGGTTGCGCATCAGCGACGAAAAGTCTTGGTAAATCAACAGCAGGCTGCCCACCAGCACGCCCAGAGCCAGCACGGCGGTCAGCAGGTTGCCACCGATCTGGCGCAAGGCGGTACGGCGCGGCGTGCGCTGTCGCCACAGCCAGATGCTGGGCAGCACCGCCATGATGAGTACCGTGACCAGCATCTGCGTGTTGACCAGATCACGGGTTTCGCGCATATCGGTTTCCAGCGCGTTGACCAGCATGGTGGTGTCGATCACCACGCCGTACGACAGCATGAAATGCGCGCCAAACGCTGCCGCAAACAACGACAGCGTGATGGCGGGCTTGAGCGTCCAGCGCCAGTTCAGCAGGCTGAACAGCAGCGCCATGCCCGCCGCAATCGTGACCGCAAAGCCCAGGCCCACCGCCAGGCCGCGCAGGTTCTGCAGCTCTGGCATGCGGCTCCATTCGCGCCACAGAGGGAGGTTGCAGACCGTGGCGATCCACAGGCTATAGATCAGCACCAGCCAGGCAGGGTGGCGGGTGCGGCCCGTGCGGGCGCTGTCGTACAAGGGCATCAGATCATCGATTCAGTAGAGTCAAGGCGCGACTGTAATGGCAGCCTGTAAAGGGATGGTTTACGCCGCGTCCGGTGGCGGCGTAAGCCCCAAAGCAGTTGCGTGGTGTGCCATGTGGTCGGCCATAAAGCTGCTGACGAAGTAGTAGCCATGGTCATAGCCCGTGTGGCGACGCAGCAGCAGCGGTTGGCCCACGGACTGGCAGGCGGCCTCAAAAATATGCGGGTTGAGCTGCGGTGCCAAAAACTTGTCGGCCAAGCCCTGGTCGATCAAGATGCCCTGCGGATAGGGCACAGCGGTCTTGGCGGCCATCAAAAACACGGCATCGTGCGCGGTCCAGGGTGTGTTGTCCGCACCCAGATAACCGGTAAAGGCTTTTTGCCCCCAGGCGCACTGGGTGGGCGCGCAGATGGGCGCAAAGGCCGACACCGACTTAAACAAACCGGGGTATTTCAGCGCCAGCGTCAGCGCACCATGCCCGCCCATGGAATGGCCGAAGATGCCGATGCGCTCGGGGTCGATCAAGAGTTCTTCGACCAGCATGGGCAGCAGCTCTTTGACGAGGTAGCTTTCCATGCGGTAGTGGGTGGACCAGGGGGCCTCGGTGGCATCGATGTAGAAGCTGGCGGCCAGGCCAAAGTCCCAGCTATCGGCCTCGCCCGGTACATTGGCGCCACGCGGCCCGGTGTCGGGCGCGATCAAGGCGATGCCCAATTGCGCCGCGTACTGCTGCGCCCCGGCCTTGGTGAAGAAGGTTTCTTCGTTGCAGGTCAGACCTGCCAGGTAGAGCAGGGCGGGCACTCGACCGGAGGCACCGGGCGGCATGTACACCGCAAAACGCATTGGTAGGCCGATCTCCGTGGAGTCGTGTTGGTAGAAGGTTTGGATGCCGTCAAAGCAGGCGTGCTCTGAGAGGGTGGTGAGCTTGGTAAGGTTTGTCATCAGAACAGCACCACACCACGAATCGATTCACCCCGTTTCATCAAGTCAAACCCCTTGTTGATATCCTCCAGCGGCATGGTGTGGGTGATCAGCGGGTCAATGCTGATCTTGCCTTCCATGTACCAATCGACAATCTTGGGCACGTCGGTGCGGCCCCGTGCGCCACCGAAGGCCGATCCTTCCCATTTGCGCCCCGTCACCAGTTGGAACGGCCGGGTGCTGATTTCTGCCCCGGCTTCGGCCACGCCGATGATGATGCTGCGGCCCCAGCCTTTGTGGGTGCATTCCAGGGCCTGGCGCATGACCTTGGTGTTGCCTATGCATTCAAAGCTGTAGTCGGCCCCACCATCGGTGAGCTGCTGGATGGCTTCGACGATGTTGCCGCCTGCGGCTTCAATGGTCTTGGGATTCAGGAAGTGGGTCATGCCAAAGCTGCGGGCCATGGCTTCACGCTCGGGGTTCAGGTCGACCCCGATGATCTTGTCGGCCCCCACCATCTTGGCACCCTGAATCACGTTCAGGCCGATGCCGCCCAAACCAAATACCACGACGTTGGCACCGGCTTCGACCTTGGCGGTGAAGATCACCGCACCAATGCCGGTGGTGACGCCGCAGCCGATGTAGCAGACCTTGTCAAACGGGGCATCCTTGCGGATCTTGGCCAGCGATATCTCAGGCGCCACGGTGTAGTTGCTGAAGGTGCTGGTGCCCATGTAGTGGAAGATGGGCTTGCCGTCCAGGCTGAAGCGGCTGGTGGCATCGGGCATCAGGCCTTTGCCCTGGGTGCCACGGATGAGCTGGCACAGATTGGTCTTGCGGCTCAGGCAGAACTTGCATTGGCGGCATTCGGGGGTGTACAGGGGGATGACGTGGTCGCCTTTTTGCAGAGTCGTCACACCGGGGCCGACATCGACGACGATGCCTGCGCCTTCATGGCCCAGGATGGCGGGGAAGATGCCTTCGGGGTCGGCACCGCTGAGCGTGTAGTAGTCGGTGTGGCAGATGCCGGTGGCTTTGATCTCGACCAGCACTTCGCCGAATTGGGGGCCGTCCAGGTCCACGGTTTCGATGGTCAACGGGGAGCCTGCTTTCCAGGCGACTGCGGCTTTGGTTTTCATGGGGTCTCTCTTGCGGTGTCTTACGGTCAATAGGTGAGAAGGCTCGTTCAAGCCCGTGGCCGCGAATGTAATGCTGCAACCTGGCGCGCCGCGCCGCAAGCGGGCGCACCCTGTGCGAATGGCCGCGTTGGCACGCAGTTTGGCCGGATTGCACCGCTGGGAGGTCCTGCCATCAAACAGGACTACCACCTCAATACCCACAGTTGCCCTCTGTGATTCTCCCTACAAAAATTTAAACAAAATAGGCCTCTGGCGCAGGTAACACCTGCGCAAGCAGCTACGGTTTACATAGCAACTAGTTGGCCAACGCCGGCTGGCCGCCGCCCACCAGCGCATAACCCGCGGCCAACCAGGCATCCGTGCCACCGGTCAGCACCGACACATTCAGCCAGCCCAGGCGCACCAGCGCAGCCGCGGCCAGGTGGGCACGGGTTTCATCCGCATCGACCAGCACGGTGCGGGTCCCCCGGTTCGGCACCAGGCGCTCGATCAGTTGCTCCAGCCGCTCCAGCGGGGCCGACACGGTGTAGGGAATATGGGCCACGGTTCGCTCGGCCTTGTCGCGCACATCCAGCACGGCGATGTCTTCACCATCCTCCAGCGCAGCCTGCAAGGTCTGGGGCGCGATGCGCGCATGGCGTATCAAGGCGGGCGGCGCAAAGGTGCGGTAGCTGCCGCCGTCGGTGCCCTCAAACACCACACGGTTCACCAAACGGTCCAACGCTAATCCATACAGGTGCAGGTGCAGGCCCGGCGCGCCGTCCAGCAGAGCTAGGGTGTGCACTTCGTCAGGTGTCAGCGTGACCGAGGTGCCGGGCACCACGTCGATGCTGCGCAGCGGCTCCAGGCGGTCGCGCGCCGGGTCGTCGGTGGGCTGGCGGCCATACACCATGTTGCGCTCGTTGCCCTGCACCCCGGCAATGATGGCCCAGGTGGTGTGGTCGTGCGGCGGCTGGCCCTTGCCCGGCAGCGCGGCTGAGATGTACAGCGCATAGCGGCCATCGGCATCTTCGGCCAGGCGGTAAATGTGGGCCGGGTCGGCCGCCGATACCGGGAAGTGCGCGGGCACAAACAAATCCTTACGCAGGCCCAACTGCTCCAACGCCTGGGCCACTGCCTGCAACTGGGCGGGCTGGGCCTGCTGCGGGTCGGGCAGCAGACGGCGCACGGTGTCCAAAAATGCGCTGATGGCGCGGGCACGCTGGCTGGCAATGTCGGGACCAAAGGAGATGGGGATGGCAGGGGTGAAGGGCATGGTGGGCACCCGGTGTGGCGATGGATGCAAGACTAAGCCCGCCATGCGCCCATGCCAAGGAAGCAAAACGCCTAACCATATGCGCCAGCATGGGCCCTGCGCCCTCAGACAGTTGAGCCATATCGAATCTACGATTTGTTAGTTTGTGTAAACCCCATCTTGGCAAATAATCAAATTCAGTTATTAAATATGGCGCTCTTATATGAATTTCCAGCAATTACGTTCCGTCCGCGAGACCGTACGGCGCGGCTTTAACCTGACCGAGGTGGCCAACGTGCTGCACACCTCGCAGCCCGGCGTGAGCCGCCAGATCCGCGAGCTGGAAGAAGAGCTGGGCATTGCGCTGTTTGTGCGCGCAGGCAAACGCCTCACCGGCCTGACCGACCCTGGCGGCCACGTGCTGCCTATCATTGAACGCATGCTGCAGGACAGCAGCAACCTGCGCAAAGCCGGGGAAGAATTCGTCTCGCGGCAAAGCGGCACCTTGTCGATTGCGGCCACCCATTCCCAGGCCCGCTACGCACTGCCCATGGCGGTGCAAGAATTTCGCAGCCACTTCCCCAATGTCACCCTGCAACTGCACCAAGGCTCGCCCGCACACGTGGCCGAAATGTTGCTGTCTGGCGAGGCCGACGTAGGCATTGCCACCGAAGCCCTGACGCAGTACGACGAGCTGGTCGCCCTGCCCTGCTACCCCTGGACGCACTCGGTCATCGTGCCGCCCGGCCATGCGCTGCTGGATGGCCCGCTGACGCTGGAGCAAATGGCCCGCTACCCGCTGATCACCTACGACAACGGCTTCACCGGCCGCACCCGCATCGACCAGGCTTTTGCCCAGCACCAACTGGTGCCGCACATCGCCATCGCCGCCATGGATGCCGACGTGATCAAAACCTATGTGGAACTGGGCATGGGCGTGGGCATCGTCGCCTCCATCGCCTATGAGGCCGAGCGCGACCTGGCCCTGCGCGCCGTGGACGTGGGCCACCTGTTTGGGATCAACATGACCAAGCTGGCGGTACGGCGCGGGGCCTATCTGCGCGGCTACGTATACGCCTTCATAGAGTCATTCGCGCCCACCCTGGACCGGGACGCGGTAGAGCGCGCGCTGGCAGGCAATGGGGAAGCCATTAACTACGTGATTTGAGGCGCAGGCTGGGGTGGGTCGCCCCGTGCGCTACAGAGGAAGTGTCACAAAAGATTGCTCCAATGGTCACGGGGTGATTTTGCCCCCTGTAACTGTTGTCCATCTCCTTGCGGCTTCCCCTAGTGGACCCGAGCGTGCCCGGTGGACAGGGACACTGCCTGTGAAAACCGACGTTCATTCCTCCGCATCCAACATTCTGGGCCGACGGCTGTTGGCTAGCTTTTCTGCCATTTTGGCCCTGACCTTGGCCGGTTCGGGCATCGGTGTGTGGTCGCTCTACCGGGTAGACGAAGCCACCCGCGAAGCAATAGAGCACAACGTTGCCAATGAGCGGCTGGTGTCCGATGCGTACCGGTTCCAGGCCATCAATGCCGAGCGCTACAAGGCCATGGCACTCAGCTCAGAACCCGAAGTGGGGGAAATCCTGGCTGCAGACGTTCAAACCACCGAAGCCCAGTACAGCCAACTGTTGGGAAAATTGGCCGCCGCGCTCCAAACCGGGCCCGACCACGCTTTGTTGGCGCAGACCGAGGCCGCAGGCCAAGACTTCAAAGCGGCCGTCAAGGAGCTATTGGCCGCCCGGGACTCCGGCCTGACCGAACGCATCCGCACGGTTTACACACAGCGCTTTCAACCCAGTTCCGCCGCACTGCTCCAAGGCCTGGCCCAGCTGGCCCAGTCGCAGCGCCAGGCCATTGATGCAGCTGGCACCCGGATCGCGGGGCTCAGCTCTGCGGCCCGCTTGGCGTTGATGCTGTTCAGCCTGGCGGCACTGGTGGTGGGTTGTGTGTTGACGCGCTGGCTGGTGCGCAGCATTTCACTGCCGATACGGCTGGCCCATGCCACGGCAGAGCGGGTGTCCAGTCTGGACCTGCGCCAGGACATCCAGGGCCACGCGCGCGATGAGGCGGGTCAACTGCTGCTGTCACTAGGCACGATGCAAGACGCGCTGCGCCAGCTGGTGCTGCGCGTGCGCGAATCGGCCCACAACGTGCGCCTGGCCGCCAGCGAAATCGCCCATGGCAACGTGGACTTGTCCACGCGCACCGAAGACACGGCGTCCAACCTGCAGCAAACGGCCGCAGCCCTGGAGCAGGTGACGCAAAACCTCCAGCACTCCACCGAATCCGCCAACCGGGCCGAAAAAATGGCCAGCGCCGCTGCCGATGTGGCGGTTGAGGGCGGAGACATCGTGGCCAAAGTGGTCAGCACCATGCAAGACATCCACCAGTCTTCACGCAAGGTGGTGGACATCATTGGCGTCATCGACAGCATTGCGTTCCAGACCAACATCCTGGCCCTGAACGCTGCCGTGGAAGCCGCCCGCGCGGGTGAAGCCGGGCGGGGTTTTGCGGTGGTAGCGGCCGAGGTCCGGCTGCTGGCCACACGTTCGGCCGAAGCCGCGCGCGAAATCAAGGGGCTGATCGCGGGTTCGGTGCAAAGCGTAGAGACGGGCACTGTGCTGGTGACCAGTGCGGGGCACACCATGAGCCGCATCGTGGAGTCCATCCAAGGCGTGGCGCAAACCATCAGCGACATCACGGTATCCACCCACGCCCAGACCCGTGACATTGGCCAGATCAATACGGCGGTGTCACACCTGGAGCACATGACGCAGCAAAACTCCGCGTTGGTGGAAGAGTCGGCGGCAGCCTCGCAAGGTTTGCGCAACCAGGCCCAGGACCTGGCCCTGCTCATCAGCCATTTCGTTCTGCCGGAGAAGGGAAATGCCGCTATCGCCGATACGCTGCAACACACAACGCCTGGCGGGTCCATGCGGGTGCCAGCGATCGTATAAGTGGCCTGATCGGGCCCCCAAGATGGGTGCCCACTAGCCGGGATTTAGCCGAGGCTATTGGCCCCGCATCGCCTGCCCGATGGCGACGCCCTGGAGAAACCCGACCAGTTCGCGGTCTACATCCAATTTGGCGGCCAGCGCCCCCGCTTGCGCCACATCCCGTGCAGCCCCCAATTGCAGTTGCAGCGCCATGGCCTGCAGGTACCAACGTTGGGCACGCCGTGGGGGCAGACAGGGGCGCAGGGCCTCAATGCCATAGCGCATGCGTTTGGCGAGAATGCGCAAGCGGTGCTGGGTAGCGACGCTATCGAGGCTATCGGGGCTATCGACGTCCTTGCGGGCCAGCTTCAGTTGTCGGTGCATGCGGGCCATGCGCAGCCCGCTCCAACGGCGCAAGGACAGCGTCGTTTCACCACGCGCCCCCACGGGTCCCGACAGGGCCGCCAGGTTTTCCAGCCATTGGGTGGCCGCCAGCAAGGTACTGCCCACCTCAGGCTCCAACAGCGCGTAGCGAACGGATTTACGTTGGAGGTCGGCCGCCTGCTGCAAGCTGTGCGCCATCGCCTGCCATGCGTCGGCACGCAGGGTATCTCCGGCCGAATACACGTCTGCGAGTAACGGCAAGGTTTCGGTACACGCCACATCCAGATCCCGCAGTTCGCCCAACAGACCCAGCAGCAGCTGCAAAGCTTGCCAATCGGGCGCGGTGTCGAGCGCCAGCACGGGCTTGAACAAGCGCAAAGCGCTTCGAAAGCGCCGCCAGCCAATCCGTGCCTGGTGCACGGCTTCGGGGTCGTCCGAGCTGCGTACCGCGTTCAGGTTGGTGCTGAACTGGCCAAACATTTCGCGCAAGACGTGGGCCGCCGCCTCGGTGATGGACAGGTCTTTGGTGAGCTTGGGTGGGTGGGCGCGCAACGGGGTGTCCACGCCCTTCTGTGCCAGGTTGTAGCCCCGCTCTGATTTGCTCTGGGTCAGCGGCAGCACGGCGATGCTGCGGGCAATCTGCTGGGCAATGTCGAACAGCGCCGTCGGCGGGCCTGCCAGCAGCTCTAGCTCCAGCTCGCAAATGGGCGCACTTTTGTCGCCCGCCGTGATGTGGCCGATGTCCAAAGCCACCTCCACAGCGCTACCGTCGCGTCGCCGCACCAACCAACGGGTCCGCACAAAGGTGGTCACAAACGCGGGCAGCAGCGACCTGAACACCGTGCCATCGGGGTCAATTTGACGCCAAGGCATGGCTTTAAGGGCATCCAGAACCAAGGTGGGGCCAGGCACGCCCACTTCCCATTCGCCCCGCTGGCTCAGCGCCGAGTTGCCACGGCCACCGGTTTTCAGGGTTTGCAGCCAGTGCGGCTGCGCGTCGCTGCCAATCCGCCGTATCCGCAACGCCACGCGCTGCTGGCGCAGCACCTGCTTCGGCGTGTCGTAGTAGACGTTGTGCAAGTTCTGGTGCGTCGGCTTGCGGCGCGCCAGTACCGGCACGCGGGCGAGTAGCTTGCCCAGGCTGGACGGATCAGAGGCAAGCAACGCCAACTTCAACTCGACTTCCTGCGGGCATGCGCCCAGAGCCACTGATTTCATAGGTTTCCCCCTGTTCGATGTTCCGGCAGGCCATGCACGCAATGGCCTGTGCCAAAGATACCTGGAGCCACTTTAGTCCAAGCGCGGAAGTTCGCCAGCGCCCAGGCTCCCCGCATATCCATATGTGAAAGCCTTCGTTCCCCCG
This sequence comes from Rhodoferax sp., assembly GCF_039922535.1. Lineage (GTDB taxonomy): Bacteria > Pseudomonadota > Gammaproteobacteria > Burkholderiales > Burkholderiaceae_C > Rhodoferax_B. The sequence goes on along the minus strand of NZ_JBDTEM010000149.1, from coordinate 11,153 downwards.
CACAGGGCGCGTGGCTAAGGTAAAGAGTTCTTCCACTTCTCAGAAAGCGCCAACTGGTGCCGAACATCGCCATCGCCGCTATGGATGCCGACGTGATCAAAACCTATGTGGCGGCTATAGCCATCGTCACCTCCACCGCTTACGAGGCATAGCGCGACCTGACACTGCCCAGCTACGTGTATGCCTTTATCGAGCCCTTTGCGCCTACGCTGGACCGGGAGGTGGTGGAGCAGACGCTGGAGGGGAATGGGGAGGCAATCAACTATGTGATGTGAGGCGCACACCCTCAGTCACGGACAAATGGCCACTGACGCGCGGTGTGGACCAGGGCCAGCAGCCAAACGGTTTCGCCCTTGATTTCGTACACCAGACGATAGCTTTCATGCACGACCAGTTCGCGCGTACCCTGGATTTTCCCGTCCGCCCCAGCTTCGGGTGGTCGGCAAGCCTGGCGGCCGCATCGCTAAGAACGTGCTCACGATCTCCTTGGGGTCGCGCAGGTGCCTGTTCGGGTTGCGCAGCTAGACGCAAAACCCAAGCCAAGGCTTTCCGCCTTGGCTGGTTTTATAACGACGCTGAGCGCCCGAACAGGCACCTGCCCTGCGGGTTGGGGTGAAATCGGGCGATTTGTCTGCCACAGCCCTTGCATGGGCAGAGAGCCCATGCTGCGGTCTGCGACAACCAACTCATCCCGATTGCACCCCAACGCGGCCCCAAGGAGATCGTGAACACGTTCTAAAGAGTCCATCCACACGGGTGGCCGCAAGCAGGTTATCGGCTTCGATGTAGTCCCACACATCAATGCGATCCTGCAACGCCTCAGGTGTCCAAACGACCTCCACGCTTATTTCGCTGCAATGGCGCGCCGGGCGGCGAACAGGGCTTCCACTTCCGTATTGGAGTGACCCACACTAGCATGCATCGAGGCGCGGCCTGCATCTACCTTGCGGGCCAGGAACGCGTCATAGTCCCGCGCCTCCCGCTGACGCTGAACAAAATCGCGCATCAGCTCGCGCAAGACTTGCGACGCGGGCCGGTGGGCCGCCTCGGCTTCGGCCATAAAGTCAGCGCGTAACTCAGGCTCAAGTTTCATCGTGAAAACAGCTTCTTTGGACATGGTGCATCCTTCTAAAACTTACTATTAAAGTATATACGTCTTCATTACAAATACCCCTTACCCAGTTGCTCTACAAACGAACCGTTAGGTACGCCGTCCCTGCGATCCACCCGGAATTCGGGGTCAGAGCCGCAATGCGGATGGCTTAGAACGTGTTCAGGATCTTAGTGTCCAGACCAGTTGCCTCCGTTCGCGCAATGCGGATCTGACCCCAAATCCTGCGCCCCGGCCCAAGCCTGGCGCGCCGTGAACTCCCCGCATATCCATATGTGAAAGCCTTCGTTCCCCCACACAGGGCGCTAGGCTAAGGTGGGGCGTTCTTCCACTTCTCAAAAAGCGCCACCATGGCCAGACAACTCAAATTTGGATTCGTGCTGCACGGCGTGGGCGCAGGCTGGGGCGATTGGCGCCACCCGGCGGCGGTCACGGATGCCAGCGTCAACTTCAAGTTCTACACCCAGCAGGCGCAGTTGGCCGAGCAAGGCCGGTTTGACTTTTTGTTTGTGGCCGACAGCGTGCACATCACGGCGCGCTCCAGCCCCCACTACTTAAACCGCTTCGAGCCGCTGACGATTCTGTCGGCGCTGGCGGCGGTGACCTCGCACATCGGCCTGGTGGCCACCGTCACGGCCAGCTACAGCGAACCCTTCACCGTGGCGCGGCAGTTCGCCTCGCTGGACCACATCAGCAACGGCCGCGCCGGTTGGAAAGTGGTCACCTCCTGGCTGGACGGCAGCGCCCGCAACTACAGCAAGCCCAGCCACTACGACCACGACGTGCGCTACACGCTGGCCAAGGAACACCTGGGCGTGGTGCAAGGCCTGTGGGATTCGTGGGAAGACGATGCGCTGGTGCACGACAAAGACACCGGCGTGTTTTTCGACCCGGCCAAGCTGCACCGCCTGGACCACAAGGGCGACTTCTTCTCGGTCGAGGGGCCGTTGAACATCAGCCGCTCGCGTCAGGGCCAGCCGGTGATCTTCCAGGCGGGTGCGTCCGAAGACGGCAAACACTTCGCCGCCACCCAGGCCGATGCCATCTTCTTCCACGCCAACACATTGGAGGAAGCCCAGGTCTACTACCGCGATGTCAAAGCCCGCGTGGCCGCTGCGGGCCGCAACCCGGACGAAGTGCACTTGCTGCCCGGCATCCGCCCCATCGTGGGCCGCACCGCCGAAGAGGCCGAGCACAAGTACGAAACATCCGCCGCCCTGGTGCCCATTGAAAACGCCATCGCCGCACTGGCCCGCCCCTTCAACGACCACGACTTCTCGGCCTACCCGCTGGACGCCCCCTTCCCCGACCTCGGCGACCTGGGACGCAACAGCCAGCAAAGCGCCAGCGACCGCATCAAACAAGTCGCCAAAGACAAAGGTTGGACGCTGCGCGAAGTCGCCCTATGGCACGCCCGCCCCAAGCGCAGCTTCGTCGGCAGCGCCGAGCAAGTGGCGGACGAAATCCAGCGCTGGTTCGAGCAACGCGGTGCGGATGGTTTCAACTTCTTCGAAGCCCTGCCCAACACCTCGCTGAAAGACTTTGTCGCGCTGGTGGTGCCGCTGCTGCAGGCACGGGGTATTTACCGCACGGAGTACGGCCAGGGCACGCTGCGGGACAACCTGGATTTGCCGGTGCCGGTGAACCGGTATGTGGAGGTGGAGGCGACCGAGGAAGAAGTTAACGCCTGCGGTTTTTAAGAAAAAAGAGCTGCTAGCGCAGGTAGCACCTCCGCTGGAAGCTCTTTATTTGATAGTAAATGAGGAACAACTCTCTTGTCATGCAAACATGAGTCTGTCGAAATTCTTGTATCGATACAAAACCAAGGAGAAGCAAAGAAACCAACGCGGCAAGCCAAATCCAAGAGATTTTTATGCATAATTTAAACAGTAGTAGCCAATTTAAACTGCAGTCTTTGCGGTACTTATCACAAATAGCACCTGTGGGCCGTATTGTTTGCAAATCAGGAATTGGAAATACTCAAGCGCAATGCCGACCTTGTATATAGAGCAACTACACTATGCAAAATTTCACGAGTCGATCCTACTCAAGGTTGGCCATTAGCACCAACACCGCTGCGAAAGGGCGTGCTTGTAAGTTTGGGGGGAGGCAACCTTTCCTCCACGACCCTGATAAGTTGCGAATCTCTTCATACAGGCTCAGGGAGCTAAACTTCGTTTCAAGTCGATTAGTTCCGATTCAATTGGTAGGTATATGAAATTTGAAGACTTCGTCGGAGAATATGTTTCCTCCGGTCTCATACTCCTACTTTCGATTTTGCTCGTTTTAAGCGATTGTGGATTTCTACCACCGTTTCTTGGGTTTTCTGGGTTAGCAGGTACACCCATACCCACCGGTACGATTTTGAGTATCCCAGGTGCTCTCGTCTTCTTTGTATTGATTTCGATATCTTATCCGGTGGGTTACAACTTGTTCCGATATAGCCTTGTTTTAATGAACAGGGTTGGCAGGAAAGAAATATATGACCATGCAACCCAGCTACTTCGCGTGCGTCCGTACAAAGACTACCTATTGGATGTGTCACGCTTAGTCGGTAACGGCTATGCCGCAGCGAGTGGTTTTGAGAAAGATTTCGCCATCATTCGCATGCATTTGTTTGTTAATCATCCTTCTATATTCGGTTCCATTCAACTGTATTGGACAAGGCTTGGACGAATGTTTGCTTGTTATGCCTTAGCATTTCTGCTTTCCGGGCTCGTATTCTTGGTAGGGTGCGCATCGTTTTTCTTTTTTAACCGCAGCTCTCAGGTACAACATTGGTATCTCGCTCTTGTAGGTATAACGCTATTGTCTTCGGCAGCATCGGTATCTGCGTATAAGAAAGTGCTAAATCGAGAAATTGAAATATTTGTCAGTGCAATGCGATCAATCTGGCTCAACGATCCATGCAAAAGAGGCTTTGTATTTGCATACGGCTCAAATATGTTGAACGCAAGAATTGGAGCAAGGATAGATTCCGCCAGCAAGTTCTGTAACGCTTACCTTGCCAACCATGCGCTGATATTTAACAAACGGGGAGCAGATGGCAGCGCGAAGGCAAACGTTATTGAGAAAGAAGGCAGTCACGTAGCCGGCGTTCTGTATGAGATCAAATTGCCTCATTTGACAGAATTGGATCAAGCCGAACCCAACTACGAGCGAGTACAGATGAAGGTTCGTACCGATACAGGTTCTGAAGTTATGGCGGAGGTCTATTTTGCAAGAGCCGAAGTAGTGGACACTAGAATCCAACCCTTTTCTTGGTACATCGCGCTTATGCGTGCCGGAGCCATTGAGAATGCCTTGGGATCAAAATATATTAATGAACTCGATATGATTGAGTGTACACATGACCTCGACACTCATCGGGTTCAATATAATGAAAGAATATTAAATTCCAACGGCATAAATAGGTAGAGTTACACATAAATAATATTTACATTCTCTTGAAATTTCAATTTTTTATACAAAATAATTTCTTAAATGTAAAATTTCACTTTTTTATATACTTACTTATTTGGCATTGTTTTGGCAAAACCTCATGAAAACTGGTTAATCAAAACGTTAATACCACAAACAAGATAGACCAAAGCCCACTTTGTGTTAAATCCCAACCCAGGTCACACAGGAGCATCCATGAAAATTACCGTATCGACCATCGTCGCCGCGCCTATCGCTGCGGTCTGGGACTCTTACAACGCGCCTGAAGCCATCAAGGTCTGGAATACCGCCTCGCCCGATTGGCACACCACGGCATCTACGGTGGATCTGCGGGTGGGCGGCCAATTTTCGTCGCGCATGGAGGCGAAGGACGGCTCCTTTGGATTCGACTTTGCGGGTGAGTACACCCAGGTCGAGGTCCCCCATCTCTTGGAGTACAGCTTTGGCGGGCGCACGGGACGGGTGGAATTTTCCGACGGCCCTGCCGGTGTCACCGTGACGGTGACCTTCGACGCCGAGGACACCTACCCCGAAGAGCAACAGAGAACGGGTTGGCAGGCCATCTTGGACAGCTTCGCCCGGTATGTGGTGGCGCACCAAGCTTGAGTTTTTCTGCCACAAATTGGATTACACAAATAAAGTGCCGCTAACGCAGATGGCACCTGCGCAAGCAGCTATTTATTCGATAGCAAACCCACAGAATCACCACTCAAATCACCCTGAACCCGTGCGTCCCATCGCGCCCTAGCTGCTCCACCAAGCCAAACTCCCAATCCAAGTACCCCTGCATCGCCTCGCGCGGGCTGTCTGTGCCTTCATACGGGCGGCGGTAGCGGTCGGTGCGCGGGGAGGCCAGGCGGGTTTCGCCCTCTTCCAGGGGCAGGCCTGCGGCGATCCAGGCGGCGGTGCCGCCTTGCAGCACCCACACTTCCGCGCCGGTTAAACGGGCCAGGTCTGCGGCGTAGCGCGCCAGCAGGCTGCTGCCGCAGGTGAGCACATAGCGGTGGGCGGCGGGGATATTCGCCAATGCCGAGACCAGCCCGGCACGCGACACGTACCAGGCACCGGGGATGTGGCGCTTCACGTAGTTCACGCTGGTGGTCAGGTCCAGCACGGCGGTAGTGCCGTCGGGCCCGGCTTGCAGCCAGGCAGAGAGCTGGGCGGGGTCGGTGTGGGCGATGGGGCCTTGGGGCGCGGGCAGCGGGTCGGCGGCGGGGCCGGTGGCGCTCCAGTCGGCGTGCTGGGTGCCGTCCAGCACCCATACGTCCCAGGCCATTTGCGCCAGCCAGGATGCGGTCATGTTGGCCCGGACACCATCGGTATCGGCCAGCACGATGCGGGCACCACGCACCGGGGCGGTTACGTCGGTTTCCTGCACCAGTTGGCCGCCGGGCGCATTGCGGAAGCCGGGTAGATGGCCGGTGGCGAATTCTTCGGCGGTGCGCACGTCCAGCCGATAGGTGGTGCGTGCGGTGTCGGCATCAAATCGGGCCAGGTCGCTGGCGCGGGCGCGCTGTACACCGGCACGGTCGGCCACGGCGCGGGCCTGGCGGGCGGCATCGGTGCTGGTCTTTTCGGTGGTGCGGCCCTGGCGGGCTGCGCCATGGTCCAAAGTCTGACCTGCCAGCTTCCAGCCAATCGTGCCATTGCGCAGGGCCGACACGGGGTTGGGAATGCCCGCATTCACCAGCGACTGGGTGCCGATGATGCTGCGGGTGCGGCCCGCGCAGTTGACGATGATGCGGGTGCTGGGGTTGGGTGCCAGCGCCTGGGCGCGCAGCACCAGTTCAGCCCCGGGCACGCTGATGCCGCTGGGGATGCTCATGGTCTGGTACTCGTCAAAGCGGCGCGCATCCAGCACCACCACATCGGCCTGCTGGTCGATCAGGGCTTTGACCTCTTCTGCCGAGAGCGACGGCGTGTGGCGCTGTGCCTCCACCAGTTCACCAAAGGCCTTGCTGGGCACGTTCACGTCTTTGAATATTTCGCCACCGGCGTCGATCCAGCCTTGCAGACCGCCTTCTAGCAGCGCCACATCGGTGTAGCCCAGCGCTTGCAGCGTGCGTGCGGCCGGGGCGGCCAGGCCTTCGCCGTTATCCAGCAGCACGATGGCGGTGTCGCGGCGGGGGATGCGGCTCCAGGCCTCCAGCTCGATGCGCCCGGCGGCCATGTTGCTGGCAAACAGCGGGTGGGCCTGGGCAAAGGGGTCTTCTTCGCGCACGTCGATCAGCGCGATTTCTGCTTTGGCCAGCAGAGCCTGGCGCACGTCCAGGTAGGTTTTTGTGAGAAGCGGGGTGGTCATGGAGATCCTGAGAGCGTTATCAGTGAGGTGGCCATTGCACACCAAATCTGCGGAGGTTCGTGCGGATTCTTTGCATATGGATTCCTGTTTTTCTTCGTTGTCGCAGCGGGCCATCGCTTCTATCGTTCCCCCATCTATCCCCCCACAAGGAGTTCACATGGGTGTCCAGTTCATCGGCATGGTCCAGCCACACGAGGTTTCTGAAACCATTCCCCGCAACGGCCCCGCGGTCGATCCTGCCTATGTACGGGTGTTTGCCCAGGCGCACGAACACGCGGGTTTTGACCGCATCCTGGTGCCCGCCAGCGCCACCAGCCCCGACACCTTGCTGACGGTGGCCTACGCCGCCTCGGTCACGCAGAAAATCCACTTCCTGCTGGCGCACCGCCCCGGCTTTGTGTCGCCCACGCTGTCGGCACGGCAACTGGCCACGCTGGACAACTACATCAACGGCCGCGTGGCGGTGCACTACATCACCGGCGGATCGGACGAAGACCAGCAGCGCGATGGCGACTTTTTGGGCCACGACGAGCGTTACGCCCGCAGCGACGAATACATCGGCCTGCTGCGCCGGGTGTGGACGGCCGAGCAGCCGTTTGACCACGAAGGCACCTACTACCAGGCCAAGGGCGCGTGGTCCGAAGTGAAACCTGTGCAATCGCCCTACGTGCCGATCTACTTTGGTGGCGCATCTGCCCCCGCGCTGCAGGTGGCCGGCAAACATGCCGACGTGTACGCCCTGTGGGGCGAGTCGCTGGCGCAGGCCGGGGACCTGGTGCGCCAGGTGCGGGCCGCTGCCGCGCAGCATGGCCGCACAGTGGAGTTCAGCATTTCGTTCCGCCCCATCCTGGGGGCCACCGAAGCCGAGGCCTGGGCCAAGGCCGCGCAGATTCTGGAAGACACCCGCCGCCTCAAAGTCAGCCAGGGCTTTTCGCGCGGCGGTCCGCAACAAAGCGAAGGCGCGCGCCGCCTGCTGGCCGATGCCGCCCAGGGCGACCGCGTGGACGCGCACCTGTGGACGGCGCTGGCGCGCGAGAACGGCGGCCGCTCCAACTCCACCTCGCTGGTCGGCACGCCCGAGCAGGTGGCCGATGCACTGCTGAAGTACTACGACCTGGGCATCACCACCTTTTTGATACGCGGCTTCGACCCGCTGGTGGACACCATCACCTATGGCCGCGACCTGCTGCCCCTGGTGCGCCAAAAGGTGGCCGAGCGCGAACAGCAGGCCGAGCACCTGGCGCGCAAAGCCGCCTGAATCGAGTGAATAGGGTTGCCATGAATGCCTCTTTAAGCCCCGGCCAACTGGCCCGTACCCTGGCCGTGGAGTTTGCGGCCCGGGCCGATGCCCACGACCGCGATGCCAGCTTTCCGTTTGAGAACTTCACCGAACTGCAACCAGCCGGTTTGCTGGCCCTGGCTGCACCCCGCCACCTGGGCGGCCAAGGGGCCACGCTGGCGCAACTGGCCGAAGTCATCGGCGCGGTGGGCTACGGCTGCCCGGCCACCGCCTTGGTGCTGGTGATGCAGTACATCCAGCACCGCAGCATGGGCCAGATAGGCAAGGCAGGCCAAAGGAGTCGCTCATGGCCAGCACACCTGGCCGAGCGGCTGGTGCGCGAATCGGTGGCCAGCGTGTCGCTGGTCAACGCCCTGCGGGTCGAGCCCGATCTGGGTTCACCCGCCCGGGGCGGCTTGCCCAGCACCACCGCCCGCTGGACCGCTGAGGGCTGGCGCGTGACGGGGCACAAGGTCTATTCCACCGGCGCACCCATCCTGCGCTGGTACGCGGTGTGGTTGCGCACCGACGAGCCCACGCCGCGCGTCGGCACGCTGCTGGTGCCCGCCGGTCTGCCCGGCACCCGCATCGTGGACACCTGGGACCACCTGGGCCTGCGCGCCAGCGGCAGCCACGACGTGGTGTTTGACGACGTGCTGGTCGATCTGGACAACGCCATCGACCTGCGCGAACCGCAGGAATGGGGCGGTGTGGATGCTGGTTTGCAGGCCGACATGGCCGTGCTGCTGGGCGCGCTGTATACAGGCATTGCCCGTGCCGCCCGCGACTGGACGGTGGAATTCCTGCGCCAGCGCAAACCCGCCAACCTGGGTGCCGTCCTGGCCACCCTGCCCCGCGCCCAGGAAACCGTGGGCAGCATCCAGGCCCTGCTGCTGGCCAACGACCGCCTGCTGGCCAGCCTGGCCCGCGACGTGGACACCGGCGTGCCGGTGTCCGCCGTAGACAGCGGCCTGCTCAAGTCGCTGCTCACCCACCACGCCGTGCAAGCGGTAGAAGCCGCCCTGTCACTCGCAGGCAACCACGGCCTGTCGCGCCACCACCCGCTGCAGCGCCACCTGCGCGACGTGCTGTGCGGTCGCATCCACACGCCGCAAGACGACAGCGCCCGCATCGCCGCAGGCAAGCACATTCTGATTTCTTAACGACGGACTCCCCACCATGCAAAGACGCACCTTCCAACAATTCCTGTCCGCCGCCGCCCTCCTCTCGCCCGTGCTCGGCCACACGCAAAGCCGCCAAGTGCTGCGCGCAGGCGACCAAAAAGGTGGCCTGCGCGCCCTGCTGGACGCGGCGGGCGAACTCAAAAACCTGCCCTACGACATCCAGTGGACCGAGTTCCCGGCAGCCGCGCCGCTGGCAGAGGCGTTGAACGCCGACGCAGTGGACTTCGGCCCCATCGGCGACGCGCCCCTGCTGTTCACCCTGGCCGCAGGCAGCCGCGTCAAAGCCTTTGCCGCCAACCGCTCGGACGCCTACGGCACGGCGGTGCTGGTCGCGCCCAACTCGCCCCTCAAAGATGCCAGCAGCCTCAAAGGCAAGAGCGTGGCCACCAACCGGGGCTCGATTGGCCACTTCGTCACCCTGAAGGCGCTGGCCTCGGTAGGCCTGAAGCCGGACGACATCCACCTGCGCTTTCTGGCCCCGCCGGATGCCAAGCTGGCCCTGACCCAGGGCTCCGTCGATGCCTGGGCCACCTGGGAACCGTATACCGCGCTGGCCGAAACCGGCGGCCACGCGCGCGTGCTGGTGAACGGGCGCGGCCTGTCCACCGGCCTGAGCTTTTTGGCCGCTACCGACACCGCCTTGCGCGACAAACGTGCCGCGCTGAAAGACATCCACCAGCGCCTGGTGCGCGCCCAAACCTGGGCCAACCAGCACATCGCCGACTACAGCGCCAGCCTGGCCCGCACCATCGGTATCCCCGCCGATGCGGCCCGCCTGCAGTTCGAGCGCCGCCAAACCCGCTGGCAGCCCATCGACACCCAGGTGGTGGCCGACCAGCAGCGCACCGCCGACTTCTACCAAGAGGTGGGGCTGGTCAAGCAGCGGCTGGATGTGCGAGAGACCTTTGACACCGGCTTTCCGATTACCGCCTGAACGCAAAAAACGCCCCGAGGGGCGTTTTTTTGGTCTGCCGAAAAGCCGCTTACAGCTTGGCGATAGACACCTCGGTGGACTTCACCAGCGCCACCACTTCGCTGCCGACCTTCAGCTCCAGGTCGTTCACCGAGCGGGTGGTGATGACGGAGGTAACGATGCCCCAAGGGGTTTCGACATCGATTTCAGACACCACATCGCCGCGGATGATTTCTTTGATCTTGCCGCGGAACTGGTTGCGCACGTTGATGGCTTGGATGGTCATGGGTTTACTCCTGGTTTGAGAATGGAAAACTACTGAATTGATGGCTGCTCGTGCTTATGGAATAAGCGCTAGAGGCTATTTATGCTTGTATTTTTGGTATAGAGGTAATGCCCCGCCAACACCAAAAATCTGCGTCACCAGGAGACTCTAAGTGCGGCGCATCCAAACTCAAACAAATAAAAAGTTGCTTCTTTAGAAGGAAAACGTCGTAGGGGTACGGCCCAAGTTTGGACACACCACCAACATACATTCAGCCGCCGCCGCTGGGTCGCAACAGCCGAGCGCATGAGATGACGAACCGGTCCCGCCGCGACCCCGATCACAGTACGCGCGCGCAAAATGCGCCTAACAGCATCCACCTCATTTTTAAATAAAATCATCCGCGAGCGCTTGTATTACCTGCGCCAGCAGCTCATCTTTTGATAGCAAATCCAAACGGATGAGTTACTTCGCTCGGCACTTTAGACAGGTTGTAGCATGGCCAGGACTGACTGTTAGCATGCCTGCTAATGTTTAGGGTTGTGGGATACCTGCCCGGCAAGCAGCCGAGCGTGGATCGCCCACGGCCTGAGGGCAGGTGTCGCACAAGCCTCGAGGGAGGAAACCGCGGACTAAGGCGCAGCGGTTGTTAGCCGCA
>NZ_JBDTEM010000148.1:0-2607 GCF_039922535.1 Rhodoferax sp. | reverse complement strand
CCCACGACAAATGCACCACACAGGTGCTGCCATCCCCGCGTTGGTGCAAGGCCTCACCATCCCAATGGCCTTCGCGGTGCCAGCCACGTTGAACGCGGTTGAACAGCTCTCCACCGCTGGTGTCCTGGAACATCGCGGGGGCGAACTGCCCGATAAATTGCACCTGGCTGGAGCGGCTCAAGCGCTCGCAGCTGGGGTTCACTGCCACAATTTGGTGCTGCGCATCGGCAATAAAAACCGCGTCCAGGCTGGACTCGAACACCTTCCCCGCCAACTGCAGTTGCGCCTCGGATTCCACGCGTGCGGTGATGTCACGAAACGAATACACCCGGCCAATCGACCGCCCTAGGCTGATCTGTGGCCGCGTCACCCGCTCCAGAATCCGCCCGCTGCGCAGCAACAGCATGTCGGTGCCCTGGTACAGCGGTGTGTTGACGATGAAGTCCATGCGCCTTTGGTAGGCCGCAATATTCACCACCACCCGGGCCATGTGGGCGTACAGCGCGGCATCCACGTGCGGGTCCAGCAAGGCTTCGGGCAGGTCCCAGAGCTCGGCAAACTGGCGGTTGCGCACCGTCACCACGCCGTCCAGACTGCACACCAAAATGCCATCCACCGTGGACTCCAGCGTCGCCTGCATTTCGGCCAGTACCAGCTCCAGGCGGTCTTCCATCCGGCGCAGCGGGCCCAGATCGCGCAGCGCCACCACATACACCAGGTCCCCACTGCCCACGGCCAGCGGACTGACGCGGCGCTCCACCTGAAGGCTTCGGCCATCGGCATGCAACACCAGCGTTTCGGAATGGATGCGCTGCGCATGGGGGGCATGGCCAGCAGCCACGTCCGCCCAAAAATACAGGTCTTCGGGGGTCGGGCTGAAATCGGTAACCAACTGGCCCAGCATCGCGTCGCGCGATAGGCCCAGCAGCTGGGCGGCCGCAGTGTTGACCATCACAATGCGGCAGTCGCTGGGCGCAACAATCCACACGGCATCGGGCAGGCTGTCGATCAATGCCTCGAGTACACCTGCGTTCACCCTAGGCACCTGGCCGGTCTGTGCCGACCACCCGCTCAAAGAAATACGACACCCGCTGTCGGGGCGACAAATAGTCTTGCACCGCACGCGGTAGTTGGGAGGGCTTGAGGCTGCGCCGGATACCCAGCTCGGGGGTGTGCTCCAGGTCCACCATCAGCGCCTCGTCGCGCGGCACGTTGGCATCGAACACAATCACATACGGCTTCAGCGGCCGGGTCGAGTTGACCGACACCACCATCGCGTAGCCGTCGTTCAGCAGCTGTACCACCGAGCCTGGCGGGTACACCCCCATCATGCGGATGAATGCCCCCAACGTGGCAGTGTCGAAGCGTGCCTTCATCTGCGCAAAGATCAGCGACAAGGCCTCGTGCGGGGTCATGGCGTTGACCAGCCGGGGCGGGTTGCACAGGTTGTCGTAGCGGTTCACCAGGGCCAAAATCTTGCCGCTGGCCGACAAATTTGCGCCCACCAGACCCGAGGGGAAACCGCTGCCATCGGCCAGCTCGTGGTGCTGGGCAATCGACCGCAAAACGTCTTCCGACAAACCCATGCGCCGCCCCATCACCAGGCTGTGCTCCACATGCTCCTGGTAGACCAACTGCTCGGATGTCGAAAAACCCGGGTCCTGGTAGCGCATGCGCTCGGCCATCTGGGCTTTGCCCAGGTCGTGCAGCAGCGCGGCCAGACCCAGGTCTTTGAGTGCGGCGGCAGGCAGGCCCAGTGCTTTACCCAGCAACAGCGACACCACCATCACATTCACCGGATGCACGGCGCTACGCTCGCCCATGGCCTCGGACAGCAGGCGGATCGCCGACTCGCCTTCGGCGAGGATGTCGTCCACACAGCCGGCTATCAAGGCCGTACTTTCTTCGCGCATCTGCACGGCCCGGCTGCTGGCCTGCTCTACCACCTTGCGGTACTGCTGGGTGGCTTCACCAAACCGGCGCTCGCACACCGCTAGGCTGCGCCGCTGGGCCGCCAGCCGGTCACGGCGCTGCACACGCAGCATGTCGGCCTCGCTCAAGGCAGGCTGTACCGCTTGTTCAGGGTTGGGCGCGCTAAGGCCAGAAGCCCGGTGGGACGAGCCTTCTGGCTCGATCAATGGTGCCGGGGCGCTATCGGATGGTGCATCGCTTTGGTCCGGAAAGTAGCGTACCTGGCTCAAGCCCAAAGACAAAATCGTCTTGATCTGGTCGTTCGACGTGATTTTGAAGCTGCCCTTGGGAAATGGATGGTCCATCCAGCCCAGGTCCAGCTGTATGAAGAGTCCCCGCCGTAATTGGGCAACGTCTATCCACCGAGAGGAAGTTTCTCCCATGGTTTAGTCGTATACAGTTAAAAATTGCATTTTTTAATTATGCCGTCGGCGGGTGACATTTTGTAACTAACCGTGAAATAGTTCACAGTAAAGACATTGACTTTGGGGCTAAAAATAACGAAACCGCGCACTCGATGGCGAAAACACCCGAATATGTAACCTGGTGTAACCAACTTATCGTCCAAAATCCTCCAAACTTAAATCCAATCGCCACATTTTGTGTACTGCGCGCGCCGCATGTTTTTTTGTACCT
>NZ_JBDTEM010000147.1:0-75088 GCF_039922535.1 Rhodoferax sp. | reverse complement strand
TAAACTGTGCGGCTATGTCCGCTTCTACCCCGCCCACCCAGCCCACCCAGCCTTTCCCGCTTTCCCAGCCCCTTCAGGCCATCGTGCCCCAAACCGTCCACATTGCTCTGGGCGACCGCAGCTACCCCATCGTCATCGGCACCCAGTTGCTCGATAACCCGGCCACCTGGGCCGACATGCCCCGCGCCGCCAGCGCCTTGATCGTCACCAACACCACCGTCGGCCCGCTATACGCCCAGCGCCTGCAGACTGCGCTGCAAAGCCACTATCCCACCATCCACACCGTGGTGCTGCCGGACGGCGAGGCGTATAAAACCTGGGAAACCCTGAACCTGATTTTTGACGCGTTGCTGGGCCATGGCTGCGACCGCAAAACCGTGTTGTTTGCCTTGGGCGGTGGCGTGGTGGGCGACATGACCGGTTTTGCCGCCGCCAGCTACATGCGTGGCGTACCTTTTGTACAGGTACCGACCACGCTGCTGGCGCAGGTGGATTCGTCGGTAGGTGGCAAAACCGCCATCAACCACCCGCTGGGTAAGAACATGGTGGGCGCGTTCTACCAGCCGGTCAAAGTGGTCTGCGACCTGGACACGCTGGCCACCTTGCCGCCGCGCGAGCTCAGCGCCGGGCTGGCCGAAATCATCAAATACGGGCCCATCGCCGATATGGCTTTGCTGGACTGGCTGGATGCCCACATGGACGCCTTGCGCGCAGGCGACGTGGCCGCATTGGCCCATGCGGTGCAGCGCAGTTGCGAGATCAAAGCCCACGTGGTGGGCCAGGACGAGCGCGAAGCCGGGCTGCGCGCTATTCTGAACTTTGGCCACACCTTTGGCCACGCCATCGAGGCGGGCATGGGCTACGGCGCGTGGCTGCACGGGGAGGGCGTGGGCGCGGGCATGGTGATGGCGGCACATCTGTCGCAGCGGCTGGGTTTGATCGACATGGCCCTGGTGCAGCGACTCACACAGCTCATCCAGCGCGCAGGCCTGCCCACCGTGGGTGCGGTGCTGGATGCGGCCGACAACGCAGGCCGCTACCTGCAACTCATGCGGGTGGACAAAAAGGCCGAGGCGGGTGAGATCAAGTTTGTGCTGATCGGCCCACCCGGCAGCGCCACGGTGCGCGGCGCGCCCGATGCCCTGGTGCGCGAGGTGGTCGATGCCTGTTGTATGTCTGCATGATTGCTATTGAAAAAATAGCTGCTGCCGCAGATAGTACCTGCGCCAGGGCCCTATTTTCTATAAATCCATGCCGCTAGCCGTTTACGCCTGCGACCCGGCGCACACCCGGGGCCGCCGCTTCTTTGAGGCCGCTGCGCCCACCCGCACCGAATTTCAGCGGGACCGCGACCGCATCGTGCATTCCACCGCATTCCGCCGTCTGGTCTACAAAACCCAGGTGTTCTTGAACCACGAGGGCGATCTGTTCCGCACCCGGCTCACCCATTCGCTGGAGGTGGCGCAATTGGGCCGTTCCATCGCCCGCGCGCTGGACCTGAACGAAGACCTGGTCGAGGCGATTGCCCTGGCCCACGACCTGGGCCACACCCCTTTTGGCCACGCCGGGCAAGATGCGCTCAACGCCTGCATGGCCGCGCACGGCGGTTTCGAGCACAACCTGCAAAGCCTGCGCGTGGTCGATGCGCTGGAAGAGCGCTACCCGCTGTTTGACGGACTGAACCTCACTTTTGAGACCCGCGAGGGCATCCTCAAGCACTGCGCACGTGCCAATGCAGAACAGCTAGGCGACGTAGGCCAGCGCTTTCTGGACCGCACCCAGCCCAGTCTGGAAGCCCAACTCTGCAACCTGGCCGACGAGATTGCCTACAACGCCCACGACATTGACGACGGCGTGCGCTCTGGCCTGATCACGCTAGAGCAGTTGCAAGACGTGCCGCTGGTGGCCCATTTTCACCAGCAAACCCTGGCCGAGCACCCGCAGCTTGCGGGCCGTCGCGTGCTGTACGAGTCCATCCGCCGCATGCTCAGCGCCCAGGTGTACGACGTGATCGCCGCCACCCAGGCCGCCCTGCAGACCGCCCAGCCCACCAGCGTGGAAGCCGCCCGCCAGTGCGCGCCACTGCTGTGCTTTAGCCCAGTGATGCGGGCGCAATCGCTGGAACTCAAACGGTTCTTGATGAAGAACCTGTACCGCCACCCGCAGGTGATGGCCATGACCGCCCAAGCGCAAGCCGTGGTGCAGGACTTATTTGCCGCCTACCTGGCCGCACCGCAGGAAATGGCCCCCGCGTATACCGAAAGGGCCACCCGCGCTGCCTCCCATGCCCCACGTGCCGTGGCCGACTACATCGCTGGCATGACCGACCGCTTCGCCGCCCGCGAGCACGAACGCCTGACCGGGCAAAAACTGCTCGGCTAAAACAAAAAAGAGACAACTTAAAGAGACATCCCGTGAGCTTTCTGAACCAACTCAAAACCCAGGCCCACGCGCTGCGCAACCAGCAAACTGCCGCCCAGCTATCGGCCGAGGCCCGCGTGGCGCAAACCGAAGCTGCGTGCCGTACGGTGGCCAACTACTTGGCAGATTTGGCCCAGCAGCTCAACGTCATCGCGCCGCCCGCGCCCGCCTTCACCCTAGACGGCAAAACCCCTTGGCCGGCGATGAAGATGGCGGACTTTCGCTGCGATGTGCGGCAAAAGCGCCTGCACCACATGGGCGGTGTGGATGTGACGGATTACATCGGCATGGGCTGGCGCGTGCTGCCCCAGGTGGGCCCACCCGTGAAGGCGGCGGTGAGCGTCAACTTTCCGCCGGAGCTGGAGCGTGTCGAAGCCCGGCTGGCGCTAGGCCACTTGAAGCACGAGCGGCTGGAACAGCGCCACCCCGACACCAACAAGCTGCTGGCCATCCGTTTTGAGTACACCACCGAGCTGCTGGGCAGCGTGCGCATCACCCCCGACCACGACCAGTGCAGCTTCGCGTTCCGCATCAGCAACGCTACCGGTTTCGAGGTGCAGACCACCCAGTTGGCTACCACCGACATCAACCCCGGCGTACTGGACGAACTGGCCCGCCTGCTGGTGGGCCAGCCCAGCCGCTTCTTGCGCTAAGCCATGGTGTCCGACGCTACCGTGATAGACGACATGCGGCGCTGGCTGGAGCGCGCCGTGATCGGCCTGAACCTGTGCCCCTTCGCCAAAGCCGTGCACACCAAGGGCCTGATCCACTACGCCGTCAGCGCCGCTACCGATACCGAGGCTCTGCGGCAAGATTTGATTTATGAGCTAAATGCGCTTCTAGCGCAGGACCCATCTGCGCGGGATACTACGCTTTTGATAGCACCATACGTATTGGTCGATTTTTGGGACTACAACGACTTTCTGGGCGTAGCCGACAAACTGCTGCGAAAAATGAAGCTGCAAGGCACGGTGCAGATCGCCAGCTTCCACCCCGACTTCCAGTTTGGCGGCACCGACGCGGACGACATCACCAACTACACCAACCGCGCGCCGTACCCTTGCCTGCACCTGCTGCGCGAGGCCAGCATCGACCGTGCCGTGGCCGCCTTCCCGGATGCCGAAATGATTTTTGAGCGCAACATGCGAACTCTGGAAGAACTGGGGCAGGGCGGCTGGGGCGCGCTGGGCGTGGGAAAATCGCCCGATGAAGACCCCCAAAAGTAAGATGCCGGTCGCCTCCACGCTGCCACCTGAAATCGACCCCGCCCAGTCGGTCGAGCTGCTCAAAGAGCTGCACATCCTGACCCGCGACGGCAAGCTCAACCAAGACTCGCGGCGCAAGCTCAAGCAGGTCTACCACCTGTTCCAATTCATCGAAAAATTGCTCGGTGAGTTACCCGCCAGCAGCACCGGCCTGACTTTGGCCGACCACGGTGCCGGCAAGTCCTACCTGGGCTTTATCGTCTACGACCTGTACTTCAAAGCCCTGGGCGCGGGCCAAGCCGGAGGCGGTGGTCATATCTACGGCATCGAGACGCGCGCGGAGCTGGTAGCCAAGTCGCAAGAACTGGCGGCGCGCCTGGGTTTTGACCGCATGTCCTTCCTGAACCTGAGCGTGGCCGAATCTACCCAGTCGGCCCTGCTCCCCGAACGCATTGACGTGGTCACGGCCCTGCACGCCTGCGACACCGCCACCGACGACGCGATTGCTTTTGGCCTGGAAAAGAACGCCCGCGCCATGGTGCTGGTGCCCTGCTGCCAGGCCGAGGTGGCAGCCTGCCTGCGCCAGAACAAGGCCCTGAACGGCAGCAAAACGCCCTTGTCCGAACTCTGGCGGCACCCGCTGCACACCCGCGAAATGGGCAGCCAGATCACCAACGTGCTGCGCTGCCTGTACCTGGAGGCCTGGGGCTACCAGGTCACGGTGACCGAGCTGGTCGGCTGGGAGCACAGCATGAAAAACGAGCTGATCATCGCCAAGCACACCGGCCAAAAGAAGCGCACGGCGGCCGAACGGCTGACGGCCCTGCTGGCCGAATTTGGCCTGTCTTCCCTGTTGCAAACCCGTTTTAAGTTGCCCGACCATGTTTGATCGCACCACCAAGTTCCCCGCTGTGCCGCTACAGCGCTACCTGCCACAGGCCAGCGCGCTGGTGCTGGGCTGCATGGGCCTGGGCGGCGGCTGGGACGCGCAACCGCTGAGCGAGGCAGACGTTGACAAGGCCCAGGCCGCCACCGAGGCCGCTTTGGAGGCGGGTATCACCCTGTTTGACCACGCCAACATCTACACGATGGGCAAGGCCGAAGAGAGTTTTGGTCGGATGTTCCAGCGCAAGCCGTCGCTGCGGCAAGGCCTGTTACTGCAGTCCAAATGCGGTATCCGCTTTGCCGATACGCAAGGCCCTAAGCGCTACGACCTGTCGTCGCAACACATCGTGGCCAGCGTGGACGAGAGCCTGCGCAGATTGCAGACCGATTATCTGGACGTGTTGATCTTGCACCGTCCCGACCCGCTCATGCAGCCCGCCGAGGTGGCCCAGGCCTGGCAGCAGATCAAGGCCGCAGGCAAGGCCCGCTTCTTGGGGGTGTCGAATATGCATGCCGCGCAGGTGGGCGGGTTGCAGCGGGCGCTGGACGAGCCGCTGGTGGCGAACCAGTTGGAGATGAGCCTGCTCAAGCGCGACTGGCTGGAGGCAGGTACCTGCTTCAACGACGGGCAAGGCGTATCCCATTTGGCTTGGGACGGTATGCTGGAATACGCCCAGCAGCACGGCCTGCAGTTGCAGGCCTGGGGGGCCTTGGCACGCGGCTGGTTTAGCGGTGCCGCGCCAACCGATGCGCCACCTGCCGTGGACCGGGCAGCGGAGTACGTCCAGCAACTGGCGCAAGCCCATGGCGTGGCCGCCGAGGCGGTGGTGTTGGCCTGGCTGATGCAGCATCCGGCGCGCATCCAGCCAGTGGTGGGTACTACCGACCCTCAGCGTATCCGTGCCTGCGCGCAGGCCACCGAGGTGTCGCTCAGCCGGGGCGAGTGGTACCGGCTATACGAGGCCGCGCGGGGCCGCGAACTTCCGTAAACCTACCGGCGCTGCGCCCAGAAGCCGCCGTGCATTTGCCAGCCGTGGCCCGTCTGCACCCACTGGTGGGGTGTCCACTGGTAGCCGGGGCGGTGTGCTTCCCAATGCCCAGGGTGCCACACATGCCGTCCACCTTCCCAAAACCAGGCACCCGAGAGCCAGAAATAGCCTGCCGGAGCCACACCAATCACTTCCTGTTGCGGAGGCGGTGGTGCTACCTCGGTGTAAATCACTTCGTTTTGCACCTGCGGGGCGGGGGCTGTGCGGTACACCACCTGCTGGCGGGGTGGTGCCACCACGCAGCCGGACAACGCCGCAGCGCCTAAAAGGGCTGCCAGTGCAGCCAGAGTGGGGCGAAAAGCCATGGATATCTCCCAGTGGAATCGTTAAAAGTGTCCCACCCATAACCTGCCGCCCGCCCTGCTGGGTGACATCGCCCCCGTAATCTTGCGTAAAGAAAAATAGGGGTCAGAACCCCATTACCACGATTAATATCGCGCATCCACAACCACATTGCGCCCATGGCCCGCCTTCCCCGTCTCACCGTCCCCGGCTACCCCCACCACGTGATCCAGCGTGGCAACAACCGCCAGCCCATCTTTGCCAGCCCGGGCGACTACGCGTTGCTGCTGGGTCTGCTGACCGAAAACGCCAAGAAGTTCGGAGTGCAGGTCCATGCTTATGTGCTGATGACCAACCATTTCCACCTGCTGGCCACACCCACTACGGCCGAGGGACTGCCGCAGATGATGCAGGCGGTAGGCCGCAGCTATGTGCGGTACTTCAACGATGCGCAGGGCCGCAGTGGCACCCTGTGGGAGGGGCGCTACAAATCGACCCTGGTGCAAACCGACCGCTACCTGCTGGCCTGCATGGCCTATATCGACCTGAACCCGGTGCGGGCCGGGCTGGTGGCCGATCCGCGCGACTACGCCTGGTCCAGTTATTGCCACCACATGGGCCAGCGGGCCGACAAACTGGTTACGCCGCACCCGCTGTGGTGGGCGCTGGGCAACACGCCGTTTGCACGCGAAGAGGCCTACGCCAAATTGGTGCATGCAGGCATCACCGAGGAGCAACAGCAGCAACTGACCCAGTCGGCCTTGCGCGGCTGGGCTTTGGGCGATGCAGATTTTGTGGCGGATTTACAAAAAAGAACCGAGCGCCGTGTGGCCAAGGCGAGCGCAGGCAGGCCATTTTTGAGCCCAAAGTCTTAGTAAAAAGGGTCGCTAGCGCAAATGCAAATTGCGGGAGCAGCTATTGTTTTTAATGTGTCCCCATTTAAATACTTGGCAGTCTAGTCAATAATTAATTGGAATCTGACCCCTATTATTCTGCTTGGCACTGTTGTTGCTGTGGTTTATGCTTCGATTCCCCGCGAAACACCCAGGATTTCCGCAAGACTCGTAGAGCGCTGCGCAAGTCCTACCAATATAGGAGAGCGCCATGACAACGGCTGCCGAGATCCAGTATCTCAAAGACCACGGTTTGTATTCCTCCAGCAACGAGCATGACGCTTGCGGTCTGGGTTTTGTAGCCCATATCAAGGGCGAAAAGCGCCACGATATCGTGACCCAGGCGCTCAAGATCCTGGAAAACATCGATCACCGGGGTGCCGTGGGTGCCGACAAACTCATGGGCGACGGCGCGGGTATCTTGATCCAGATCCCCGACGCGCTCTATCGCGAAGAAATGGCCAAGCAGGGCGTGACCCTGCCACCCGCCGGTGAATACGGTGTCGGCATGATCTTCTTACCCAAAGAGCACGCCTCCCGCCAGGCCTGCGAGCAAGAGATGGAACGCGCCATCAAGGCCGAAGGCCAGGTGTTCTTGGGCTGGCGCGATGTGCCGGTGGATAAAGATATGCCGATGTCGCCCACGGTGCGCAAGACCGAGCCGTTGCTCAAGCAAATCTTCATTGGCCGCGGCGACGATGTCATCGTGCAGGACGCGCTGGAGCGCAAGCTGTACGTGATCCGCAAAACCGCCAGCGCCAACATCCAGAACCTGAAGCTCAAGCACAGCAAAGAGTATTATGTGCCCAGCATGTCCAGCCGCACGGTGATCTACAAGGGCCTGCTGCTGGCAGACCAGGTCGGTGTGTACTACAAGGACTTGTCCGACGAGCGCTGTATCTCGGCAATAGGTCTGGTGCACCAACGCTTCTCCACCAACACCTTCCCCGAGTGGCCGCTGGCCCATCCCTATCGCTATGTGGCGCACAACGGGGAAATCAACACCGTCAAGGGCAACTACAACTGGATGAAGGCCCGCGAAGGCGTGATGGCTTCGCCGGTGCTGGCGGCCGACCTGGGCAAGCTCTACCCCATCAGCTTCCCCGGCCAGTCCGATACCGCCACCTTCGACAACTGCCTGGAGTTGCTGACAATGGCCGGCTACCCCATCAGCCAGGCCGTGATGATGATGATCCCCGAGCCCTGGGAGCAGCACACCCAGATGGACGAGCGCCGCCGCGCCTTCTACGAGTACCACGCCGCGATGATGGAGCCCTGGGACGGCCCGGCCTCCATCGTCTTCACCGATGGCCGCCAGATCGGTGCCACGCTGGACCGCAACGGCCTGCGTCCTTCGCGCTACTGCGTGACCGACGACGACCTGGTCATCATGGCCTCCGAGTCCGGCGTGCTGCCGGTGCCCGAAAACAAGATCGTGCGCAAATGGCGTTTGCAGCCCGGCAAGATGTTCCTGATCGACCTGGAACAGGGCCGCATGATCGACGATGACGAGCTCAAGGCCAACATCGTCAACACCAAGCCCTACAAGCAGTGGATCGACAACCTGCGCATCAAGCTCGACAACGTGCCCGCTGATGCCGCTGCCGCCACAGTAAGCAGTACCGCTCTGCTCGACCGCCAGCAGGCCTTTGGCTACACCCAGGAAGACATCAAGTTCCTGCTGTCCCCCATGGCCCAGGCCGGGGAAGAGGGCATTGGCTCCATGGGCAACGACAGCCCCCTGGCCGTGCTCAGCGACAAGAACAAGCCGCTGTACAACTACTTCCGCCAGATGTTCGCCCAGGTGACGAACCCGCCGATCGACCCGATCCGCGAAGCCATCGTCATGTCCCTGGTGTCCTTCATCGGCCCCAAGCCCAACCTGCTGGACATCAACCAGGTGAACCCGCCGATGCGGCTGGAAGTGACCCAGCCTATCCTCGACTTTGCCGACATGGCCAAGCTGCGCGATATCGAGCGCCACACCCACGGCAAGTTCCGCAGCCACACGCTGGACATCACCTACCCCGCCGCCTGGGGTAAGGCCGGCGTAGAGGCCAAGCTGGCCTCGCTGTGCGCCGAAGCGGTGGACGCGATCAAGGGCGGTAAAAACATCCTCATCGTCAGCGACCGCAACGTCAGCGCCACCCAAATCGCCATCCCCGCCCTGTTGGCCAGCAGCGCCTTGCACCAGCATCTGGTGACCCTGGGCCTGCGCACCACCACCGGCCTGGTGGTGGAAACCGGTACCGCCCGCGAAGTACACCACTTTGGCGTGCTGGCGGGCTACGGTGCCGAAGCCATCCACCCCTACCTGGCGATGGAAACCCTGGCCGACCTGCACAAGGATTTGAGCGGCGCGCTGTCGCCCGACAAGGCCATCTACAACTACGTCAAGGCCATCGGCAAAGGTCTGTCCAAGATCATGTCCAAGATGGGCGTGTCCACCTACATGAGCTACTGCGGTGCGCAGTTGTTCGAGGTGATTGGCCTGAACCAGGAGACCGTCTCCAAGTACTTCACCGGCACCTCCAGCCGCGTGGAAGGCATTGGCGTGTTCGAAATCGCCGAAGAAGCCCTGCGCATGCACAAGGCCGCCTTTGGCGACGACCCGGTGCTCGACACCATGCTCGACGCCGGCGGTGAATATGCTTGGCGCGTGCGCGGCGAAGAACACATGTGGACACCCGATGCCATTGCCAAGCTGCAGCACAGCACCCGCGCCAACAACTGGAATACCTACAAAGAGTACGCCCAGCTCATCAACGACCAAAGCCGTCGCCACATGACCCTGCGCGGCCTGTTCGAGTTCAAGATCGACCCGGCCAAGGCCATTCCGGTGGAAGAAGTTGAGTCGGCGAAAGAAATCGTCAAGCGCTTCGCCACCGGCGCCATGTCGATGGGCTCGATCTCTACCGAAGCCCACACCACCCTGGCCGTAGCCATGAACCGCATTGGCGGCAAGAGCAACACCGGCGAAGGCGGCGAGGATTCCAACCGCTACCGCCAGGAGCTCAAGGGCATCCCGATCAAGCAAGGCCAAACCCTGCGCGAGATCATTGGCCCTGAAGTCGTGGAAACCGTGAACTACCCGCTGCAAGACGGCGACTCGCTGCGTTCGCGCATCAAGCAGGTGGCTTCTGGCCGCTTTGGTGTCACCGCCGAATACCTGGTGTCCAGCGACCAGATCCAGATCAAGATGGCCCAGGGTGCCAAGCCGGGCGAGGGCGGTCAACTGCCCGGCGGCAAGGTGTCTGAGTACATCGGCAAGCTGCGCCACTCGGTGCCAGGCGTGGGCCTGATTTCGCCCCCACCGCACCACGACATCTATTCGATTGAAGATTTGGCCCAGCTGATCCACGATCTGAAGAACGTGGCACCGCACGCCAGCATCAGCACCAAGCTGGTGTCCGAAGTGGGCGTGGGTACTATTGCCGCGGGCGTGACCAAGTGCAAGAGCGACCACATCGTGATCGCCGGGCATGACGGCGGCACGGGGGCATCACCCTGGTCGTCCATCAAGCATGCCGGTGGTCCGTGGGAAATCGGCCTGGCCGAAACCCAGCAGACGCTGGTGCTGAACCGCCTGCGCGGCCGTGTGCGGGTGCAGGCCGACGGCCAGATGAAGACCGGCCGCGATGTCGCCATCGGCGCGCTGCTAGGTGCCGATGAATTCGGCTTCGCCACCGCACCGCTGGTGGTGGAAGGCTGCATCATGATGCGCAAATGCCACTTGAACACCTGCCCCGTGGGTGTGGCCACGCAAGACCCGGTGCTGCGCAAGAAATTCCAGGGCAAGCCCGAGCACGTGGTGAACTTCTTCTTCTTCATCGCCGAAGAAGTGCGCCAGATCATGGCCCAGCTGGGCATCCGCAAGTTCGACGACCTGATTGGCCGTGCCGACCTGCTGGACACCCGCAAGGGCATTGCCCACTGGAAGGCCAGCGGCCTGGACTTCAACCGTCTGTTCGCCCAGCCCAATGTGCCCGCCGATGTGCCGCGCTACCACGTGCAAAACCAAGAGCACGGCCTGGAAAAATCGCTGGACAACGTGCTGATCGAGAAATCGCAGCCCGCCATCCTGCGCGGCGAAAAGGTTAAGTTCATGGAAGTGGCGCGCAACGTCAACCGTTCGCTGGGGGCCATGCTCTCGGGTGCGCTGACCAAGGTGCGCCCCGAAGGCCTGCCGGACGACACCATCCGCATCCAGCTCGAAGGCACGGGCGGCCAGTCGTTTGGCGCCTTCCTGGCCAACGGCATCACGCTGTACCTGATTGGCGATGCCAACGACTACACCGGCAAGGGCCTGAGCGGTGGCCGTATCGTGGTGCGCCCCAGCATCGACTTCCGTGGCGTGGCTACGCAGAACACCATCGTCGGCAACACGGTGATGTACGGCGCGACCAGCGGCGAATCCTTCTTCAGCGGCGTGGCCGGCGAGCGCTTTGCAGTGCGCCTGTCGGGTGCCACCACGGTGGTGGAAGGCACGGGCGACCACGGTTGCGAGTACATGACCGGCGGCACGGCGCTGATTTTGGGCAAGACCGGCCGTAACTTTGCGGCGGGCATGAGCGGCGGTATCGCCTACGTGTACGACGAAGACGGCCATTTCGCCAAGCGCTGCAACATGGCCATGGTGTCGCTGGAGCGCGTGCTGCCCTCGGGCGAGCAACAAGGCCTGGGCGTGGCCGACCAATGGCACAACGGCCAGACCGACGAAGCCCAGCTCAAGAAGCTGCTGGAAGACCACAACCGCTGGACCGGTAGCAAGCGCGCCCGTGACCTGCTCGACACCTGGGCCGAAGCCCGTGGCAAGTTCGTCAAGGTGTTCCCGCTGGAGTACCAACGTGCCCTGGGCGAAATGCATGCACGAAAAGTGGCTCTAGCGCAGGCAGCATCTGCACAAGCAGCTATTAAAAATGAAGCCGTGCCTGCCAAGTAAGGCCAAGCGAAGTAAAGAATAGGAACGAATCATGGGTAAAGTCACAGGCTTCATGGAATACGGGCGGCTCGAAGAGGGCTACAAGCCCGCCGCCGAGCGCGTCAAGCACTACAAAGAGTTCGTCGTCGGTCTCGACGATGCACAGGCCAAGATCCAGGGCGCGCGCTGCATGGACTGCGGCATTCCGTTCTGCAACAACGGTTGCCCGGTCAACAACATCATTCCGGACTTCAACGATCTGGTCTACCGCGGCGACTGGCAGAACGCCATCGCGGTGCTGCACAGCACCAACAACTTCCCCGAGTTCACCGGCCGCATCTGCCCCGCACCCTGCGAGGCGGCCTGCACGCTGAACGTGAACGACCTGCCGGTGGGCATCAAGTCCATCGAGCACGCCATCATCAACCGCGCGTGGGACGAGGGCTGGGTCCAGCCGCGCGTCGCCAAGCACAAGACCGGCAAAAAAGTGGCCGTGGTCGGCTCCGGCCCTGCCGGCCTGGCAGCCGCCCAGCAACTGGCGCGCGTGGGCCATGACGTGACGCTGTTCGAAAAGAACGACCGCATCGGCGGGCTGCTGCGCTACGGCATCCCCGACTTCAAGATGGAAAAGAGCCACATCGACCGCCGTGTCGAACAGATGCAGGCCGAGGGTGTGACCTTCCGCACCGGCGTGATGGTGGGCGCGGCCAAAGACCCGCTGGGCAAGGGCTCCAAGGTCACCAACTGGGCCAAGGAAACCATCACCCCCGAGCAGCTGCAAAAAGACTTTGACGCGGTCATCCTCACCGGCGGTGCCGAGCAATCGCGCGACCTGCCTGTGCCGGGCCGCGAGCTGGACGGCATCCATTTCGCGATGGAATTCCTGCCCCAGCAAAACAAGGTCAACGCGGGTGACAAGGTCAAGGCCCAGTTGCGCGCCGATGGCAAGAGCGTCATCGTGATTGGTGGTGGCGACACCGGCAGCGACTGCGTGGGCACCAGCAACCGCCACGGCGCGACCAGCGTGACCCAGTTCGAGGTGATGCCCCAGCCCCCGGAGGAAGAAAACCGCCCCATGACCTGGCCTTACTGGCCGATCAAGCTGCGCACCAGCTCCAGCCACGTGGAAGGCTGCGAGCGCGAATTCGCCATTTCCACCAAGGAATTCATCGGAGAAAAAGGCAAGGTTACCGGCCTGAAGACCGTGCGCGTCGAGTTCAAAGACGGCAAGCTGGTCGAAATCCCCGGCACCGAAGTCGTCATGAAGGCCGACCTGGTGCTGCTGGCCATGGGTTTCGTCAGCCCTGTGGCCAACGTGCTGGATGCCTTCGGCATCGAGAAAGATGCCCGTGGCAACGCCAAGGCGCACACCGAGTTCAGCGGCGGCTACGCCACCAATGTGCCCAAGGTGTTTGCCGCGGGCGACATCCGCCGGGGCCAGTCGCTGGTCGTCTGGGCGATCCGCGAAGGCCGCCAGGCTGCCCGTGCCGTGGATGAGTTCCTGATGGGTTTTAGCGACCTTCCTAGGTAAACCCCCAGTCTGCAGAGCTTCGCTTCTTTCGCCAACCCCCCTCATATCGGTTTGAAAAACCGATATGACAAGCAGGGAGCAACAGCAGCAGCCTGGCGGAGCCAGTTCTGCGCTGTTCTGGAAGAGGTGGCATGGTGGAAGTTGGATGCTTTTTTGGCCGCTAGCGCATATTGAGCTTGCATAAGAGGCTCTTAAATAAATAGCATGAAAATTGGGTGGGTGCTTTTAAACATACATGCAAGTATGTTTGTATTTTGCGACACAGTAAGGGTAAATAGCGAGACTATCCTTTATCATGCAAAAGCCGGAAGCGTTCCGGCTTTTGTTTTTTTATGACCTCCTCTGCTTCTGACAACCTTGTTGACATCCGCCAGCTCACCTTCGGGTACGGAGAGCGTCCGGTGCTGGACGGCATCACGCTGAGCATTCCGCGCGGTAAGGTCACGGCATTGATGGGGGCTTCGGGCGGCGGCAAGACCACGGTACTGCGGCTGATTGGCGGGCAGATCACGCCGCAAAAAGGCGAGTTGCTGCTGGACGGCCAAAACGTAGCCCAGTTCGACCAGGCGGGCTGGTACGCCGCGCGCCGTCGCATGGGCATGCTGTTCCAGTTTGGGGCTCTGTTTACCGACATGTCGGTGTTTGACAACGTGGCGTTTCCGCTGCGCGAACACACCGATTTGTCCGAGGCGCTGGTGCGCGACATCGTGCTGATGAAGCTGGGTGCGGTCGGCCTGCGCGGCGCGCGCGACCTGATGCCCAGCGAGGTCTCGGGCGGCATGGCCCGGCGCGTAGCCCTGGCCCGCACCATCGCGCTGGACCCGGAGTTGGTGATGTACGACGAACCCTTTGCCGGGCTGGACCCGATCGCACTGGGCACCGCCGCTCGGCTGATCCGCGAACTGAACGACACCATGGGCCTGACCAGCATCGTCGTGTCGCACGACCTGGACGAAACCTTCCATATTGCCGACAAGGTGGTGATTTTGGCCAACGGCAAAATCGCCGCCCAAGGCACGCCAGACGAAGTGCGCAACAGCACCGACCCGCTGGTGCACCAATTCATCCACGCGCTGCCCGATGGCCCTGTGCGCTTCCACTACCCTGGCCCCACGGTGGAGCAGGATTTTGGCGCGGGCCTGCCGGTGCCCGGAGGTCGGCCATGAGTTGGTACAAGCCGTCCGACGTAGGTTTTGCGCTGCGCTCCAAGCTGGCCGATGTGGGTGCTGCCACGCGGCTGTTTGTACGGCTGGTAGGGTTGTTTGGGCCGACGATGCGCCGTTTTGGTTTGGTACGCGACCAGATCCACTTTTTGGGCAATTATTCACTCGCGTTGATCAGCGTGTCGGGCCTGTTCGTTGGCTTTGTGCTGGGTCTGCAAGGCTATTACACCCTGCAGCGCTACGGTTCGGCGGAGGCGCTAGGTTTGCTGGTGGCCTTGAGCCTGGTACGCGAATTGGGTCCGGTCGTCACCGCGTTGCTGTTTGCCGGGCGGGCCGGGACCTCGCTCACGGCGGGCATTGGTTTGATGAAGGCGGGCGAGCAGCTTAGCGCCATGGAAATCATGGCGGTAGATCCGGTGCGCCGCATTTTGGCCCCGCGTTTTTGGGCCGGCGTGATTACGCTACCTTTGCTGGCGGCACTGTTCAGTGCAGTGGGCATTCTGGGCGGCTACGTGGTCGGCGTGGTGATGATCGGCATCGACTCTGGCTCGTTCTGGAGCCAGATGCAGGGTGGTGTCGATGTCTGGAAGGATGTGGGCAACGGCGTGGTGAAAAGTGTGGTGTTCGGCATTACCGTCAGCTTTGTGGCGCTGCTGCAGGGCTATGAAGCCCAGCCCACGCCCGAAGGTGTGTCCCGCGCGACCACGCGCACGGTGGTAGTGGCTTCGCTGGCGGTGCTGGCGTTGGACTTCTTGCTCACCGCCACGATGTTCTCTATTTAAGGCAGTTCTATGCAACGTTCCAAAAACGATATCTGGGTGGGTTTGTTTGTACTGCTGGGCGCAGCAGCCCTGCTGTTCCTGGCCCTGCAGTCGGCTAACTTACTGTCTCTGAACTTCCAAACCGGCTACACCGTCAGCGCCAAGTTCGACAACATCGGTGGTCTGAAACCCAAAGCCGCGGTGAAAAGCGCCGGGGTGGTGGTGGGCCGTGTGGATAACATCACTTTTGATGACAAAAGCTTCCAGGCCCGGGTGGCGTTGTCCATGGACCCACGCTACGCTTTCCCCAAAGACAGTTCGCTGAAGATTCTGACCAGTGGTTTGCTGGGTGAGCAGTATGTGGGCATCGAAGCCGGTGCTGACGCGAAGAATCTGGTGGCGGGCGATACGATTTCGGCCACGCAGTCGGCGGTGGTACTCGAGAATTTGATCAGCCAGTTTTTATACAGCAAGGCCGCCGATGGCCCAGATGCCTCCGCTGCTGCACCCGCTAAAAAATGACGGTGGAGTCCACTCCATTAAATACTATGAAAAATATAGCTAGATACGCAACCCTTACCTCCGCTGCAGGCATTTTTGTCCTTATTTCTGGTTGCGCGACCGGCCCCCAGGCCAATCCGCGTGATCCGCTGGAGCCCATGAACCGCCAGATCTTCGGCTTCAACGAGGTGGTGGACAACGCCGTGGTCAAGCCCGTGGCCAAGGCCTACACCTATGTCACGCCGTCGCTGGTGCGCCAGGGGGTGACCAATTTCTTCTCCAACCTGGGGGATGTTTGGAGCACCGCCAACAACGCCTTGCAGTTCAAGGGCCGGGCGGCGGCGGAAAGCTGGATGCGCTTCAGTATTAACACCGTGTTTGGCATAGGCGGCGTTTTTGACCTGGCCACCGATATGGGGCTGGAGCGCCATAAAGAAGATTTCGGCCAGACGCTGGGCGTGTGGGGCGTGCCGTCGGGGCCGTACCTGGTGCTGCCGCTGCTGGGGCCATCGACCGTGCGCGATACGGCTGCGCTGCCCGTCGACATGCAGGGTAACGCGCTCAACGCCGTGCCCCACTCGGGCGACCGCGACCGTTTGACGGGCCTGAACCTGATCAACATCCGTGCCAATCTGCTGCGCGCAGGCGCGGTGCTGGACGAGGCCGCATTGGACAAATACAGCTTTACCCGCGACTTCTACCTGCAGGTGCGCCGCAGCGAGGTGTACGACGGCAACCCGCCCGATCTGCCCGTACCTGATGCAGCCAAATAAGCCCCCAGGTTCGCACGCTGCTGTGTAAGCACTGTGCAAAGCGGGCTTGTAACCGCCGCCTTTGCGTCAACCTGTAGGTGGCCATTTCCATTATTGCAATGCGGGATTCCCGCCGAGAAAGTGTGTATGAAACGTCGTTTATTAGGCCAGTTGGCCGCCGGTTTGCTGTTTACTGTGGCGGCTGTCACGTCGATGGGGGCCATGGCTGCCGACGAAGCGCCCGACGCGCTGGTCAAGCGCATCTCCACCGAGGTGCTGGACACCATCAAGGCCGACAAAACCCTGCAGCAGGGTAATGTCAGCAAGATCATGGTTTTGGTGGACACCAAGATCATGCCGAACGTGAACTTCCAGCGCATGACGGCCTCGGCAGTCGGCCCCGGCTGGCGCCAGGCCACGCCTGAGCAGCAAAAGAAGCTGCAAGACGAGTTCAAGACCCTGCTGGTCCGCACCTATTCTGGCGCTCTGGCCCAGGTCACCAGTGACCAGGAAATCAGCATGAAGCCCTTCCGCGCGTCGCCAGACGACAAAGAAGTATTGGTGCGCACCGAAGTCAAAGGCCGTGGTGACCCGGTTCAGCTCGACTACCGGCTGGAGAAAACTCCCGGAGACGGCGCGGGCTGGAAGATCTTCAACCTGAACGTGCTGGGCGTGTGGCTGGTAGAAACCTACCGCAGCCAGTTCGCCAGCGAGATCAACGCCAAGGGCGTGGACGGCCTGATCGCCAGTCTGGCCGCGCGCAACCAAGCCAACGCTAAAAAATAACATGCTTGTTCTGCCCGCCGAGCTGACCCACGCCCAGGCCACCGCCTCGCTGCGCACGCTGGTGCAGGGCTTGCGCTCTCAGACCGGCACGGCGGTGGTAGTGGACGCGACTGCGCTGTCCCGGTTTGATTCGTCGGCCCTGGCCGTTTTGCTGGCATGCCGCCGTGAGAGCGCCAGCCTGGGCCGTTCGTTTGCGGTGCGTGGCTTGCCCCAGCGGCTGGCCGCCTTGGCGGGTTTGTACGGCGTGGCCGAGCTTTTGCCCGCCGCCTGATGGCGCGGGCAAGGGCCCTCACAAGTAATCAATGTCCACCGAGCGGCTGGCAAATCCAGCTGGTTTGGTATCCAGTCGCCCACAAGTTCATCGGCCAGGGCCTGCAAACCGCCGCCAGGGTGCCACTGCAGTGCGACAAAGGGACAGCGTTCCAAAGCTTTCGTATAGGCATGTTTGGCTTGGAGAAACTGCACAAGGTGGCGCGTACGGTGCAGCATCTGCAGCGGGCTTTGGACCGGATCCGGGCCTAAATCCCTTGCGGGGGTGGTGCCGGGGCCAACCGTTAAAATCACTGCCCCATGCCCGCCATATCCTTCCAGAAGGTCTCCAAGACCTACCCCAGCCCCCGCGGCTCCCAAAAACCCTCTCTCACTGCCCTCGACAGCGTCAGCTTCGACATCGCGCAGGGGGAGTTTTTTGGCCTGCTTGGCCCCAATGGCGCGGGTAAAACCACGCTGATCAGTATTCTGGCGGGCTTGAACCGCGCCACCGGTGGCAAGGTGATGGTGCACGGACACGACGTGGCCAAGGACTACGCCCTGGCCCGCCGCCAGCTCGGCGTGGTGCCGCAAGAGCTGGTGTTCGACCCGTTTTTCAACGTCCGCGAGGCGTTGCGCATCCAGTCCGGCTACTTTGGCGTGAAGAACAACGATGCCTGGATCGACGAGCTGCTGGAAAGCCTGGGCCTGGCCGACAAAGCCAACGCCAACATGCGCCAGCTCTCCGGCGGCATGAAGCGCCGCGTGCTGGTGGCCCAGGCCTTGGTGCACAAGCCGCCGGTCATTGTGCTGGACGAGCCCACCGCCGGGGTGGACGTGGAACTGCGCCAGACCCTGTGGCAGTTCATCGCCAAACTCAACAAGCAAGGCCACACGGTGCTGCTCACTACCCATTACCTGGAAGAGGCTGAGGCTCTGTGCTCGCGCATCGCCATGCTGAAAAAAGGCCGCATCGTCGCGCTGGACCGCACCAGCGAGTTGTTGAAAAATGCCTCCAGCAATGTGCTGCGCTTCAAAGTGGATAGCGAACTACCTAGTGCTCTGGCGCAGCAGGCCCGCATTACAGGCCGCATCGTGCAGTTCCCCGCACACAACGCTGCCGAGATCGAACGCTATCTGGCGGCCGTGCGCGAAGCCGGTTTGACTGCCGAAGACGTGGAGATCCGCAAGGCCGACCTCGAAGACGTATTTTTAGATGTGATGACCAACGGCTACACCGCCACTGAGGCACAAGCATGACCGGCTGGCAAACCCTTTTATACAAAGAATCGTTGCGCTTCTGGAAGGTCGGCTTCCAGACTGTGGGCGCGCCGGTGCTGACCGCCGTGCTGTACCTGTTGATCTTCGGCCACGTGCTCGAAGGCAAGGCCCTGGTCTACGGCACGGTCAACTACACCGCCTTTTTAGTGCCCGGCTTGGTGATGATGAGCGTGCTGCAAAACGCCTTTGCCAACAGCTCGTCGTCGCTGATCCAAAGCAAGATCATGGGCAGCCTGGTGTTTGTGCTGCTCTCTCCCCTGTCGCACTGGGACTGGTTCTGGGCCTACGTGGGCTCGGCGGTGGCGCGTGGCCTGCTGGTAGGCGCGGGCGTGTTTGCCGTTACGGCCATCTTCACCGGTGCCAGCTTTGTGGCTCCCGTGTGGATCATCGTGTTTGCGGTGCTGGGTGCGGCTTTGCTGGGCACGCTGGGTATTGTTGCCGGGCTGTGGGCTGAAAAATTTGACCAGATGGCGGCGTTCCTGAACTTCGTGATCATGCCCATGACCTTTTTGAGCGGCGTGTTCTATTCCATCCATTCCCTGCCGCCTTTCTGGCAAACCGTGAGCCACCTGAACCCGTTTTTCTACATGATCGACGGCTTCCGCTACGGCTTCTTTGGCGTGAGCGACGTGTCGCCCTGGCTCAGCCTGGGCATCGTCGGCTCGGCCCTGGTGGTGGTGAGCGCCATCACGGTGAACCTCTTGCGCATCGGCTACAAAATCCGCGGATAACAAAAAAATGACTGCTGAAGAACTCCAAACCATCATCCAGGCGCACCTGCCCTGTGAGCACATCGCCCTGGAAGGCGATGGCCGCCACTGGTACGCCACCATCGTCTCGGCTGAATTCGAAGGCCGGCGTGCCATCCAGCGCCACCAGCGGGTCTACGCCACGCTGGGTGCCAAGATGCACACCGACGAGGTGCATGCGCTGTCGATGAAGACCTACACCCCCGCTGAATGGGCAGCCTTGCCCCAATAAAGTTTTTTAGAACGATTTCCATGGACAAACTCCTCATCCGCGGTGGCCGCAGCCTGCATGGTTCGGTGCGCATCTCCGGTGCCAAAAACGCCGCCTTGCCCGAACTTTGCGCCGCTTTGTTGACGGCAGAGCCGGTCACCCTCACCAACGTGCCACGCCTGCAAGACGTGTCCACCATGCTCACGCTGATCCGCAACATGGGTGTCACGGCTGAGCGCAGCGAGGAGGGCTCCGTAACCCTCAACGCCAGCGACCTGTCGTCGCCCGAAGCCCCGTACGAGCTGGTCAAAACCATGCGCGCCTCGGTGCTGGCGCTGGGCCCGCTGCTGGCCCGCTTTGGCGAGGCCACCGTGTCCCTGCCCGGCGGCTGCGCGATTGGCTCGCGCCCGGTGGACCAGCACATTCTGGGCATGCAGGCCATGGGGGCCGAGATCGTGGTCGAGCACGGCTACATGATCGCCAAGCTGCCTGCGGGCCGCACCCGCCTCAAGGGCTGCCACATCACCACCGACATGGTCACCGTGACCGGCACCGAGAACTTCCTCATGGCCGCCACCCTGGCCGAAGGCGAAACCATTCTGGAAAACGCCGCGCAAGAGCCGGAAATCAGCGATTTGGCCGAAATGCTGATCAAGATGGGCGCCAAGATCGAAGGCCACGGCACCCACCGCATCCGCATCCAGGGCGTAGACAAGCTGCACGGCTGCACCCACCAGGTCGTCGCCGACCGCATCGAGACCGGCACTTTTCTGTGCGCCGTGGCCGCCACCGGTGGCGACGTGCTGCTGCAGCAAGGCCGCGCCGACCATCTGGACGCGGTGATCGACAAGCTGCGCACCGCCGGTGTCACCGTGACCCCCGAGGCCGACGGCATCCGCGTGCAGTCGGCTGGCCCGGCCCACACGCACCTCAAGGCACAGAGCTTTCGCACCACCGAATACCCCGGTTTCCCCACCGATATGCAAGCCCAGTTCATGGTCCTGAATTGTGTGGCCCAGGGCCCCAGCAAGGTCACCGAGACGATTTTTGAAAATCGCTTCATGCACGTCAACGAGTTGGTGCGCCTGGGCGCGCACATCCAGATCGACGGCAAAGTGGCCGTCATCGAAGGCATTGCCAAGCTCTCGGGCGCGACCGTCATGGCCACCGACCTGCGCGCCTCCGCCAGCCTAGTGATCGCCGGCCTTGTGGCCGAGGGCGAAACCGTGGTGGACCGCATCTACCACCTGGACCGGGGCTACGACCAAATGGAAGCCAAGCTGCGCGGCATCGGTGCAGACATTGAGCGAGTGAAAGCATGATCACCTTAGCCCTGTCCAAAGGCCGCATCTTTGACGACACGCTGCCGCTGTTGCGCGCCGCCGGTATCGAGGTGCTGGACGACCCCGAAAAATCCCGCAAGCTGATTCTGGACACCAACCAACCCGGCGTGCGCGTGCTGATCGTGCGCGCCTCCGACGTGCCCACCTATGTGGAAAACGGTGGTGCCGATCTGGGCATTACCGGCAAAGACACGCTGATCGAACACGGCGGCCAGGGTCTGTACCAGCCGCTGGACCTGCAAATCGCCAAATGCCGCATCAGCGTGGCGGTGCGCAACGACTTTGACTACGAACGTGCCGTCAAGCAGGGTTCGCGCCTGCGGGTAGCGACCAAATATGTAGCAATTGCGCGCGAATTTTTTGCCACCAAGGGCGTGCACGTGGACATGATCAAGCTCTACGGCAGCATGGAACTGGCCCCGCTGACCGGGCTGGCCGATGCCATCGTTGATCTGGTGTCCACCGGCAACACGCTGCGGGCTAACCACCTGAAAGAGGTGGAACGCATCATGGACATCAGCTCGCGTCTGGTCGTCAACCAAGCCGCGCTCAAGCTCAAGCAGGCCCCCATCCGCGCCATGATCGATGCCTTCGCCGCAGCGGTGGCCGAACGATCTAACGCCTGAATACTATGAATTTCGTAGCTACTCCCGCACGTCTATCCAGTGCTAGCAGCACTTTTGAGGCTGAATTCAAAGCCCGCCTGCACTGGTCTGCCGAGGCGGACACGGCGATTGAAAAGGTCGTTGCCGACATCCTCGCCGACGTGCAGCAGCGCGGCGACGCGGCGGTGCTGGAGTACACGAATCGCTTTGACGGTTTGCAAGCCAGCACCCTGGCCGAACTGGAACTGACCCAGGCCGAGCTCAAAGCCGCCTTCGACACCATTCCCGCAGCCCAGCGCGAAGCTCTTCAGGCCGCAGCCGCCCGAGTCCGCACCTACCACGAGGCGCAGAAAAAGGCCTCGGGCGAGAGCTGGAGCTACCGCGATGCCGACGGCACGCTTTTAGGCCAAAAGGTCACGCCGCTGGACCGCGTGGGCATCTACGTGCCCGGTGGCAAGGCCGCCTACCCCAGCAGCGTGCTGATGAACGCCATCCCCGCGCACGTGGCCGGTGTCGGCGAGATCATCATGGTGGTGCCTACGCCCCGTGGCGAAAAGAACGCGCTGGTGCTGGCTGCGGCCTATGTGGCCGGTGTCACCCGCGCCTACACCATCGGCGGCGCGCAGGCCGTGGCCGCGCTGGCCTATGGCACGGCCACTATCCCCAACGTCCACAAGATCACCGGCCCCGGCAACGCCTACGTGGCAGCGGCCAAGCGCCGCGTTTTCGGCACCGTGGGCATCGACATGATTGCCGGCCCCAGCGAAATCCTGGTGCTGGCCGACGGCACAACCCCGCCCGATTGGGTGGCGATGGACCTGTTCAGCCAAGCCGAACACGACGAGCTGGCGCAAAGCATCTTGCTGTGCCCGGATGCGGCGTACATAGCCCAGGTGCAGGCCAGCATCGACCGCCTGCTGAACGAGATGCCCCGCGCCGAGATCATCGCCAAGTCGCTCACCGGCCGTGGCGCGCTGATCCACACCCGCAGCATGGAAGAGGCCTGCGAGATCAGCAACCGCATCGCCCCCGAGCATTTGGAAGTCAGCAGCACCGACCCGCACCGTTGGGAACCGCTGCTCAAACATGCCGGAGCCATCTTTTTGGGTGCCTACACCAGCGAAAGCCTGGGCGACTACTGCGCCGGACCCAACCACGTGCTGCCGACCAGCGGCACGGCCCGCTTTTCCAGCCCGCTGGGGGTCTACGACTTCCAAAAGCGCAGCAGCCTCATCGAAGTCAGCCAGGCCGGTGCCCAGCCCCTGGGCCGCATCGCCGCCGAGCTGGCCTATGGCGAAGGCCTGCAGGCCCATGCGCGGGCGGCGGAAATGCGTTTAGACCCGATTTAAGCCCATTTTTCAGGCATAAAAATAGCGGCTGGCGCAGGTACTACCTGCGCCAGCCGCTATTTATTTTGACGTCAAAAAAGAGAGTGTGCCTTAGGCGGGCATCTTGTACCCAGGCGCGTGCGCCTGCAGCCACTGCTCCAACATCATCAGAATCCACACCATTTCGCCAAAGTAGCCAGGGTGCTCCTGCAGCCGCTCGGTGAGCAGGCTGCGGATGAATTCGGGGCGCACGATGTTGCGGGTGGCCAGGCTGTTCAGGGAGTCGGTGGCGACGGCTCTGAGGCCGTCGTGGCGGGTGGCCCAGACGCCGAAGGGCAGGCCGAAGCCTTGTTTCTTCTTGGTCAAAATCTCGTCCGGCAGGAAGCCGCGCAGGGCTTCCTTGAAGAACCAGCGCAGCTTCAGGCCCTTGAGCTTGTATTCCAGCGGCAGCTTGAGCGAGAAGTCCAACAGTGCCTCGTTCAGCATCGGAAAGCCCACGCCCAGGCCCGCCAGCCGGGTGGTGCCGCAGACCTTGGGCAGGTCGCTTTCGGCCAGGGTGTAGCGCCAGTCGAAGGCCAGCATGCGGTTGAGCTGGCTGCCGGTGGTGGGCAAGCTCCAGATGCCGCGCTGCTGCTCGGCCGGGCCTTGGATGTTGACCTGGCTGAGGAAGGCCGGGGTCAGCACATCGTTCACACCCAGGCGCAGCAGCAGGTTGTACATCTGCAGGCGGTCGGGCAGGGGGACTTTGGCTTGCTCGACGTAGCTGGAGGCTTTGC
The DNA here is from genome assembly GCF_039922535.1 of Rhodoferax sp. GTDB lineage: Bacteria > Pseudomonadota > Gammaproteobacteria > Burkholderiales > Burkholderiaceae_C > Rhodoferax_B. The sequence continues at coordinate 51,396 of NZ_JBDTEM010000147.1, read as the reverse complement.
TGAGCAGCGAGATGCTGCTTTCAGCCGTTTTGGCCAGCATCGGCTCCATCAGGCCGCTGCGGATGCCGCTGGGCACCCTGTCGTACCAGCCAAACACGCGCTGCTTGGCGTAGCGGCTGTTGCCGCCAAAGAGCTCGTCGCCGCCATCTCCGGCCAGGATTTTGGTCACACCGTCGTCTTTGGCTTTGAGCGCGCAGTAGTACGAGGGCAGGGCGGAGGAGTTGCCGAAGGGCTGGTCGTACGAGCGGGCCACGTCGGCAATGCTGCGCACCAGGTCGTCGGGGGTGACGTAGTACTCGTGGTGCTCGGTGCCAAAGTGGCGCGAGGCCAGCCGGGCGTATTCCATTTCGTCGTAGCCCTCGGCATCGAAGCCGATGGAGTAGGTGGCGGCCTTTGGCCCCTGCTTGCCGCCGATTTCGCTGAGCATGCCGGCCACGGTGGAGCTGTCGGTACCGCCGCTCAAAAAGCAGGCGGCCTTGCCGCCGTCGAGCTGGGTGTTGACGGCGTTGCGCACCAGGCCCCGGAACTCTTCGCGCAGGCTGCTGAACGACGCGCTGCGCGGCTCGATGAAGGTGGGCACCCAGTAGGGTGCTACGGTGAGTTGGCCGTGCTCAAACAGCGCGTAGTGCCCCGGCGGCAGGCGAAAAACACCTTTGAAGATGGTGCGTGGCGAGGGGATGGCGTGGAAGTACAGGTAGTCGAAGATGGCCTGCGGGTCGATGTCGGCACCGTCGGCCAATTCATCGGCACGGCCTGCGAAGCGGATCTGCCCGTCCACCACCCGGTAGCACAGGCTGCGGATGGCAAAGCGGTCCACCGCCAGAAAGGTGCGGCCCGAGGGCTCTTGCAGCCCCACCGCAAAGTCGCCCGTGGCCTGCAGTGCGGCGCTGCTGGCATCGGCCGCGCAGGCGGCTTGCCAGGCGGCCAACGGGCCGTCGGTGCTGGCCAGCGCCGCCAGACGGGCATCGCTAAAGCGGGGGCTGCCCAGTACCAGGGATGCCAGGGAGGGGGTGTTTGAGGACATATTAGGGCGTAAAAGGCAAAAATATCGAGGCTAGCGCGCCAGCGGGCGCTGCATCGCTCCGGGATTATGCGGGGCAATGTTGAGCGCAATGCTCTTGGCCGTGTGACTATATTCACGCTGGGCTTGCAGGTTGGGGTCCAGTGCGATGGCTTTGCCCAGCAGCGGCGAGCCTGCGCGCAGCCGGTAGCTGCCGCCGGGGGCGAGGCTGCTGCGGTCGGTGTTGAAGTTATTGCGGAAGTCGCCCGATGGGATGGCCTGTAGCGGTGCTGTGCCGACCAGCAGGTTGTTGACGGCCAGCACGGCATCGGCACCGGGTTTGACCTTCAGCCAGCTGCCGCCGCTGGGCAGGTCGTCCACCAGGGTGTTGTAGGCCAGGCTGAGCTGGTTGAAGGGCCAGGTGTAGCCCTCGGCCCCGAAGGCAATGAGCACCGGGTTTTCGGTCAGCGGGCCTTGCTGGATGATGTTGCCCACCACCACGGCCACGCCGCCGTTGGGAAACTCCAGCTCGTAGCTGGCGCTGCCGCCGTCGTCGGTCAGGCGGTTGTACAGGATGTGGCTGATGGCGGCGCGGCTTTTCAGCAGGTGGCCGGTGCGGGCGTGGTGCAGGTAGCTGCCGGTCACCGTGGCGCGGGCAATCTGGCCGATGTAGAGGTTGTGGTTGTGCCCGTCGGGGCGCATGTTGTAGGCGAATTCGCTGTTTTCGACCTCCAGCACGGCGGTGTTGTCGTTGCTGGTGAGCAGGCCCATTTCGTTGTGCGTGAAGCTGCAATTGCGCACCACCAGCCAGCCGGATTCAAAGCGGATGCCCGCACCGTTGCGGCCCGGCACCTGCGCACCTTCAAAGTCAAAGCCTTCCACCGTGAGCTTGGGGCTGCGCACCACCCATATGCCTTTGTCCTCGGCCGCCATGCCGTTGGCCCGCAGGCGGACCCGGCCGCCCACGGCACGCAGGTTCAGGTTGGGTTGGGTCCACACCGCCACGTCGCCCACGTAATCGCCCGCATCTACTTCAATTGTGGTGTCAGCGCCCGCCAATCGTGCGGCGGCAGCTATTGTTTTGATAGTCCGCGTGGGGCCGACTTGCAAGGTGTTGCCCGCCACTGCCGCGTGCGTGGGCAGGCACCATAGACCGAGTAGCCAGGGCAGGGCAAGGAGAGGACGGCGGGAGATGGGCATGGCTGGGCATTTTGTCAGAGCCGTCCTTTATCATCCATATGATGAAAACCGTCTTGATGATTGCATACCATTTTCCGCCTTTGGCGGGTAGCAGCGGCATCCAGCGCACGCTGCGCTTCGTGCAGCACCTGCCCGCCCTGGGCTGGAAGCCGGTGGTGCTGACCGCCGACCCGCGCGCCTACGAGCGGACCAGCCCGGATTTGATGCGCGACGTGCCCGACGGCACGGTGGTGCGCCGCGCCTTCGCCCTCGACACCGCGCGGCACCTGAACATCCAGGGCCGCTACATGGGCTGGATGGCCCGGCCCGACCGCTGGATCAGCTGGCGCTTTGACGCGGTGCGCCAGGGCCTGCAGCTCATCAAAGAATTCAAGCCCGACGCGATCTGGTCTACCTACCCGATTGCCACCGCCCACGTGATTGCCCAGCAGTTGCACCAGAAGACCGGCCTGCCCTGGATTGCCGACTTCCGCGACCCGATGGCGCAAGACGGCTACCCCGCCGACCCCATCACCTGGCGCAGCTACCAGCGCATTGAGCAGGAAGCGGTCGAGCAGGCCAGCCGCAGCGTTTTCACCACCCCCGGTGCGGCGCAGATGTACCGCGAGCGCTACCCCCAGGCCGCCAGCCGCATCACCGTGCTGGAAAACGGCTATGACGAAGAAAGCTTTGCCAACGCGCCTCATGCCCCTGTGCGGGTGTTGACGGACGACCAGCCCGTGGTGCTGCTGCACAGCGGCATCGTCTACCCGTCGGAGCGCGACCCGACCCAGCTGTTCCAGGCCCTGCAGCGCCTCAAGGCCAGCGGTGGTTTGACGGCCCGGCAACTGCAAATTCGCTTCCGTGCCTCGGCCCATGATGACATGCTGACCCAGCTGGCCAGCCAGTACGGCGTGCAAGATTTCATCGAGCTTAGCCCCGCTGTGCCCTACCGCGAGGCCTTGGCCGAAATGCTGTCGGTCGATGCCTTGCTGGTCATGCAGGCCAGCAACTGCAACGCCCAGATTCCCGCCAAGATTTACGAATATCTGCGTGCCGGCCGCCCTGTACTCGGGCTGACCGACCCGGTGGGCGACACCGCGGGTGTGCTGCGCGGTGCCGGGCTGGAGGCCATGGCGCGCATCGACTCGGTGGACGAAATTGCCGAACTGCTGCCGCAGTTTGTGGCCGCCGTGCGGGCCCAGGCCGTGCGCCTGCCCGACCCCGCGGCGGTTAAAAACGCGTCGCGCCAAGGCCGTTCGCAGGCATTTGCGGACTTGTTGAATGGCCTGGCTTCTAAAGTTTGACCCGTGACGGCACCCCGACAGATTCGCATCGTTCCCCCGCAAGCCCAGTCCACGCTGAGCCCGGGCCAAAAAGCCTTCAACACCCTGGTGGCCAAGATCGCCAAGCAGCGCGACCTGCTGCTGCAATGGCAAACCGCTGCCGATAGCTACCGGCACAAAGTGGCCAGCGACTACGCCCCGCTGCAGGCGCAGTACCGCGCGGCGCAGGTGGCTTTTGCGAACGGGTTGGACAAGGCCCTGGGCCAGCCCGGCCTGACCAAGGCCGACCGCAAAACGGCCGCGGAAGTGATCTGCGAGATCGCCCGCAACGTGCTGGAGAGTACCGGCGATGAGGCGATGAAAGCGCTTTACAACCAGCACAGCCCCACCGACTGGGATGCCGAGTTGGCCGAAGAAGCCGAACTGGATGCCCACTTTGACAAGGCGATGGAAGACGTTTACGGGCCGGACGTGTTTGCCGAGAACCCGTCGCAGTCACCCGAAGAATTGCTGGCGAAACTGTTGGGCCAGCAGGCCGATACTGCGCCCCCGCGTACCAAAAAACCCAGCGCCAAGCAACAAGCACTGGAGGCGCAGCAAAAGCTGGAGGATGCGCAAACCAGTCTATCCATCCGCGAGGTCTACCGCAAACTGGCCAGCGCCCTGCACCCCGACCGCGAGCCTGATGTCGCCGAGCGCACGCGCAAAACCGAGTTGATGCAGCGGGTCAACCAGGCCTACGTCAAAAAAGACCTGCTGCAACTGCTGGAACTGCAACTGGAGCTGGAGCACATCGACGCCAGCACCATGGCGGGCCTGTCCGAAGACCGGCTCAAGCACTACAACCGGGTGCTGAAAGAGCAACTGGCCGAGCTGAACGCCGAAACCGACGACATCGAAATGGGCTTGCGCATGCAATGTGGCGTGTCGCCGTTTGAGAGGTTGACACCTGTGGGCCTGATCCGGGTGCTGAATCGCGACCTGAAGGGCCTGCGCGCCCAGCTCCAGAATCTCCAGGAAGATGCCCTGTGGCTCAAGTATCCGCTGGGCATCAAAGAGTTCGTCAAGGACTACCGCCGCGAAGCCAAGGCCCGGCAGCGGGACATGGATTTGGATGGATTTAATTGGTGAAATAGGGCGCCAGCGCATATTCCGCCTGCGCAGGCAGCTATAAATTAAATAGCTGCCCAGTTTTTTGCCAGCGCTAGGGAAGCGCTGGCAACACCAGCGCCACCCGCAGCCCGCCCAGCGTGGGCGATGCGTCCAGCCGCAGTTTCGCGCCGTGCGCCTGGGCAATCGCCTGCGCAATCGCCAGACCCAGCCCGCTGCCGCCCGCGGTGGCTTCGGCGCTGCGGTAAAAGCGGTCAAACACCTTTTCCAGATCGGCGGGCGCAATGCCGGGGCCGGAGTCTTCCACGGTCAGCACGGGTGCGCCGTTCTCACGGGTGATGGCTACATCTACCCGGCCCTGTTCGGGCGTGTATTTGAGTGCGTTGTCCAGCAGGTTGCGCAGCAAGATGCGCAGTGCGTCGGGGTGGCCCATCACCCAGGCCACCTCGGTGGGCTGGCTCGGGGCTACCCCCAAGTCGATGTGGCGGGCCTGGGCTTGCGGCAGTGCTTCTTCCACCGCGAGCTGCACCAGGTCTTGCAGGTTTAAGCGCTCGGCGGGTGTGTCGGCGGCAGATTCCTGGCGGGCCAGCACCAGCAGCTGGTTCATCAGGCGCACCGCGCGGTCGATGCCCTGGTGCAGACGGGCGATGGCGACACTGCGCGTGGGCGCGTCGGGGGCGCGGTCCAGCGCCTGGGCTTGCAATTTGAGGGCGGTGAGTGGACTGCGCAGTTCGTGCGCGGCATTCGCCACAAAGGATTTTTGGGCATGGAAGGCAGCGTGCACGCGGCCAAACAGCAGGTTCAGCTCGCGCACCAGCGGCAGCACCTCGTCGGGCAGGTCGCCTTCGGGCAGCGGCGACAGGTCGTCCACCGCGCGGGCCGCCACCTGCTGGCGGGTGCGCTCCAGCGGCTGGAGGGCGTGGCGTATGGCCCACCACAGCGCGGCCATCAGCAGCGGGGCCATGATCGCCATGGGCAGCATCGCGCGCACCGCCAGGGCGCGGGCGCGGGCTTGGCGGGCGCTCAGGTCCTGGGCGATCTGGATGGTTTGCAACGGGGTCTGGATGGAATAGACGCGGTAGTGCGTGCCGTTTTGCTCCACGTCCGAAAAGCCCAGTACCGCCTGCGGTGGCAGGCGGTTGCGGTGCGACTGGAACAGCTGCACGCCGTTAGGGCTCCAGATTTGCACCTCGTACTCGGCATCGTCGGGGTCTTCCGGGTCGTATGGGTCTTTGGGCGCGCTGTGGCTGGGTGCGCCGTTGCGCAGCGCAAAGGCCATTTGCTGCAGGTGGTAGTCGAACATTTCATCGGCCTGCTGCAAGGCCCCGCGGTAAGCGGATGCGGCCTGGAACAGCGCGGCCACCAGGATGGCCGTCATCACCGAACCCAGCAGGCGGCGGCGGATGGAATTCATGGTTTGGGCATGACATAGCCCAGGCCGCGCACGTTCTGGATCAGCTCTGCGCCCAGCTTTTTGCGCAGGCCGTGGATGTAGACCTCGACCGCGTTGCTGCTCACGTCGTCTTTCCAGCTGTAGAGCTTTTCTTCCAGCTGCGCGCGCGAGAACACCACGCCGGGGCGGGCCATCAGCGCTTCCAGCACGGCCCATTCGCGGTTGGACAGGGTGACGGGCTGGCCGTCGCGGGTGGCTTCGTGGGTGGCGGGGTTCAGGCGCAGGCCGTGGGCTTCCAGCACCGGCTCAGCGCGGCCCGTGCTGCGCCGGGTCAGTGCGCGGATGCGGGCCAGCAGCTCGTCGATGTCATAGGGTTTGAGTACGTAGTCGTCGGCCCCGGCATCCAGGCCTTTGATGCGGTCGGCCACCGCGTCGCGGGCGGTCACCACCAACACGGGCGTGCTGTCTTTGCGCTGGCGCAGGGCTTTGAGCACGTCCAGCCCGTCGCGCAGGGGCAGGCCCAGGTCGAGCAGCACCAGGTCGTAGTGCTCGGTGCGCAAGGCGGTGTCGGCCATGGCACCGTCTTTCACCCAGTCCACGGCAAAGTGCTCGGCGCGCAGTACGTCGAGCACGGTTTCACCGATCATGGGGTCGTCTTCTACCAACAGCAGGCGCATAGTGTGGGCAGTATGCGCAAGCGGGCTTAGGCCTAACTTAAATCAGCGGGCGACCAGCACCGGCAGCGTGGACGCGGCCAAGACCTTGGTGGCAATGCTGCCCAATACCAGGCGGGCAATGCCGGTGCGGCCGTGCGAGCCCAAGACGATCATGTCGGCCTTTTCGGCCTGGCTGTATTCCACAATGCCGGTGGCCACGTCGCTCTCTTCCACCACCACGGGGGTGAAGGCGACCGGCGTGCCCTGCTGGCACAGCGCGGCGACCTTGGCGTGGGCCGATGCGGCCTCTTCTTGCGCCGCCTGCTTGTAGTAGTTGAGCCCTTCGGAATTGACTTCGCCCAAACCCAGATACGGATACGGGTCTACCGCATACAGAGCCGTCAATTTGGCACCGAAGTTACGGGCCAAATCCACCGCCATGGCGGCCGCATGGTCGGAGGCGGCCGAGCCGTCGGTGGCGAGCAAGATGTGTTTCAGCATGGGGAGCCTTTGCGCAAAGCGGGTTGAAGAAACCCCATTGTGCGGCCTACCGGGGCAGGCTGCCTTTGATGTACCGCAAGGGCGTTCGCGGGCCTGAAAATTCACGTAAAAAAGGCCGCTGGCGCAGTATCTACCTGCGCCAGCGGCTCTATATTTAATAGCAATTGTCTGGTAAGGCTTTTTAGCCCAAGCGCGCCCGGTGGCGGGCAATTTGCGCGCGTACCTGCGCCCAGGCCGTGCCGCCCAGGATGTTGCGGGCGTTCAGCGAGCCGCGCAGGCTCAAACATGCGTACACGTCGTCTTCGATCTTGGCGTTGAAGCCTTGCAGCACGTTCAGTGGCAGCTCGGACAGGTCTACGCCCTGGGTGATGGCCGCCTTCACGGCGTGGGCCACCACCTCGTGCGCATCACGGAAGGGCAGGCCTTTTTTGACCATGTAGTCGGCCAGATCGGTGGCGGTGGCGTAGCCGCGCAGGGCGGCGCGTTCCATGGCCTCGGGCTTGACGGTGATGCCGCCGACCATTTCGGCAAATATGCGCAGCGTGTCTTTGAGCGTGTCCACGGTGTCGAACAGCGGCTCTTTGTCTTCCTGGTTGTCCTTGTTGTAGGCCAGGGGCTGGCCCTTCATCAGGGTGATCAGGCCCATCAAATGGCCGACCACCCGGCCGGTTTTGCCGCGTGCCAGCTCGGGCACGTCGGGGTTTTTCTTCTGCGGCATGATGCTGGAGCCGGTGCAGAAGCGGTCGGCAATGTCGATGAAACCAAAGCTCTGGCTCATCCACAGCACCAGCTCTTCGCTCAGGCGGCTGATGTGCACCATGGCGATGCTGGCGGCGGCGGTGAATTCGATCGCAAAGTCGCGGTCGCTGACGGCATCCAGGCTGTTCTGGCAGACACCCTCCATGCCCAGTACGTGGGCCACGCGCTCGCGGTCCAGTGGGTAGCTGGTGCCGGCCAGTGCGGCCGAGCCCAGCGGCAGGCGGTTCACGCGCTTGCGCACGTCCAGCATGCGCTCGGCATCGCGGGCAAACATTTCCACATAGGCCAGCATATGGTGGCCAAAGCTGACCGGCTGGGCCACCTGCAGGTGGGTGAAGCCGGGCATCACCACTTCTACGTTCTTTTCGGCAATGTCTACCAGCGCCAGCTGCAGGTCGGTCAGCAGGCCGTTGATCAAATCCATCTCGTCGCGCAACCACAGGCGCACGTCGGTGGCCACCTGGTCGTTGCGGCTGCGGCCGGTGTGCAGGCGCTTGCCCGCGTCGCCGACCAGCTGGGTCAGGCGGGCTTCGATGTTCAGATGCACGTCTTCCAGGTCCAGCTTCCATTCGAAGTTGCCCGCGGAGATGTCGGTGTGGATGGTGGCCAGGCCGCGCTGGATGTCGGCAAAGTCTTGCGTGCTGATGATGCCCTGGGCGGCCAGCATGTCGGCGTGGGCCAGGCTGCCCGCAATGTCGGCCTGCCACAGGCGCTTGTCAAAAAACACGCTGGAGGTGTAGCGCTTGACCAGATCGCTCATGGGCTCGGAGAACAGCGCCGACCAGGCTTCGGATTTTTTGTCGAGTTGGTTGTGGGAAGAAGACATGGAGGATTACCAAATGGGAAGAGATGGCCTACCAGCAAGGGATCAACTTCCCCAATAATCGGCTGGTATGCAAGAACCGCAAATTTTATCGGGCTTCCAGCCGCTGGCCGCGGCCGCCGCACCGCCGCCCCGTTCGGCGCTGGTGTTTGATGCCTGCCAGGCGGGGGTGATCCTGCGCGCGGTGCTGTTTGTGGAGGTGGCGGTGGCGGTGGCGGCCGTGTTTGGTGCGCAGAACGCCTGGGACTGGTTGACGCGGCTGGCGCTGTGGACCGGCGGTGCGCTGCCCGCCGTGCTGGTGTGGTTGCTGGCGGCCTGCAGCCTGAAGCGCCCGCTGGCGCGCTTGCCGCAGCACGCGCAAAACCTGGGCGGCGTGGTGCTGGGCGCGCTGGCTGGGCTGTATGGCTGCGGCATGCTGGCCTTGATCGGCCTGCTGGACCCCGTGCCCTGGCTGGCCAGTGCGGGGGCCGGGGCCTGGCTGTCGGCGCTGGTGGTGGCGGGCCTGGTGCTGCGCGCCCGCGCCCGCACCCCGGCGGCCACCACGGCGCGGCTGGGTGAGCTGCAGGCCCGCATCCGCCCGCATTTTTTGTTCAACACGCTGAACAGCGCCATTGCCCTGGTGCGCGCCGAACCGGCCAAGGCCGAGGCCTTGCTGGAAGACCTGAGCGACCTGTTCCGCCACGCGCTGGTGGACCAGGGCGAATCCGTCACGCTGGCGGCGGAGACTCTGCTGGCCGAGCGCTATTTGTCCATTGAGCAGGTGCGTTTTGGCGAACGCCTGCGCATCCATTGGGCGCTGGACCCGCGCGCTGCCGGAGCCCAGCTGCCGCCGCTGCTGTTACAGCCGCTGGTAGAAAACGCGGTGAAGCACGGCGTGGAGCCCAGCGCCAGCGGCGCGGACGTGCGCATCTCCACCGAGCGCCGGGGCGGCACGGTGGTCATCAAAATCACCAACACCGTCCCGGGCGGCCAAGGCATCCCGGGCCATGGCTTGGCGCTGGACAACGTGCGCGACCGCCTGAACCTGCTGCACGACATGCAAGGCCAGTTCCAGGCGGGCCTGAAAGACGGCCTCTACCTCGTCCGCATCGAGATTCCAGCATGAAGGCCTTGCGCGTTTTATTGGTGGACGACGAAACCCTGGCCCGGGCCCGCCTGCGCACCTTGCTGGGCGACTGCACCGCGCCTGCGGCCGAGGTGGCGGCTGAGGCCAGCACCGCTGCAGAAGCCCTGGCGCTGCTGCCGACCCAGCCCTTCGACCTGCTGCTGCTCGACATCCACATGCCCGGCATGGACGGCGTGCAACTGGCGCAGCAGCTGCGGGCCCAGGGCGGCGGCCCCGCCGTGGTGTTCGTTACCGCGCACGCGGGCCACGCGCTACAGGCGTTTGACCTGGAGGCACTGGACTATTTGACCAAACCGGTACGGCTGCAGCGTTTGCAGCAGGCACTACAAAAAGTAGAGCGCTCTGCGCAGGTGCGTACTGCGCCAGAGCCCGATTTGGCTGAAGAATCGCTGGTGATCCACGACCGGGGCCGCACCGAGCGTGTGCCGCTGTCGGGCGTGCTGTACCTGAAGGCCGAGCTGAAATACATCACCGTGCGCACCGCCACCAAGCACTTCATCCTGGACGGTGCCTTGGGCGAGCTGGAGCAGCGCTTTGCCAGTGTGTTCATCCGCATCCACCGCAACGCGCTGGTGTCCCGGCGGGCCTTGCGGGCGCTGGAAAAACATTTCGACCCGGAGGAGGGTGAAGGCTGGGCGGTGCGTCTGCACGGGCTGGACGAGCCGCTGATGGTGTCGCGGCGGCAACTGGCGGCGGTGCGGGAAGCCATGGCGGGGTAAGCTCCAGCCCATGCTGCACCTCGCCCGCCTCCACCACGCCGCCATCATCTGCTCGGACTACGCCCGGTCGAGGGATTTTTACACCCGCATCCTGGGTTTGCGGGTGGTCGCCGAGAATCTGCGGGCTGAGCGCCAGTCTTACAAGCTGGATCTGGCGCTGGCCGATGGTTCGCAGATTGAGCTGTTTTCGTTCCCTGTGCCGCCACCACGCCCGTCCCGGCCCGAGGCTTGCGGTTTGCGGCATTTGGCGTTTGCGGTGGTAGATCTGGATGCCAACATCGCCAGCCTGCAAGCCGACGGTGTATTGGTTGAGCCGGTGCGGGTGGATGCATTCACCGGCCGCCGCTTCACTTTTTTTGCCGACCCCGACGGCCTGCCGTTAGAACTTTACGAAATCAACCCGTGACCCCCATGAAGACTGTCTGGATCGTCGATGCCGCCTACCTGTACAACTTTGGCCGTGCGCGTCCCAATGGCTTTGACTACCTGAAGCTGAAAAACGAGCTGGTCAAGGCCAACGGCGGCCCGCTGTACGAGAGCTACTACCTCAACTCCACCGGCGACCCCCATGCAGAGGCGCAAAACGCCTTCCACACCTGGATCAAATCCGCGCCGCCCAAGGGCCCGCAGATGCGCGTGCAGCTGTACAAGCTCAAGGACCAGCACAACCAGTGCCCGTCCTGCGGCACGCGGTTTGACCGCACCGTGCAAAAAGGCGTGGACGTGGCGATCGCCACGCTGATGATCAAGCTGGCCGCGCAGGGCATTTACGACCGGGTGATTTTGTCGGCGGGCGATGGCGACTTTGAAGATGCCATCTCGTACCTTAAGTCCGACCTGCGCAAGGAGGTTTGGCTCAACGGCGCGCAGAGCACCTTGTCGGCCGACCTGCAGTGCTACGCCGACCGCGTGCTGTGGCTGGACGACATGGGCTCCGCCATTGACCGTGACCGGTAGGTGCTATTGAAACAATAGCTGCCAGCGCAGGTGATACCTGCGCTGGAGGCACTTTTTATTCAGAAGTCTCTTTGATCGACTTGAACCGGTTGCGCAGCTCGTGGCGCAGGTTTTTGCGCAGAATGGCCTGCTCGAAGCGGCGTTTTTCATCGGGCGTGGCGGGCAGCAATGGCGGCACTGGCGCGGGCTTGCGGTCGTCGCCCACGGCCACCATGGTGAAAAAGCAGCTGTTCACATGGCGCACGCTGTGGGTGCGGATGTCTTCGGCCACCACCTTGATGCCGACCTCCATCGACGAGGTGCCCGCGTGGTTGATGCTGGCCAAAAAGGTCACCAGCTCGCCCACGTGGATGGGCTGCAAAAACATCACCTGGTCCACGCTGACCGTGACCACGTAGCGCCCGGCGTAGCGGCTGGCGCAGGCGTAGGCCACCTGGTCCAGCAGCTTGAGCACCGCGCCGCCGTGCACGTTGCCGGAGAAATTGGCCATGTCCGGGCTCATCAGAACGGTCATGCTGAGTTGGTGCAGGGGGAAATCCATAGGGGTTCTCTTTTAATCGTTGTAAGTTTGGTGTCAATGTTAGCGGGTGCGTAAACCCAGCCGACGCGCCAGCCGGACCAAATTGGCCCGGTGCAGGCCCAGTTCACGCGCCACCGAGGCCCAGTTGCCACCGTGCTGCTGCAGACTGGCGGCGATACGCTGGCGCTGGTGGTCGTCTAGCGAGGTGCGCAAATCGACTGGAACTGCGGTGTCGGCGGGCAGGCTTTGCACGTGCAATTGCGGTGCCAACTCTTTCTCCAGTGCCAGGTGCGCTGCCGTCAGGCTGACAATCCGCGCCCGGGGGGCTGCGCCTTGCTGGGCTTTGAGGGCGCTGCGGGCGATCAGGTGCTCCAGCTCGCGCACATTGCCGGGCCAGCTATGCGCCAGCAGCGCGGCCTGGGCGTCGGCATCCAGGCGCAGGCTGCCCAGGCCGAGGCGGGAGCGGTTCAGTTCCAGAAAATGCCCGGCCAGCAGCAGCACGTCGTGGCCACGCTCGCGCAGCGGTGGTACCGGCAGCGGGTAGACGCTGAGGCGGTGGTAGAAGTCGGCGCGGTAGCGGCCCGCGCGCACCTCCTGAGCCAGGTCGCGGTTGGTGGCGGCAATCACCCGCACGTCCACCCGGTGCTCGCGGTCCGAGCCCAGGCGTTGCAACTGGCCGTTTTGCAGCACGCGCAGCAGCTTGGCCTGCACGTTCAGCGACAGCTCGCCCACCTCGTCGAGAAACAGCGTGCCGCCATCGGCCAGCTCGAACTTGCCGCGCCGGTCGGCCACGGCGCCAGAGAACGCGCCGCGCACGTGGCCGAACAGTTCACTCTCCACCAGCGACTCGGGCAGGGCCGCGCAGTTGATGCTGATCAGCGGCCGCGCAGCGCGGGGCGAGGCCGCATGCAGCGCCTGCGCCACCAGCTCTTTGCCGACACCGGTTTCGCCGGTGACCAGCACCGTCAGGTCGCTGTTGCCCACGGTGGCAATGTCGGCCAGCAGGCGCTGGTGGGCCGGGCTTTGGCCGATCAGCACCGGGGTGGGGTGGTCCTGGGCCAGGGCGCGGTAGCTTTCGGCCCGCAGGTGCTCGGTTTCCGCTTGCTGCGCCAGCCCGGCGATGCGCTGTACCACGCTGGCGGTGGCGGCGGCCAGGCTGGCAAAGGCTTGCAAGTCGCCCAGGTCTACGGTGCTGAAACGCTCTTTGTCCAGCGCATCCAGCGTCAGCACGCCCCAGGGCTGGTCGCCCAGCAGCACGGGGCAGCCCATGCAGTCGTGCACCTCTAGCTGCACGCCAGGGATCAGGCCGTCGTAGGGGTCGGGCAGGGGGCTGTCGGCCGGAAAGCGCAGCGGGCCGGGGGCTTGCAGCAGGGCTTGCAGGCGCGGGTGCTCGGCCACCTTGAAGCGCCGCCCCAGGGTGTCGTGGCTCAGGCCGTTGACCGCCAGCGGCACCAGCGTGGGCCCGTCCAGCCGCAGCAGGGCCGCCGCGTCGCAGGGCAGCAGCGCACGCACGGCCTCCAGCAGACGGCGGTAGCGCTCGGCATCGGGCAGTTCGCGGGCCAGGTCGTTCACCAGCGGGACGATGGTTTGCAGCAGGGATTTTGTAGTCATTCTGATATTTTTTAAGATCATTATGACTGCATCCATTAGATACTGTAAAAGCGTAAGTGCTTGATTTGTATAGACCGTAGGCCGGGCATGGATCTTGATAAACCGGGTGCAGCAGAGCGTCGCCCTGCAGCCTCATTGAAAGCCCATCCATGCTGACCCCTGAACAACGCGCCATCGTCAAATCCACCGTGCCCCTGCTGGAGAGCGGCGGCGAGGCGCTGACCACGCATTTCTACAAAATCCTGCTGGCCGAACACCCCGAGGTACGGCCGTTTTTCAACCAGGCGAACCAAGCCAGCGGTGACCAGCCGCGCGCGCTGGCGAATGGTGTGCTGATGTACGCCCGGCATATCGATAAGCTGGAGCAGCTGGGCGGCCTGGTGACGCAGATCATCCAGAAGCATGTGTCGCTGCAGATCCAGCCCGAACACTACCCCGTGGTCGGCGCCTGCCTGCTACGCGCCATCCGCGAAGTGCTGGGCGCCGAGATCGCTACCGATACAGTCATCGCTGCATGGGGCGCGGCCTATGGCCAGTTGGCCGACATCCTGATCGGGGCCGAAGAAAAAATCTATGCCGATACCGCTGCCGCCCCGGGCGGCTGGCGCGGTGCGCGGGCCTTCCGCGTGGCCCGCAAAGAGGTCGAGAGCAGCGAAATCACCTCGTTCTACCTACAGCCGCAAGACGGCGGCGCGCTGGCCGAATTTGTGCCGGGCCAGTACATCGGCCTGCGCCTTATGGTGAACGGCCAGGAGATTCGCCGCAACTACTCGCTGTCGGCCGCCCCCAATGGTGTGGACTACCGCATCAGCGTCAAGCGCGAGGCTGGCGGCCTGGCGTCGAACCATCTGCATGACCAGGTACAGGTTGGCGATGTGCTGGAGCTGTTTCCGCCCGCAGGCGAATTCGTGCTGGCGGCCGGTGAGCGCCCCGTGGTGCTGATCAGCGGCGGCGTTGGCATCACGCCCACGTTGGCGATGTTGGACGCGGCGCTGCAGGGCACACGGCCGGTGCACTTCATCCACTGTGCGCGCAATCGCCATGTGCATGCCTTCCGCCACGCCATCGAGGCGCGCCTGGCCAAGCACCCGCAGTTGCAGCGCTTTTATGCCTATGACGAGCACAGCGGTTCTGAAGACGCACCGCATGCCGTGGGCCACCTGGAGCCGCAACAGTTGGCCCAGTGGCTGCCCGCCTCGCGCGATGTGGACGCGTATTTTTTGGGCCCCAAGCCCTTTATGCGCCAGGTGAAAAAGCAGTTGCGCGCATTGGGCGTGCCCGAGGCGCAAACCCGCTATGAATTCTTCGGCCCAGCGGCATCGCTGGACTGACTAGATTTGCGCGCCCACTTCGAGCGCGCAGTTGCGCAGCCAGGCTAGGGCCAAGTCGTTGTTGCGGTATTTGTGCCATTGCAGCATCTGGACCAGCTTGGGGATTTCCAGCGGCGGCTCCCAGATGCGGATGGGCAACAGGTGGCGCACCCGCTCGGCCAGCCGGCGGTGCACGGTGGCGATGCGGTCGGTGCCCACGACCAGGCTGGGTAGGGCGGCCAGGGTCGGGGCCGTGACTTCGACCCGGCGGGTGATGCCAAAGCGTTCCAGAAACCAGCCGTCGAATGCCGGTGTCTGCGCAGCGCCGGAAAAATTGGCCAGCACATGGCCTGCAGCCAGGTAGTCCTCAAAGCTCAGTCTGTCCTGGATATGCCGATTGCCGGTCCAGGTGACGCACATATAGTTTTCTTCAAACAGCGGCTGTGACGGGTGGTCGGGTGAGGCGTACTGGGCGGGAATGATCAGCAGGTCGGCATCGCCTTGTTCCAGAATTTCGGCGGGGTTGGTGTACTGCATGCGCAGGTCTATGCGTACGCCCGGCGCCTCGTGGTACAGCCGCTCCAGCAGGGCGGGTACGAAGACCGTGGTGGTGAAGTCGGACACCAGCAGGGTGAAGGCCCGCGAGGCGGTGGCTGGGTCAAAGCGGGGCTGCACGGCAATCGTGCTGTCGATGCGCATCAGCACTTCGCGCACTGGCTCCACCAGCGCTTCGGCGCGCGGTGTCCAGATCAGTTGGCGCCCCGATGGCACCAGCAATTCATCTTCGAAATAAGCCCGCAGGCGTGCCAGCGCATTGCTCATGGCGGGCTGGCTGAGGTGCACGCGCACAGCCGCGCGGCTGATGTTGCGCTCGGTCAGCAAGGCGTTCAGCGCCACCAGCAGGTTGAGGTCGAGTTTGTTGAATCGCATGCTCGGGGTAACCCTTGGTATTAGTGGCGTGGATTTGTGGAATCGAAAGAATCCATTTTACGAATGCTTTACCCCTCCGTACATTCCGTTTCCAGGTCGGGGCAAACCGCAATTTGCAGCCCACCGTAAGACAACAAACCGGAGACAAAGCATGCACCCACGTTTATGGAAGCGGACCCCGTCCGCCCGGGCTCCGCGCCCCTATTCCCCTTATTCCCGCGTTCAGCTGATGACGCGTACCGCCATGGCCTGCGCGGCGCTGGGGGCCGTGCAAGGCGCCCAGTCCATGGAGCTGGACAGCGGCAACCCGGACCTGAGCCTGCGCTTCGACAACACGGTCAAGGCCAGCACCATGTACCGGCTGCGCAATGCGGACCCGGCGCTGACACAGTCTTTCAGCGCCCAGGGTGCGCCGCAGGCCATCAACTTCAATGCGGGCGACCAGAACTTCAGCCAGCGCGG
The DNA here is from genome assembly GCF_039922535.1 of Rhodoferax sp. Lineage (GTDB taxonomy): Bacteria > Pseudomonadota > Gammaproteobacteria > Burkholderiales > Burkholderiaceae_C > Rhodoferax_B. Next base: position 35,054 of record NZ_JBDTEM010000147.1, on the reverse strand, counting down.
TTTTGTGTCGGAGCGGCTGGATCTGTTGTCCGAGTTCGATGCGGTGTACCAAGGCCGGTTTGGCCTGCGGATCAGCGCCGCTGGCTGGTACGACCGGGCCTACCAGCGCGGCACCGATGCGCCCAACGACCCGACCAACGGCCAGTCACCCTACAACCAGTTCGCCGACCACACCCAGGAGGAGTCGGGCCGCAAGGCAGAGCTGATGGATGCATTCGTGTTTGGCAGCACCACCTTGGCCAACGGTGGCAAGCTCAGCGGTCGGCTGGGCCAGCACAGCTTGCTGTACGGCGAAAGCCTGTTCTTTGGCGACAACGGCATTGCCGCTGCGCAGGGGCCGACGGACGTGTCCAAGCTGCTGTCGTCACCGAACGCGCAGTTCAAGGAAATCGCCATTCCGGTGCCGCAGCTGTCGGGCCAGTGGCAGGTGGCGCCCAACTTCAGCCTGGGGGGCTATGTGCAATTCCAGTGGAAGGAGAGTCGTGTGCCTGCAGCCGGCAGCTATTTCTCCACCGCCAATGTGCCTTGGGGGGCTACCGGGCCGGAGTTTGTCGGCATTCCGGCATCCATTCCCGGCATTGGTGGCAACTATGTGGCCCAGCCAGGCGCAGACGACAAGCCACGCAACAGCGGCCAATTTGGCCTGCAGGCGAAATGGCGGTTGGACGAGACCGACCTGGGTTTTTACTACGCGCGTTACCACGATAAGACTGGCCAGCTCTATTCCCGGCTGAACCCCGGTGCACCCGCTACGGACAGCAGCTGGTTCTATGTATTCGGCAGCGACATCGATGTGGCAGGCGCCAGCGTGTCGCGTTCGGTGGGTGACTTCAATGTGTCCGCCGAAGCCTCGCTGCGCGACAACATGCCGCTGAATGTGAACAACGCTGTGTATTTCGGCCCCAATGGTACGGCCCGGCCGGCGTATCCGACTGGACGCACCGCGCACATCAACCTGTCCACCATTGCCAGCTTTGGCCCGAACTTCTTGGCCAAGGAAAGCGGCCTGGCGGCCGAGCTGGCCTGGAACCGCGTGCTGCATAAAAACGACCCGGACAACGAGATCGACCAGGGCCGCACCCGCGACGCCAGCATCGTGCAGTTTGTCTACACCCCGACCTACCGGCAGGTGTTTGACGGTGTGGACATCAACGTGCCTGTGGGCCTGCGCTACACCCTGTCGGGTCGTTCCAGCGTCACCGCCTGGGGCCCAAAGGGCACGGGCAGCGCCAACATTGGCATTGAAGGCAACTTCCGCAATACCTGGCAATTCGGGCTGAACTACACCCGCTACATCGGCACCAGCAAGCCCTTTAACGACTACAGCACAGGGCAGTTCAGCGACGGCAACCCGCTGGGCGACCGCAACTTCATCTCATTGAACCTGCGTCGCACGTTCTGACCCCCCCGCTAACCCCTACCCATTTGGAATTACCGGAGACACCATGAAAAAAAACCACCATACCCTGCTGGCGGCCTGCGGGCTGCTGATGGGCGCTGCCACCAGCCTGCCAAGCTGGGCCGCCGTCAGCGCGGAAGAGGCCGCGAAACTGAAGACCGAGCTGACACCGCTGGGTGCTGAAAAAGCCGCCAACAAAGACGGCAGCATTCCCACCTGGACCGGCGGCCTGACCACCGCGATTGCTGGCGACAACGCCGGCGGCCGCCGCGGCGACCCGTTCAAGGACGAAAAGCCGCTGACCAGCATCACCGGCAAGAACGCCGACCAATACGCCGACAAGCTCAGCGACGGCGTGATGGCTTTGCTGAAGAAATACCCCGACTACCGGGTAGATGTGTACAAGACGCACCGCACCGCCGCCGCGCCGCAGTGGGTTTACGACAACACGCAGAAAAACGCTACCCGTGGCAAGCTGCAGGGCGATGTGCCGATCGATGTGGTGGGCGGTATTCCTTTCCCCCTGCCCAAAGTGGGCGCCGAAGTGATATGGAACCACATGCTGCGCTGGCGCGGTACTTCCTTCCAGTCCAAGGTCACCCAGTACCAGATCACGGCAGACGGCAAGCCGGTGATGACCACCGACGGCGTCATCGACTTCCAGATTCCGTACTACTACCCCGACGTCACGCTGGAGTCTTTTGCCAAGGCACCCGAGACCCAACTGATCCGCCTGGTCAACGTGGGCCCTCCGATACGCGCGGGCGAAGCCATCACCGGCCGCGACCAGATCGACCCGGCCAAGACCCAGTCCTGGGTCTACCTGACCGGCCAGCGCCGTGTGCGCAAGCTGCCCAACCCTTGCTGCGATACGCCGTCGCCAGTGACCGCCGGGCTGATGAGCTTTGACGAGGTGCAGACCTGGTCCGGCAAGCTGGACCGCTTCGACTTCAAGCTGGCAGGCAAGAAGGAGATGTTCATCCCCTACAACGGCAACCGCCTGCTACAAGCCAAGACCGATGCCGAGGTATTGGGCAAGAACGGCGTGAATCCCGACTTCATGCGCTGGGAGCTGCACCGGGTCTGGGTGGTGAATGCCAGCCTGCGGGCCGGTCAACGCCACCCTGCCGCCAAGAGCCGCTATTACTGCGACGAAGACACCTGGGCCTGTGTGCTGGCCGACCGCTGGGATTCCAACGGCCAGCTCTGGAAGTCCATCTGGACCGCCACCTTTGTGGCGCCCGATCTGCCAGGCACGGTAACCGGAGCTTTCGGCTTCAACGACCTGCTGTCGGGCACCGCCTATGTGGGTGACCTGTACAACAGCAAGTCGGCGCAATACACGCTGCAGCCACGCTACGCCGACTCCACTTTCTCGCCCGATGCCATGGCTGGCGACAGCGTTCGCTGAGGCGTAGGACAACATGCTTCTGATTTCCTTGAAGCCACCGGAAACGGGCCGACTGCGTGCCCTGCTGGTGTGCGCCGCTGCGCTGGCACTGCCCGCAGCATGGGCTGCACCAGTGGGTAGTGCGCTGGACCGCCCTGCCTTGGTCAGCCCGCAAGCCGCCCAGGCGGTGTTGTTGGGCGCGGCCCTGGCAGGGTCGCGTGTGGTAGCGGTAGGCGAGCGCGGCATTGTGCTGCTGTCAGACGATGCGGCGGCCCACTGGCGCCAGGCCCAGGTGCCCACCAGCGTGACGCTGACCGCCGTGCGCTTTGTGGATGCCCAGCATGGCTGGGCCACGGGCCACAGCGGCGTGGTGCTGGCCACGGTGGACGGTGGCGAGACCTGGGTGCGCCAACTGGAAGGCAAGGCCGCTGCCCAGTTGGTGTTGGACGAGGCCCAGGCCCGCGGTGACGCCGCCGCGGTGAAGAACGCCCAGCGCCTGGTGGCCGACGGTGCCGACAAGCCTTTGCTGGACCTGCATTTCTTTGACGCCCAGCACGGTATCGTGGTGGGTGCGTACAACCTGGCATTCATGACCGAAGACGGCGGCCACAGCTGGAAGCCCTGGGGCCAGCATCTGGACAACCCCAAGGCCTTGCACCTGTACACCGTGCGCGCCCAGGGCAACACCGTGGTGATCGCTGGCGAGCAGGGTCTGGTGCTGCAATCGCAAGACGCTGGCCAACACTTCACCCGGCTGACCACGCCCTACCAGGGCAGCTTTTTTACGGCCGAACTGCCCGCCCATGGCGAGATCGTGCTGGCCGGTCTGCGCGGTAATGCATGGCGCTCCACCGATGCAGGCACCACCTGGTTGGCCATTGCGGCGGCTGCGCCGATTTCATTCACCGCGTCGGCATTGCGCGCGGGGCAGGGGGCTGTGCTGGCCAACCAGGGCGGGCAGTTGTTTGCCCTGCGTGACGGTACTCTGAGCTTGCTGCCTGGCGCAGCGCTGCCTTCGCCCGCTGGCGTTTTGCCGTTGACCGATGGACGGCTGCTGGCGCTGACGGTACGCGGTGCGATCGCCGTGCCATTGGGGACGGCACCATGATGGCGGCAACATCACCCATGCCCCCAGCAGCGGCATTCAATACACAATCTGGCTCGGTGGTGGAGCGCTTGCTGTTCAACCACCGCCTGTGGGTGGTCTGCATCTGCGCGCTGGTCACGCTGCTGCTGGGCTGGCAGGCGACCCGTCTGGACTTGAATGCGAGTTTCGAGAAGACCATCCCCGGCCACCATCCCTATATCCAGAACTACCTGCAGCACCAAAGCGAGCTGCGCGGCCTGGGCAATGCTTTGCGCATTGCGGTGGCCAACCCCAAAGGCAGTATTTACGACGCGAGCTATCTGGAGACCCTGCGCAAGATCAGCGACGAAGTGTTCCTGGTACCCGGCGTGGACCGCGTGGGCATGAAGTCGCTTTGGACGCCATCGACCCGCTGGGTCGGTGTGACCGAGGATGGGCTGGAAGGAGGCCCGGTGATCCCGGAGGGCTACGACGGCGGCGCAGCCAGCCTGCAGCAACTGGCAGCGAATATCGAACGCTCGGGCGAGATCGGCCAGACCGTGGCGTTGGACCGGCGCTCCAGCGTGCTGTTTGTGCCGCTGCTGACCCGCGATGCCCAGGGCAATGCGATGGACTACCGCGCATTGTCGCAACGCCTGGAGCTGCTGCGTGCCAAGTACAGCGCACAAGGGGTGTCGGTGCACATCACCGGCTTTGCCAAGATCGTGGGCGACCTGATCGACGGCGTGCAGGCGGTGCTGGTGTTCTTTGCGCTGGCGGTGGCGATTGCCAGCGTGATGGTGTTTGCCTACACCCGCTGTGTGCGTTCCACCGTGCTGGTGGTGGCGGCGTCCATGGTGGCGGTGGTGTGGCAACTGGGCCTGCTGCCCTTGCTGGGCCAGCAGCTCGACCCGTATTCCATCCTGGTGCCGTTCCTGGTGTTTGCCATCGGCATGAGCCACGGCGCGCAGAAGATGAACGGCATCATGCAGGACATAGGCCGTGGCATGCCCAGCCTGGTGGCGGCACGCTTTACCTTTCGCCGCCTGTTTTTGGCCGGGCTGACGGCGCTGCTGGCCGATGCCGTGGGCTTTGCGGTGCTGCTGGTGATCGACATCCAGGCCATCCGTGAGCTGGCCCTGGCGGCCAGCCTGGGCGTGGCGGCGCTGATCTTCACCAACCTGATCCTGCTGCCGATTTTGCTCAGCTACACCGGCGTCAGCCCCGCTGCCGCGCAGCGCAGCCTACGGGCCGAGGCGGGCGATGCCAGCGGCGCGGCGCGCAGCCCGCTGTGGGCCTGGCTGGACCGCTTTACCCAGCGCCGCTGGGCGACAGCGGCCGTGGCCGGTGGCGTGCTGCTGGGCGTGGCCGGTGCGCTGGTGGCGTCGCAGCTGAAGATTGGCGACCTGGACCCGGGCGCTCCCGAGCTGCGCGCCGACAGCCGCTACAACCGCGACGTGGCCTTCATCAACAGCGCCTATGGCGCGGGCAGTGACGTGCTGGCCGTGATGGTCAAGACGCCCGAAGGCCAGTGCTCCCAGTACGAGACGCTGAACAAGGTGGATGCGCTGGAGTGGCAGCTGCGCCAGCTCGACGGCGTGGAGTCCACCAACACTCTGGCACTGCTGAACCGCCGCGTGCTGACGGGCCTGAGCGAGGGCAACCCCAAGTGGTACGAGTTCCTGAACAACCAGGACATGCTCAACACCGTGACCGCTGGCGCACCGCGTGGGCTGTACAACGACAGCTGCGGCCTGCTGACGCTGTACGTCTACCTGCGCGACCACAAGGCCGACACCCTGACCCGCGTGGTTGAGCATGTGGAAGCCTTCGCCAAAGAAAACGACACAGCGGACGTGCAGTTTCTGCTGGCGGCGGGCAATGCCGGTATCGAGGCGGCCACCAATATCGTCGTCAAACATGCCTGGCACCAGATGCTGCTGATGGTGTATGGCGCGGTGGTGCTGCTGTGCTTCATTACCTTCCGCTCCTGGCGCGCGGTGGTGGTGGCGGTGCTGCCACTGGTGCTGACATCGTTTTTGGCAGAGGCGCTGATGGTGGCCTTCGGCATGGGCGTCAAGGTGGCGACGCTGCCGGTGATTGCGCTAGGTGTGGGCATAGGCGTGGATTACGCGCTGTACATCCTCAGCGTCACCCTGGCGCAGCTGCGTGCCGGGGCTAGCCTGTCGCAGGCGTATTACCGGGCGCTGCTGTTCACCGGCAAGGTGGTGATGCTGACCGGCGTGACGCTGGCGATTGGCGTCATCACCTGGGTGGCCAGCCCTATCAAGTTCCAGGCCGACATGGGTTTGCTGCTGGCCTTCATGTTCCTCTGGAACATGCTGGGTGCATTGATCCTGCTGCCCGCGTTGGCCCACTTCCTACTCAAACCCGCCGCGCAGACGGCCGCCACGGAGACAACAGCATGAAAACAGATACCGAGCATTGGCAGGGCCGCGCCATCCTGCTATTGGCCCATGTGGCCGGCATGGTGGACCTGGTGGCGCTGCCCGTCTGGGTGGGCTCCGCCTTGATAGGCCAATACCATCTCAGCCCGCCGCAGGCCGGTGCCATGGTCACAGCCTATCTGGCGGCGGCCGTGCTGGCCAGCCTGGTGTTTGCGCCACGCTTTCACCGGTATGCGCCCTGGCGCGCGGCGCCACTGGGCTATGCGCTGGCCTTTATCGCCTTTGCTGCAATGACCCAGACCACCCACGTGGGCGCCATGACGGTGTTGCACGCGGTGGCCGGGTTGGGTGCGGGAACCGGCTTGTCGTTCGTGCACGGCACCATAGGCCGTAGTGCCCGGCCACACCGCCTGTTTGCCATTGTCAGCATTGGCCTGGGCGTGTCCGGCATCGTGTTCATCGGCGTGGCCCAGAGCATGGTGACGCAGCACGGCGGCGTGGCTTTATTCGCCATGTTTGCCGCGCTGATGGCCTGTGCTACCTTGGGTACAGCGCTGGCTTTCCCCCGACCCACGGCGGTGGATGGCAGCGCCAAGCCGGTACCGCGCGAGGTGCAGCCGATTGCCGCACCGGTTTGGTGGGCAATTGCCGGCCTGACGCTGATGGCCGTCACCCAGTCCATGGTGTTCAGCTTTGCCGAGCGCATCGGTACCGAGCGCGGCTTTGGCGACCGGGTGCTGGTGGTGCTGGTAGTGCTGGTAGTGCTGGGTTTTATCAACCTCTTGCCGCCGGTGCTGGCTGCGCTGACCGAGCGGCGTTGGCCTGCTTTCAGCGCAGCCGCAGGCGGCGTGCTGGTGCAGGCCGGACTGGCCGTGGCTCTGGCCTGGGGTAGCGGATTCGCGATGTATGCGGTGGCTACCGCATTGTTCGTGACGCCAATGATCTTCACCCATACCTTTGTCTTCGGCTGGCTGTCGCGTAACGACGCCAGTGGCCGCGCGGTGGCGCTGACACCCGCCATGCTGATGAGCGGGGCTGCGATTGGTCCGGTGGTGGGCGGCGTGCTGGTGGCGGGCTTTGGCACGCCATCCATCGGCTTGGCCGCGGTACTGGTCTGCGCCGTGTCCTGGCTGTGTTATCGCCGCGCTGCGCATCTTTCGCCCGGTGTGGTGCAGGCCGCGTCCGCACCCGCTGTAGCCCATTGATTTTTACCCTGAGAAAGCAGTTATGTTCCGTTACTTCCCCACCAATTACGTCTGGGACCTGTCCGTCAACCTGGCCCTGGAGATGGGCGCGCGCATCGGTGAAATCGAGGTCATGTGCAAGCCACTACAAGAGGCTGCCAAACAGCCCGATGCCGCAGGCACCGCCGCCTTCCGCGAAACCTGGCAACACATGGCCGAGAAGCTGTGCGGCCTGGCCGAAGAAGACGAGGCCGCAGGCCGCCTGCTGTCTGCCGGTGAAAAATACAAACGCGCGGCCAACTACCTGCTGACCTGCGAACGCCTGCAGGCCCACGGCGCGCCCGGGCGGATCGCGCTGTACCAGCGTTTCGAGGAACTATTCTCCAAGGGCATTGCGCTGGCCCGCGACAACTGCGAGCGGGTGCAGATCCCCTACGGCGACAGCTTTCTCTCGGGCCTGCTGGTGCACGCCGAAGGCACTTCGGGACCGGCACCCCTGCTGCTGCAGGTCAACGGCCTGGATTCGACCAAGGAGATGAAGTACCTGGTGGGCCTGCCGGGCTGGCTGGCCAAGCGGGGCGTTTCATCGCTGATCATCGACCAGCCGGGCACCGGCGATGCGCTGCGTCTGCGCGGGCTGACTGCGCGCTTTGACAGCGAACACTGGGCCAGCCGCGTAGTGGACTGGCTGGAAACCCGCGCCGATGTGGACCCCAAGCGCATCGGCATGGAAGGCGTATCGCTCGGCGGCTACTACTGCCCGCGCGCCGTGGCCTTCGAGCCGCGCTTTGCCATGGGTGTGGTCTGGGGTGCCAACCACGACTGGCGCGACGTGCAGGCTAAACGATTGGCCAAGGAAGGCAATCTTCCTGTTCCGCACTACTGGGCGCACGTTTGCTGGGTCTGGGGCGCCAAGAACATCGACGACTTCATGCGCATTGCGCAGGACGTGCATCTGGACGGCATCCTGGACCGCATCAAGGTGCCGTTCCTGGTGACCCATGGCGAAAAGGATTCTCAGATCCCGCTGAAGTGGGCGCATGCCACCTATGAGCAGTTGGTCAACAGCCCGAAACGCGAGCTGAAGATCTTCACCGACCGCGAGGGCGGGGTGCAGCACAGCAGCTTCGACAACAGCGCCAATGCCGGTGCCTACATCGCCGACTGGGTGGCCGAAACATTAGGTGGTCGAACTGCCTAATGGCGCAGGTAATACGTGCGCAAGCAGCTATAAAAATAGGAGTATTTAGATGAACACAATGATCCACCGGCGGCACCTGCTGCTGGCTTCCCTGGCGCTGGGTGCGGCACCCTCGGACTATGCCCAGTCGGCGCCGCAGGTCCCGGGGCCGTTTGATTTGAAGCTGATGATCTTGGGCCGCCGCCGACCCGGCACCAGCATGGTGGAACACCGCCAGCACATCCGCAATGTGCATGGCGAAATGGTGTTGCGCTACATCGCCACCGACCCGCAGAATGCCCCGCGCCGTTATGTGCAGAACGCGGTGTTCGACGGGCAGTACCGCAGCTCCGCACCGGGCAGCGACCCATTTGCGTTGAACCGCGATTTCGTCACCCAGATCTGGTTCCCGGACTTTGGCGCGCTGGGTCGTTCGTTGCAAACGCCGTTCTACCTGCAGAACCTGAAGGGCGATGAAGACAACTTTGTGGACCAGAGCACGGTGGTGCCGCTTACCGTGCGCGAGCGGGAGGTGGTCGCCCAGCGCGCCCCGCTGGCGGGCGCCTGCAAGCTGTTCTTCTGCATCCAGCGCGCACCGGATGCCGATCCCGAAGCATTCCGCGCCGCCTGGCAGCAAGGCGCCGCCGCGCTGCAGGCCTGGCCTGTAGCCGCCAAGTTGCGCCGCTATGTGCAAAACGATGCCATGGCCAAACCCGGCACGACGGCCCCGCTGGATGGCATCGATGAATTCTGGCTGGACGACGAGGCCGCCGCCCGTAGCCTGTGGACGCAATGGCAGACCTGGGTGCGCGACACGCTGGTGGCCAAGGGCCTGGCTACCGCATCGGGCCACTTTGGCCTGCTGGCGACGGAAGCGGTGCTGTATGCCGGGCAGGGCTGATGCACCGCGCTCTGGCATGCCGACCTTTTTCTTACTTTTGAACTGAGCAACAAGCTATGAACATTATTGGACCCGATGCACTGGTCTTTGGCGTGGACGACGTGGCCGCCTGTATCCAGTACCTGACCGATTACGGCCTGACGCCGGTGGGCGTCACCGCCGAAGGTGGCCGTTTCGAGGCGCTGGACGGCACGGCCGTGGAAGTCCGCCATAAGGACGACCCCCGCCTGCCGCCTGCCATGGGCACGGCCAGCATGCTGCGCGAGACCGTGTACGGCGTGGCCGACGCAGCGACGCTGGACGCAATTGCCGCCGAGCTGGGCCGCGACCGCGAGGTGCGCCGCGATGCCCAGGGCCGCGTGCTGGCCGTGGATGACATGGGCTTTGCGTTGGCCTTTCAGCTCACTGTGCGCCGGTCTATCCAGCTGCCCGCTGAAACCATCAACGCACCAGGCGCCGCGCCGCAGCGTCCGGCCAACCAGGTGGCTGTCACGCCGGCCATGCAGGCCTTGCCGCGCTCCCTATCGCACGTGGTGTATTTCGTGCCCGACGCGGCCAAGGCCGAAGCCTTCTACCAGCGCCTGGGCTTTGTGTGCACCGACCGCTTTACCGGTGTGGGCCCGTTTCTGCGCCCGGCCGGCACGGCCGACCACCACACGCTGTTCATGATCCAGACGCCACCTTTCATGAAGGGGTGCGAGCACTTCACCTTCCACATGGGCGGGCCTACCGAGGTGATGCTGGCCGGCACCCGCTTCGTCAACAAGGGTTACCAGTCCTTCTGGGGACCGGGGCGCCATCTTTTTGGCTCCAACTGGTTTTGGTACTTCAACAGCCCGCTGGGCTGCCATGTGGAGTACGACGCCGACATGGACCTGCACGACGCCGAATGGCTGGCCCGCGAGGCACCCATGGGCGCGGACGCGTCGCAGCTATTCTTGTTCCAGCAGCGCGACAAGTGGGCGCCATCCGGTGGCCCACCACCCGGTGCGGCGCGCTGAAGGCGCAGTCTGATGACGCTGCTGTGCCATCTGGACGATGTGCCTCCGGGCACGTCGCGCGGCTTTGACCCCGGGCAGGCGGGCCGGGACACACTGTTTGCGGTGCGCTGTGGTGATGGGCTGCGGGTGTACCGTGACAACTGCCCGCACGCCAACAGCCCCATGGCCTGGCGCAAGGATGCGTACCTGAACCACGCGGGCGATGCCATCGTGTGCTTTGCCCACGGTGCGCTGTTTGATGTGGATACCGGGGCCTGCACGCTGGGGCCGTGTTTGGGCCAGTCGCTGCAGGCCGTTGCCCACGCGATAGACGTCCAGGGTTATGTGAGATTGATAGACACGACTTACGCAGCGGCCGACTGAAGGGCAACAGAAGGGCGACAGGCCCGCCAATCGGGCACTGCGCAAGTCTTAACAGATACAACGGAGATAGAAGAATGACAGCAGCACACAAGATTTTGATCATTGGTGGGGGGTTCTCGGGCATGGCGGCAGCCATACAGTTGCGCAAGCAGGGCTGCGCGGTGGATGTGGTTGAGATCGATTCGGGCTGGCGCTCCTACGGCGCGGGCATCAGCCTGGGCGGCGCTACCTTGCGCGCCTTTCGCACGCTGGGCGTGCTGGATGCGTTTTTGGCCCAGGGCTTCGCAGCCGATGGGGTGGACTTGTTCACCCCTACCGGCCATCAGATCGGCAGCCTGCCCACGCCGCGCATCGCGGGGCCGGACGTGCCCGGCGGCGGCGGCATCATGCGGCCGGTGCTGGCCAAGATACTGGCCGATGCCACCCGCGCATCGGGTGCCCAGGTGCGGCTGGGCTGCAGCTTCACCTCTATGCGCCAGGATGCCGATGGTGTGGACGTGGAATTCACCGATGGCAGCCAGCAGCGCTATGACCTGGTGATAGGCGCCGATGGCCTGTATTCCCAGGTGCGTAAGGCTTTGTTCCCGGATGCCCCTCAGCCAGCCTACAGCGGCCAGTGCGTGTGGCGGGCGGTGCTGCCCCGGCCTGCCGAGGTGCAGCGCACCATGATGTGGCTGGGCCCCAAGGTCAAGACCGGTGTGAACGCCGTGTCGCAAGAGGAGATGTACCTGTTCGTGACCGAAGACCGGGCGAACAATGACCGCGTGGACCCGCAGCGGTTTCCGCAGATGCTGGCCGACCTGTTGGCGCCATTTTCCGCCCCGCTGATGCAAAGCGTGCGAGCCCAGATCAACGCAGACGCGCAAATCGTCTTCCGCCCGCTGGAAAGCCTGCTCATGCCCCAGCCCTGGTACCAAAACCGGGTTGTGCTGATTGGCGATACGGTCCACGCCACCACGCCGCATATGGCGTCTGGCGCCTGCATTGGCATCGAGGATGCGATCGTGTTGGCCGACGAGCTGAATACGGACGGCGGCTTGCAGTCGGCGTTGGAGCGCTTCCAGGTGCGGCGCTGGGAGCGTTGCCGCATGGTGGTAGAGAACTCCGTGCGCCTGGGCGAGATCGAGATCACTGGTGGCGACAAGGCCGAGCACGGCCGCATCATGCGCGAGACGCTGATGGCCCTGGCCGCGCCCATTTGACGGTGGCAAACAGCATGGCATTTCATCCCATCCGCCGCATCGTCACCGGGCATGACGCCCAAGGCAAAGCCATCGTCAGCGAGGCCGGTCTGCTGCCCAAGGTGGTGGCGATCGAGAAAATTCCGGGCACCGTGTTCCACGAGATATGGTCCACCCAGAGCACGCCCGCACAGATAGACAACGGCGCGGACCCGACCCTGGGCGCGCTGGTCTTGCCACCGCCGCAGGCGGGCACCCGCATACGTGTCGTGGACATCCCGCCCGATACCGAAGACTTCCTGGCCCACGGTGCCGCTGCGATGCACGACGCCTTCACGCAGATTGGCGATGCCAGTGCGTCCACTGTGCGCGTCGATTCCCCGCATCCGCTGATGCACCGCACCGAGTCGGTGGACTACGGCGTGGTGCTAGACGGCGAAATGACCCTGGTGCTGGACGACAGCGCCACCCTGCTGCGCCAGGGTGATGTGGTGGTGCAACGCGGCACCAACCACGCCTGGGCCAACCGCTCGGGCCGCATGTGCCGCATGCTTTTTGTGCTGGTGGACGGAGCCTATACGCCGGCGCTGCGTGAGGCTCTGCAGGCCCGCGCCTCGGAGGTGGGTCACTGACATGGTGGCCCTGTCCCACGTTACAGAAATGTTCCGGCTGACCGGCCAGGTGGCCCTGGTCACCGGGGCCGCCCAAGGCCTGGGCTGGGCTATTGCACAGGCCATGGCAGCCCACGGTGCAGCGGTGGTGTTGGCCGATATCCAGACAGGGGCCTGCGAAGAGGCTGTTGCCGTGCTGCGAGCCCAGGGCCATGAGGCTCTGGCGCTGGGCTGCGACATGGCGGACGCGGCCCAGGTAGCGCGGCTGGTGCACGAAGCCAGCGCCTGGCGCGGCCACATTGACGCACTGGTGTGCAATGCGGGTGTGCAGGGGCCAGCTGGCCCCTTGGCGCAGGCCAGTGATGCCGATTGGCAGCGTGTGTGGGACATCAACCTGCGCGGCGCTGCGCGCTTGGCGCTGGGGGTGATACCCAGCATGGCCCATCGCGGCGGCGGCAGCGTGGTGCTGATGTCCAGCATCGCCGGTCTACGCGGCAACACCTCTATCGGCTTGTACGGATTGAGCAAGGCTGCGTTAGCACAGCTGGCCCGCAACCTGGCTGTGGAGTGGGGGCCACAGCAGGTCCGCGTCAATGCCATATCGCCAGGCCTGATCCGCTCGCCTTTGTCTACCGGCTTGATGGGCAACGCAGACTTCATGCAGCGCCGTCTGGCGCTTACACCCTTGCGCCGGGTGGGCGAACCCCACGAGGTGGCGGGCGTAGCCGTAATGCTGGCCAGCCCGGCCGGTGCCTTCATCACCGGGCAGAACCTGGTGGTGGACGGCGGCACTTTGATAACAGATGGAAATTGAGGATTCCCTACATGCCACGCCAATTCATTGACCTTTCGATCTTCCTGGAAAACGAGGTCCTCTCTGACCCGCCACCTTTGGCTCCTAAGATCACTTACCAGAAGCACCAGGACACCTTGCCCGAGTTCATGGCCATGATTCCCGGCACCACGGTGGAGGACTACCCGGACGGCGAGGCCGCTGCCGCCGAGTGGGTGACCATGACCACGCACAGCGGCACCCACCTGGACGCGCCCTACCATTTCCATTCGACCATGGACGCCAAGAACGGGGAGAAAAAACCGTCCATCACCATCGATGAGGTGCCGCTGGAGTGGTGCTTTCAGCCTGGTGTGAAGCTCGACTTCCGCCACTTCCCAGACGGTTATGTGGCGACGGCAGCCGATGTAGAGGCCGAGCTGGCGCGCATAGGCCACACGCTGGCGCCGCTGGACATTGTGGTGGTCAACACCCGCGCCGGATCGCGCTATGGCCACAACGACTTTGTGTCCGCCGGTTGCGGCATGGGCTACGAGGCCACCATGTATTTACTGGAACGAGGTGTGCGTCTGACCGGTACCGACGCCTGGAGCTGGGACGCTCCGTTCTCCTACACCGCTAAAAAGATTGCCGAAACCGGCAACAAAGCGCTGATCTGGGAAGGCCACAAGGCGGGCCGCGACATCGGCTACTGCCACCTGGAAAAACTGCACAACCTGGAAGCCTTGCCCGGCCACGGCTTCTTCATCAGTTGCTTTCCGCACAAGGTGCGGCGTGGCTCGGCTGGCTGGACGCGGGCCGTGGCGATTTTTGACGACGGCCTCATGGCCTTGCCCCGCTGAACAGGACACCCATGAAATTCGCCACACTCGCCAACGGCCACCTCGACGGCCGCCTCGTCATCGTCTCGTACGACCAGCACCTGGCCTGCGACGCACACGACATCGCCCCCAGCCTGTTGGATGCCCTGCAGCGCTGGGACACCGTCGCACTGGCCCTGCAGGCGCGCAGCGATGCGCTCAACACCGGGCAGGCTGCCGACGCCTTCGTCTTCGATCCACAGCAGTGCCTGGCGCCCTTGCCGCGCAGCCCGCAATGGTTGGACGGCTCGGCCTTTTTGAACCATATGCAGCTGATGGAGCGCGCGTTCAACACACCGCCCATGCCCAAGGGCGACACCGTGCCAGTGATGTACCAGGGTGCCAGCGATGATTTTCTGGGGCCGCATGCAGACGTGCCGCTGCCCAGCGAGGCCGACGGCATCGACTTCGAAGGCGAGTTTGGCGTGGTCGTCGGCCCCGTGCCCATGGCCGCAACGCCCGCTGAGGCCTTGGCCGCCGTGCGCCTGGTTGTGCAGATCAACGACTGGAGCCTGCGCGCGCTGGGGCCGCACGAGATGCAAACCGGCTTCGGCTTTCTGCAGGCCAAGCCGTCTACCGCCTTCGCTCCCGTGGCCGTGACGCCCGACGAGCTTGGTGCCGCCTGGCACAACGGCCGCGTGCACATGCATCTGAAAGTGGAGCGCAACGGCGAGCGGTTCGGCGAACCACATGGCCGCGAGATGGGCTTCGGCTTTGGCGAGCTGGTGGCCCATGCGGCGCGCACCCGGCGGCTCACGGCGGGCTGTATCGTGGGTTCGGGCACCGTGTCGAACGCGGCGCGCTCTGCGGGTTCGGCCTGCCTGGCGGAACGCCGCGTGATCGAGATGATTGACCAGGGCGCGGCCAGTACGCCCTTCATGCGCTTCGGCGAGCGGGTGCGCATGCAGGCGCTATTTGAAGACGGCAGCGCCGGGCCGTTCGGCAGCATCGACCAGCAGGTCGTGCCGCTGGCCGCTGGCAGGGGCGGCTGATGCGTATTGTCGTCACCGGCGCCGCCGGTTTTGTGGGCCATGCGCTGGTCCAGCAGCTGTTGATACACGGCCTGGCAGGCCAGCCGGTGGACCAATTACTCTTGATGGACCTGGCGTTTGCCCAGCCGCCCAGCGATGCCCGGGTGACCCATTTCGCGGGCAGCATTGCCGACCCGGCCCTGCGTGCCCAGGCATTCGCCGACCCGGTGGACGTGGTGTTCCATCTGGCCAGTTGCCCCGGCGGGCTGGCGGAAAAAAACTATGCCTTGGGCCGCAGCATCAACCTGGACGCGACCCTGGGCCTGCTGGAAGACCTGCGTGCCCAACCCCGGCCACCCCGGTTTGTATTTGCCAGCAGCGTGGCGGTGTACGGCGCCAATTTGCCCGCGGTGGTGGACGAAGCCACACAGCCCGCACCCGCGCTGAGCTACGGCACCCACAAGCTCATGGGCGAGGCCCTGGTGGCCGATGCCACCCGCCTGGGCTGGGTGCAGGGCTGCTCGCTGCGTGTGCCCGGCGTGGTGGCGCGGCCAGGGGAGGGCGCAGGCCTGTTGTCGGCCTTCATGAGCCAGCTGTTCTGGCGCCTGCGGGCCGGCCAGTCCATCACGGTGCCGGTATCCGCCCCGGGCCAGGCCTGGTGGATTTCCGTGAGTGCCTGCGTGGACAACCTGTTGCATGCCGCCTGCATAGACCCGGCCCGGCTGGATGCGCGCCGCGTCTACCAAATGCCGGCGCTGCACCTGGCCGTGGCCGAGGTGGTGGACGCACTGGCCGCGCGCTTTGGTGCCGACCGCAGGGGGTTGGTGCACTATGCACCGGATGCACAGATTGAACGCCTGTTTGCCGCCTACCCACCCTTGCATACGCCATTGGCCCAAGCCCTGGGCTTTGCGCACGATGGCAGTGTGGATATGTTGGTAGAGCACTCGCTGGAGACATAGCGCGGCAGATCTGGCCCGATGGCTGGCTGCCTCCAAAGATGTGGATGCTTACTTTTTAGGCCCTAAGCTCTTCCTGCGCGACGTGAAGCAGCAACTTCGTACCTTGGGCGTACCCGAAGCGCAAATCTGGTACAAATTTTTTTGGCCTGGCCAGTGCGCTGGACTGCTTTTTCGCCTAAATGAAACAAGTGGCTGCACTGTGGGTCCGCCAGAAGCGCAATATCGGTGAATACGTATTGGCGGCGGGAAGCTGCGCCGTAGAATTTCTGCATGCGCACCCCCACACCCAACCCCTCGGCCCACCGCATCGTCATCGTTGGAGGTGGGGCCGCGGGCCTGGTGCTGGCCACCGGCTTGGGTAATTCTCTGGGCCGCAAGGGCTTGGCGGGCATCACCCTGATCGACAAGGCCCGCACCCACATCTGGAAGCCCAAGCTGCATGAAATCGCTGCAGGCAGCATGGACGTAGGCCGCCACGAGCTCAACTATCTGGCGCAGGCGCACTGGCACCATTTCCACTACCGGCTGGGCGAGATGAACGGCCTAGACCGCGCCAACAAGCTGGTGCATGTGGCACCGTTCATCGACGAAGATGGAGTGGCTGTGACCAGCCAGCAAAGTTTTTCCTACGACACCTTGGTAATTGCCGTGGGCAGCCGCAGCAACGACTTCGGTACGCCCGGCGTGGACCAGCATGCGCTGAAACTAGAGACCCTGGCCGATGCCGAGCGCTTCCACCGCCGTATGCTGGATGCCTGCATGCGCGCCCATGCGCAGACCGGTCCGCTCCAGCCGGAGCAGTTGCAGGTGGCGGTGATTGGCGCGGGTGCCACCGGGGTGGAACTGGTGGCCCAGCTGCACCGCACTACCCGCGAAGTTGTGGCCTTTGGCCTGGACCGCATCGACCCCGAGCGCGATATCAAGCTGCATTTGATCGAGGCCGCTGACCGCATCCTGCCCGCGTTGTCGCCGCGCCTGTCCAAAGGGGCCCACGACCTGCTCGACAGCCTGGGCATAAAGGTGCACACCTCGGCCCGCGTGTCGGGCGTGGGAGCTGACAGCGTACAACTCGCCAGTGGCGAGGTCATTCCGGCCGAGCTGGTGGTCTGGGCGGCGGGCATCAAGGCACCGGGCTTTTTGAAAGACATCGACGGCCTGGAAACCAACCGCATCAACCAGTTGGCGGTGCACCAAAACCTGCTGACCACGCGCGACGACAATATTTTTGCCCTGGGCGACTGCTCTGCCTGCCCCTGGCCGGAGAAAAACGGCTTTGTGCCACCACGCGCCCAGGCCGCCAACCAGCAGGCATCGCATCTGGTCAAGCAAATCAAGCGCCGCTTGGACGGCAAGCCGCTGGAGCCCTACCGCTACCGCGACTTCGGCTCGCTGGTGTCGCTGGGCGACTACAGCGCCGTAGGCAGTCTCATGGGCGGGATCATGGAAGGCAGCCTGTTCATCGACGGGCTGGTGGCGCGGGTGATGTACACCTCGCTCTACAAAATGCACGAACTGGCCCTGCACGGTGTCACCAAGGTCACGCTGGAAACCCTGACACGCGCCATTACCAGGCGCACCGAATCGCACGTCAAGTTGCATTGAATGCTGTGCCCGCTGCGGGCACGGTGGTGTTTGGATGTAGCATTCGGTTACTTTTTGGCCGCCTCTGGCCAAAGATATCCGTGATGAACCAAGAGACACACCATGAAATTCAATGATATGCGCGTGTCCCACAAGCTGTGGGGCACGATTTTGGGTTTGCTGCTGGCGATGTTGCTGGTCACGTTGTGGACCCAGCTGCGCACCCGCCAGGTGGCCGATGCCACCGAGAGCCAGGTGGCGCAGTACGAGGATGCCATCACCACCGTCACCGGCTGGCGCGGCATGGTGGAGATGGCGGTCAGCATGAACATCTACGGCGTGCTCACCAACGACGAGGCCCAGGCCAAGGTGTTCCAGGAACGCGCAGCCGAGCTCACCGCCAAGATCAATCCGATCCAGGAGCGTATGAACAAAGCCGCCACCGCACCAGCGGACAAGGCGGCCCTGGACCTGATCACCAGCACCCGCGCCGACATCCGCGGCCTGAGCGACAAGGTCAACCAGTTGAAGGAGGCCCACGATGCCGAGGCCAGCCAGGCCTTCATGGACAAAGACTACAAGCCCCGCGCCGTGGTGTACCTGGACGCGATCGACAAATACCTGGCCCTGCAGGTCCAGCAGCGCGATGCCGCCAAGCTGGCTGCGCAAGATGCCGGCAGCCACGTGGCGGTGGTGGCCTTGGTCAGCGTGGTGCTGGTGTTTGCGTTGGGCGTGCTGCTGTCGCAGTGGTTGGTGCGCTCCATCACCCTGCCGCTGGAGCGTGCGGTGGCCGTCACCGATGCCATCGCGGCGGGCGATCTGACGCTGGACATCCAGGACCCACGCAAAGACGAATTCGGCCATTTGCTGCGCTCGCTGGGTGGCATGGTCGCCAAGTTGCGCGGCGTGGTCGCCGAGGTGCGCACCGGTGTGGATTCGGTGTCCACCGCCTCCAATGAAATTGCAATCGGCAACAACGACCTGTCGGCGCGGACCGAGCAAACCGCGTCCAATTTGCAGCAGGCCGCCGCCAGCATGGAAGAGCTGACCAGTACCGTGTCCCAAGCTGCGGACACCGCCCGCCAGGCCAACCAGTTGGCCTCCACCGCCGCCCAGGCCGCCACCCGCGGCGGCGAAGTGGTGGCGCAGGTGATTACCACCATGCAGCACATCAGCACCTCGTCCAAGCGCATCGCCGACATCATCGGCACCATCGACGGCATTGCGTTTCAAACCAATATCTTGGCGTTGAATGCCGCGGTGGAAGCCGCACGGGCCGGTGAACAGGGTCGGGGTTTTGCCGTGGTGGCCAGCGAAGTGCGCAGCCTGGCGCAGCGCAGCGCCGATGCCGCCAAAGAGATCAAGACCCTGATCGGTGCCTCGGTGCAAACCGTCGAAGCGGGTACCCAGCAGGTCACCCAGGCGGGTGAAACCATGGGCGAAATCGTCAGCAGCGTGAGCCGCGTCAGCGACCTGATTGGCGAGATCAGCGCCGCATCCTCTGAGCAGCGCGACGGCATTGCGCAGGTCAACCAGGCGGTGAACCACCTGGACCAGATGACCCAGCAAAACGCCGCCCTGGTCGAGCAATCTGCCGCTGCCGCTACCGGTCTGCGCGACCAGTCCCAACGCCTGGCCGAAGTGGTGTCGGTGTTCAACGTTGGCGGCCACACGGCCCACACACACCGGTTAGCGGCTCCCGTGCCGCGCACCATCGCCGCGCCCATGCGCCCGGCCATCGCGGCCAGGCCGCCCGTGGCAAAGGCCTTGCCCAGCAAACCCGCCATCCAACACCAGTCCAAGCCCCCGGTGAAAGCCCTGGCCCGTACCCCACAGCCTGCCAAGCCTGTACCAGCGCAGCGCCGCCCGGTGGCCATCACCGCCAAGCCCGCGTTGGCGCGGCCTGCAGCGCCCCAAGGCGGTGAGGGCGACTGGGAAAGCTTCTAAAGCCAGATGCTATTTATTTAATAGCTTCCAGTGCAGGTGCCACCTGCGCTGGAAGCCTAAAAAGCTTGTAAATCTGGTTCAGCCTTTGCCTAGCGGAGTTTTCGAGAATAAACCCGAGGCACTGCTCTCCGCCGCCAGTTCTTCGGTGGCTGCCAGCAGCGCGGGAGCCAGCGCCTGGATGCGCGCGGTGGTCAACCTTTGCCGCGGCCCGGCGATGCTGATCACTGCCATTGCAGGCCGTCCCCGGCGCTGTACCGGTGCGGCCACCGCCGCCATGCCGGGGGCAAACACCTCGTCGATCATCGCGTAGCCGCGCACCCGGGCTGCATGTAAAAAGCCCAGCAGCGCCTTCACCGTGGTGGGGGCTTTGGGGCCGTATTCCTTCGGCAAGCCAAAGCCCTGCTTGGACACCAGCGCCACCGCGCGCTCGTCGCTCAGGGTCAGCATCCAGGCGTGGCCAGACGAGGTGCAGGACAGGCGGGCATCCATGCCCATGTCGGGGTCGTAGCGGAAGCCCTTGCGCCCACCCTCGGCCTTGGCCACCCAGGTCAGGCGGTCTTCGTCCACGATGGACAGGCGTGCCAACTCGCCCGAGGCCTCGGCCAGGCGCTCAATCAAGGGCTGGGCGATGTCGACGATGCCGGAGCCACTCAGAAACCCCAGCCCCAGCGCCGCCACCTTGGTAGTCAGCACGTAGTCGCCCTGGGCGTGCAGCTGCTTCACGTAGCCGCGCGCCACCAGCGCCAGCAGCACCCGGTGGCAGCTGCTCTTGGGCATGTTCGCCGAGTCGGCAATCAGCGCCAGAGGCAAGCCTTCGGGATGGCTGGCGAGGTGTTCCAGCAGGTCTAGTCCCCGGTCAAGTGCAGCGGTCATAGGTTGGGTTACAAAATTTCATATTGTAGAAATAGATTCCGGTTTAGAACGCCGGGTTTCCGCTGGTTCGAAGATGCGGCTTGACGCAAGCCTATTCCAATGGCCGTCCACGCACACCACTTTTTGCAAGGAAACCCTGTATGGCCCATCCCCTGTTTATTCTCAACGGCTCCAACCTCAACATGCTGGGCAAGCGCGAGCCGCACCTGTACGGCACCACCACCCTGGCCGAGGTACAAACCCGCACCGTCGACCTGGCCGCCAAGCTGGGCCTGGACTGCGATTTCCGCCAGACCAACCACGAGGGCGTGCTGGTCGACTGGATCCAGGAGGCGTACGAGAAAGATGCCGCCGTCGTCATCAACCCGGCCGGTTTTTCGTTCCATTCCATCCCGGTGCTGGACGCGCTGAAGCTGCTGCGCAAGCCATTGATCGAGGTGCACATCTCCAACATCCACCAGCGCACGGCGCAGTACCAGCACTCGCTGGTGTCGCTGGTGGCGCAGGGCGTGATTTGCGGACTGGGCGTGGGCGGCTACCTGCTGGCCGTGCGCGCCGTGGCCGATGCATTGGCCGCGCAGTAACTGTTCATTTCTATTCGACCGAGGAGACAAAAACCATGAAAACCATCCACCACGCACTCACCGCTCTGCTGGTCAGCGCCGCCTGCGCCGCCACGGCCCAAACCACCCCCGTCAAGTTCGCGGGCATCATGGAGCTGTCAGGCAGCGGCGCTACGCCGGGCACCAATTTCAACAACGGCGTGAAGCTGGCGGTGAAGGAAATCAACGCCGCTGGCGGCATCCTCGGGCGCCAGATCGACTACCAGCCCGCCGACTCGCAAACCAACCCCGCCGTGGCCAAGGCGCTGGCGCAAAAGGCGATTGACGGCGGTGCCTACGTGGTGCTCGGCCCGGTGCATTCCGGCTCCATGCTGGTGACCATGTCGGAGACCCAGCGCGCGGCGGTGACCAACTTCACCGGCGGCGAAGCGGCGGGCATCACCCAGCAGGGCAACCCGTACGTATTCCGCTCGTCGTTCACCCAACTAATCTCCATGCCCAAGGTGGCCCGCTACATCAAAGACACGGTAAAGGCCAGCAGCGTGGCCGTGGTCTACACCAACAACGACTACGGCAAGGGCGGCCACGACGCGATGCTGAAGGCGCTGGAGGCGCAGGGCATCAAGGTGGCGGTGGACGTGCCCACCGACCCGCAGCAGATCGACTTCTCGGTCGCCGTGCTGAAGGTCAAGCAGTCGGGTGCCGACGCGCTGTTTCTGTACACGCTAGAGGAAGAGTCGGCCCGCGCGCTGCGCGAATTGCGCAAGCAGGGCTATGCCAAGCCCATCGTGGGCGAGACTACCGCTGTGAGCCAAAAGACCATTGAGCTGGCAGGTGAGGCGGCCAACGGCATGCTGGGCCACGTGGGCCTGACCGTGGACGCGCCGGAGCCGCGCATCAAGGCCTTTGATGCCCGCTTCCAGGCGGAGTACAAGTACAAGAGCGAGCACAACGGCATGAAGGGCTACATCAGCGTCTACGTGGTCAAGGCCATGACCGAAAAGCTCGGCAAGTTCGACAGCAAGCTGCTGGCCGAGTCGCTGCACGGTGCCAAGATTTTTGCCGCGCAAAACCCCGGCGTGCTGATGGACGTGGCCTTCGACAACAACGGCGACCTGGACCGCGAGAGCTTTCTGATCCGCGTGGACCAAGGCAAGCAGCAGGTGGTGCAGATACTGCCCGCCATGCAGGCCAAGTAACTCCGCTCGCAGCTAGTTCTAGATGCGGGCGGTGAGCGTAAATGTGGCCCCGTTGCCGTCCAGCCCGGGCCCCAGCGTGATCTGACCGTGCAGCGCCAGGGCGGCCTGCCGCGCGATGGCTAGCCCTAGGCCGGAGCCGGCGGCCTGCTGCTGGCTGCCACGCACAAAGCGCTCAAAGATGTGTGCCTGCTCGGCGTCGGGGATGCCCGGGCCGTCATCGGCCACCTGCAGCCGCAGCTGCCGGCCGTCGCCGTCGGCATGTAGGCTCATCGCTATGCGCCCGCCGTCGTGCCCGTAGCGCACGGCATTGTCCAGTAGGTTTTGCACGATGGATTGCAGGGCTGCGGCATCCAGCGTGCAGAAAAGCTGGTCGGGGGCCTCCAGCGAGATGTCCATATTCCGCGCCATGGCGGCAGGGGCCAGCGCGGCCAGTGTGTTGCGCAGCAGGGCGGCCACGTCGGTGCGTTGCGCAGGTGTGGGGCCGGGCTGGTCCAGAGCGGCCAGGGCCAGCAACTGGTGGGCCAGGTGCGAGGCGCGCTGGATCGCCTGCTCCAGCCCGGCCTGGGCCTGCTGGCGTTGTGGGTCGGTGGCCGCCTGGACCAGCAGATGCGCCTGGGCGCTGATGACGGCCATGGGGGTGCGCAGCTCGTGGGCGGCATCTTGCACAAACGCATGCTCGCGTTGCATCTTGTCGCGCAACTGCCCGAGCACGGCGTTGAATGCATTGGCAACGGCGTTGAGCTCGGCATATTTCAAATCCGAGCTCACGGCGCACAAATCGTTGGGCGAGCGCGCCTGCAGTTGTGTGGACAAGCGTTGCAGCGGCTTGAGCCCCTGGCGCACGGCCAGCCAGATGGGAAGTAGAGCGACCGGTAATGCCAGCAGCAGTGCGGGCAGCAGGTCGTTCGCGATGACCTGCAATACCGTGGTGTCTGCAAGCTTGGGCTCTGCGATGCGTACCGACCAGCGTGGCAGATCGGTTTGCACCACCCGGTAGAGTTTCCCGGCAATAGTCTGTTCGCTCACCTTTGGGCCAAGGGCTAACAGCGTCTGGGGGCCGAGCTGGGCACTGGAGTACAGCAGCTGGTTTTTATCGTCCCGCAGCTGAAAAAGGCAGGGGGCCAGAGTCAAACCCTGTGCTGCAGCTTCGCGCCGGGATGCATTCACTACGCTCTCCAGCGCCACCACCGTGGTGATGGCATCTTGCGGGTTGCGGATGTCTGCCAATGCTGGAGTCAGGTAGCGGCCCAGGTGCTGCAGCCCCGATTCCGTGGCCATCGCCTGCTTGAACTGCCAGTAGTTCAGCAGCGCGACGGCTACACCGGCCAGCGCGACGGCCAGCACGACCACGGCCACGACGCGTGCCACCAGGGTTTTGCGCCAATGCCAGCTTGGCATCCTAAGCCTCCAGCAGGTAGCCAACGCCGCGCACCGTGCGGATGCGCTCGGCGCCAATCTTGCGGCGCAGGTTGGACATATGCACCTCCAGCGCGCTGAATTCCACGGCGTCGCCGAGTGGCTCCAGGCGTTGGGCCAGCTGGCCTTTGGCGATGACCACGCCCGGCTCGCGCGCCAGTTCCAGCAGCAGCTGGAATTCGCGTGGCGACAAGTCCAGCGCTTCGCCATGCAGGCTGCAGAGGTGGCGCTTGGGCTCCAGCGACAACCCACCGATGGTCCAGACCTCGCTGGCCTGCTTGGCATAGCGGCGCAGCACGGCACGGATGCGGGCCACGAGTTCAGAGATGGCGAAGGGTTTGACCAGAAAATCATCGGCACCGTTGTCCAGCCCGTTCAGCCGGTCGGGCAAGGCCGCGCGTGCGGTGATGACGATCACGGGCGTCACATGGCCTTGTTTTCGCCAGCGGGCCAGAAGGGCCATGCCATCACCGTCGGGCAGGGATAAATCCAGCAGTACGCAGCCCAGCACGCCATCGTCCAGCTGGTGCGGTGCGTCGGCGGCACGGCGCAGCCACTGCACGCTGAAGCCTTCCAGCTGCAAGCTGGAGTGCAGCGCCCGGCCCAGGTCCAGATCGTCCTCGATCAACAGAATATGCATGGCGTTATTGTGCGAGAGCTGGGGCGTGTCAGCTTTGGGGTTTTGCGTCGGGCGGCACCAGCATGTAGGTGACGTTCTTGTGCAGTTGCGCAACCGCTTGTGCAAACTGGCTTTGCAGTTTGGCTTCGGTAGGCGCAACGAACAGGGCGGATTTGATCTGGCGTTTGGTGATCACCGTCACCGTGCTTGTAGACACGCCGCCCTTGCTGATCCACACACCCACCAGCGCGCCGGATACACCGAGGGTGTTGGGGCTGGTGGTCAGCATGTAGTTTTCGGCGCGGTGCTCTTCTATGGCCTGCGCACCGGCTTCACGCAGCACGGTTTTGGCGATGTCCCAGGCCTGGTTTTCCGTGACCGGGTATTCCACCGCCAGGCCTTCGCTGCCATTTTGTTTGGCAGCTATGACTTCGCTCATGATCGACGTGCAGCCGCTGGACAAGACGGCGCAGGCAAGCCCTGCGCACATAAATAATTGACGGAGTTGCATGGTGTTCCTTGGGTCTGTGGTTGGTGCATGGAGCGAATCGTCCATGCCGCACATTTTTGTGCGCCCAAGCTTTGGCTTAGCCAAAGACGCCAGCCTCAGAACAACAGCTTCTTATTCCTCTGCGGCTTCCACCAGAAACTGCACGCGCCGCTGGCCCTGCCACTCGTTCACATCCAGCCGAAACGCCAGCGTGACCCGGGGCGGCAAGCTCTCGGTGTGGCCAAACCAGATGCCGTCCACCGGCTGGCCCTGGTGCTTGAGTTTCAGCGACAAATGCTTTTCGCCCACCAGGCGCTGCGACACCACTTCGACTTCTTCGCTGAACGTGGGTGGCGCAAAGCCCTGGCCCCAGACCTCTTTGTGCAGCACATCGACCAGCTCGGCGCGGCGGTATTCGGGTGCCAGCGGGCCGTCGGTCTCCAGGCGGCGCGTCAGCGTGGCGGCGTCCAGCCATTCCAGCGCCACCTGTTGCAGGCCCTGTTCAAACTGCGCAAAGTTGTCTTCATGCACGGTGCAGCCCGCTGCCATGGCGTGGCCGCCAAAGCGCAGCAGCACGCCAGGGTGGCGCTTGGCCACCAGGTCGAGTGCGTCGCGCAGATGGAAGCCGGGGATGGAGCGGCCCGAGCCCTTGAGTTCATGCTCTTTGCCCGGCGCCTTGCTGGCAGCGAAGACGAAGATGGGGCGGTGCAGCTTGTCTTTCAGGCGGCTGGCGACGATGCCGACCACGCCTTCGTGGAAGTCCGGGTCGAACACGCAGACCGCTGGCGGCGGCTCCTCGGATTCGTCGAACAGCGACTCGGCCACCAGCATCGCCTGGTCGCGCATGCCGCCTTCGATCTCGCGGCGTTCGCGGTTGATTTTGTCCAGGGTGGTGGCCAATTCGGTAGCGCGCGCCGGGTCGTCGGTCAGCAGGCACTCTATCCCCAGCGTCATGTCGGCCAGGCGGCCTGCGGCATTGATGCGCGGGCCGAGGGCAAAGCCGAAATCGAAGGTCGTGGCGACCTTGGCCTGGCGCCCGGCTGCTACAAATAACGCAGCTAGTCCCGCAGGTTGCGCCTGCGCGCGAAGCCGTTTTAACCCTTGGGCTACAAGGCGGCGGTTGTTCGCATCCAGCTTAACCACATCGGCCACGGTGCCCAGGGCAACGAGCGTCAGCAGCGGGTCCAACTTGGGCTGGTTCTCTGCCGTGAATACACCCCTGCTGCGCAGCTCGGCACGCAATGCCAGCAGCACGTAGAACATGACTCCAACACCGGCAATCGATTTGCTCTCGAAGCCGCAGCCCGGCTGGTTGGGGTTCACTAGCACGTCGGCATCCGGCAGCACGATCTGGCCGTCTTTCAGTGCCGGCAAATGGTGGTCGGTTACCAGCACCTGCAAGCCCAGGGCCTTGGCCTCGGCCACGCCTTCCAGGCTGGCGATGCCGTTGTCCACGGTGACCAGCATGTCGGCGCCGCTGTCTTTCACGCGGCGGGCGATGCTGGGCGTCAGGCCGTAGCCGTCGGTCACGCGGTCGGGCACGATGTAGTCGGCGTGCTTGGCGCCCAGCAGGCGCAGGCCGCGCAGGCCGACGGCGCAGGCGGTGGCACCGTCGCAGTCGTAGTCGGCCACGATGCAGAGCTTTTTGTCGGCGGCAATGGCGTCGGCCAGCAGCACGGCGGCGGCTTGCGTGCCCAGCATGCTGGCGGGCGACAGCAGCTTGCCCAGGCCGTCGTCCAGCGCGTCTTTGTCGGCCACGCCACGGGCGGCGAACAAGCGCGCCAGCAGGGGGTGGACCCCGGCTTGCTCCAGCGCCCAGACGGCGCGGGGCGGAATGTCGCGTGCTGTAATTTTCATAGCTTCTCCAGCAAGTTAGATAAGCGCTGGGGGCTTAAAAGGCTTGAAATTTTCTGGAAGAAGTTGCGCGGCACTACCTCGAAGCTTTGCGCGTTGCTTTCACCGCACAGCGTGAGTTGCACGGCTTGGCCCTGGTCCAGCGCAGTCAGCAGTTCGGCGCAGGCGGTGGTGTCGATGTGCTGCCAGGCGGCGGTCCAGGCTGCCCAGTCCTCCATCTGCGCGGCGTGCAGCAGGGTCAGCGGCATGCTGGGGGCGGGTTGTGGCGCGGGTGGCGCTGCCAAGGCTCCGCTGCCGCTGACCCAGAACGAGTTGATCGGGAACAGGCCGCGTTCGTTACGGGCATCGCTGACGGCATGGGTGTAGAGCAGCATCTGCATCTCGCTCTGCAGCCGCCGCAGCGGGCCGCCCTGGGCCGTGGGGGGCATCCATTCATCCACATTGCGTGCGCCCACGCCGCTGACCACGCGGTCCAGCGAGGCCGTGGCCAGACCGCGAAAAATTTCGCCTTGCGCCAGCCAGCGGGTGGGGCTGGCGTAGGTGAGTGTGATGCCGTCTTCTTCAAAAAAGGGCCGCACGGCGGCGAGCACGGCGCGGGATTCGGCTTCTTCCAGCCCCAGCGTGTCGGGCGGGGCCATCACGATGTGGTCGGTCATCACCTGCCAGTGGCAGGGGGTGATGTAGGCCCAGGCACCGTCTTGCGCTGCCACTTGTGCCACCTCATGTGCCGCCCAGGGGATTTGGCCGTCGGCCACCGGCAGGCCGTAGTGCCGGGCCAGGGCGCGTTCGTGCGGGGGCGACAGGCTGGTGTCTTCACCGCTATCGTGGGCGGTGGCGGTGAGGCGCTGGAGCAGGCGCTCCAGGTTCGGTAGGCGCAGCGTGGCCAGCGCCTGGCGGCAGCCGTCAGACGCGCTGGCGGCCAGGGGAATCAGCAAATGGGTGGGGGTGGGCATGCGGGTATTGTCCGGGATGGCGCTAACCGGCGTGCTAGCCACCCCGCACCAAAGCCGTGCAATCCATCTGGCACACCATTTGCATGGCCGTACGTGGAGTAGAAGCTGTCAGCAACCCGCCCTTACAGGTGTCGGTTGTCGGTCATTGCTCCGGTGACGGAAGTGCCGTCGCATGCACACGCCGCCCGGCGCGTGCATTGGTGTTCATGTGTGAACGCCACGGAGAACAGCTGTTGGCCATCCGCGCCCTGGTGCGGTGTTCTGGGCCTGTCTCTGCGCGGTGCTTTCGTCTTTCCACAGCAATTTAGCTTTAGGACGGATAGCCATGCATCGCCAACCCCAACCTCTCTATCGCCGGTGGTTTTCCCGCCTGGCCCTGACAGCCACCACCCTGGCTGCCACCACCCTCACCAGCGCCGCCTGGGCGCAGGACAAGGTGACCATGCTCACATCCTGGTACGCCCAGGCCGAGCACGGCGGCTTCTACCAGGCGGTGGCCACCGGCTTGTACAAAAAGTACGGGCTGGACGTAACCATCAAGATGGGTGGCCCGCAGGTCAACGGCATCCAGCTGCTGGCGGCGGGCCAGGCCGACTTCATCATGGGCTACGACATCCAGACCCTGAACGCAGTGGAAAAAGGCCTGCCGGTGGTAACGGTGGCGGCCTCGTTCCAGAAAGACCTGCAAGGCATCATGGCGCACGACGATGTGAAGAGCCTGGCCGACCTGAAGGGCAAGACCATCCTGGCCAACACCTCCGCCCAGACCAGTTGGCTGCCCTGGCTGCTGGGCAAGTACGGCTACAGCATGGACCAGGTGCGGCCCTACACCTTCAATCTGCAGCCCTTCATCGTCGACAAGAACGTGGCCCAAAGCGCCTACCTGTCGTCCGAGCCGTTCATGGCCATGAAGAGCAATGTGCCAGCCAACTTCTTCCTGCTGGGCGACCAGGGCTATCCGCCGTATGGCACCACTATCGTCACGCAGCAAAAGATGGTGGCCGAGAAACCGGATGTGGTGGCCCGCTTTGTCCGCGCTTCGATGGAAGGCTGGAAAAGCTATCTGGCCGACCCCGCACCCGGCAACGCGCTGATTAAAAAAGACAACCCGAAGATGGAAGACGACCTGATCGCCTTCGCCGTGAAACGCATGAAGGAAGTCAAGGCCGTGGACGGCGGTGATGCCGCTACCCAGGGCGTGGGCGTGATGACCGACGCGCGCTGGGAGCAAACCTACAAGTTCATGCTCTCCGCTGGTCTGCTCAAGCCCGGTGTGGACTGGAAAAAGGCCTACACGACGCAGTTTGTGAAAGACCTGAAGGTCATGCCGTAACAAAGTAAGCATTTATCGGCGAAGGCGACCATTTTGGCGCGCCGGCCGGTGGCGCAGAGCCCGCGCAATGCAGGCTCTGCGCCGATGGAGGAGAGATGACATGCTAGTAACCCAACAACCCGTTCTGCGCCGCTTCTGGTACGCGCTGATGCCCATTCACCAGCTGGACGATGGCCCGCAACCCTTCACCTTGCTAGGCGAAAATTTAGTGCTGTGGAAGAAGCAGGACGGCACGCCCGCTGCCCTGCGCGACCGCTGCTGCCACCGCACGGCCAAGCTGTCCAAAGGCTTTGTCGAGGGCGACCACATCGTCTGCGGCTACCACGGCTGGACCTATGACTGCGGCGGCAGCTGCGTGCGCATTCCGCAAAATCCCGATGGCAATATCCCCGCCGGAGCCAAGGTGCCGTCCTTCCACTGCCAGGAGAAATATGGCTACGTGTGGGTGGCGCTGGAAGACCCGCTGCGCGATATTCCGCACTTCCCCGAAGACGGTGCGCCCGGCTACCGCCGCATCTTCCAGTTTTATGAAGAGTGGAAAACCAGCCCGGTGCGGGTGATGGAAAACGCCTTCGACAACTCGCACTTCAGCTTCGTGCACAAGGCCAACTTTGGCGACATCGATCAACCGGTGCCGCAAAAGTACGAGATCCATGACACCGACTACGGCTTCCAGGCCGAGACCCTGGTGCCGATCAAGAACCCGCCGGCTGGCCACCGCGTCACCGGCACCACCACGCCGATGACGCAGCGGCATTTGACGAACCGCTACTACCTGCCGTTTTCGCGCCGCTTTGGCTGCCAGTACCCGGACAGCGGCATCGACCACATCATCTACAACTGCGCGACGCCGATCAGCGACGACCGCCTGATGCTGGTGCAGTGGCTGTACCGCAACGACAGCGAAGAGCAGTGCAGCACGCAGGAGCTGATTGACTGGGACGCAGCCATCACCGCCGAAGACCGCGACATCCTGGAAGCCACCGATTTCGATGCCTGCATCGACACCACGCGCCGGCAAGAATTCCACATGCCCAGCGACCGCCCCGGCCTGATGATCCGCAAGCAATTGCTCGATCTGCTCAAAGCCCATGGCGAGGAAGAGGTGCACCGGGGCAACCGGCGCATTCCCATCCACCCTGTGGCGGCCTAAGGAGTACGCACCATGCTGATGCAAGCCCTGCCTATTCCTGTGCCCACGGTGCAGTCTTTACCGCCCGATGCCGACACCGTGCTCCACGCCAACCAGGTGGAGAAGACCTACGGCAACGGCACCCATGCCTTGTCGCGCCTGAGCCTGCGCATCCAGCGCGGTGACTTTGTCTCGCTGCTTGGCCCCTCCGGCTGCGGCAAGAGCACGCTGCTGAAGATGTTTGCCGGGTTGGAGTCGCCCTCGCATGGCCATGTGCGCTGGGCCGGGCAAGACAGCCCGGCCAAGTCGGGTCTGAAAACGGCCATGGTGTTCCAGGAGGCCACGCTAATGCCCTGGACCACGGTCGCTGCCAACGTGCGCCTGCCGCTGGACCTGCACGGCGTGCCGCGCGCAGAGGCCGATGCCCGCGTGGCCACGGCACTGGCGCAGGTGGGCTTGGCAGCGTTCGGCAAGTCGTATCCGCGCGAGCTGTCGGGCGGCATGCAGATGCGTGCGTCCATTGCCCGTGCCTTGGTCACCGAGCCAGATGTGCTGCTGATGGACGAGCCCTTTGGTGCGCTGGACGAGTTCACCCGCAACAAGCTCGATGCCGACCTGCGCGCGCTCTGGGCGGCGCGGGGCCTGACGGTGGTGTTCGTCACGCACAGCATTTACGAGGCGGTGTTCTTGTCCAGCCGCGTGGTGATGATGGCGGCCCGGCCGGGCCGGCTGATGGCCGATGTGCCGCTGGACGAGCCGGACCGCTCCGAGACCTACCGCCTGTCCCCCGCGTTCGCCGACCACTGCCGCGAACTCTCCGCCCTGCTGATGTCGGCCCATTGAAGGAGTGATGACCATGACAACCCCTTTGCTGCAACGCCCCGGCGTTCTCAACTGGCTGGCGCCGATCAGCTTCGGCATCGTGTTGCTGCTGATTTGGCAGGCGCTGTGCACGGCCTGGCAGGTGCCGGTGTACCTGGTGCCTAAGCCCAGCGACATCTTCCAAACCCTGCTCACTGACGGCCCCTCGCTGCTGCGTGCGCTGGGCGTAACGCTGAAGGTCACGGTGCTGGCGTTTGCGCTGGCGGTGCTACTGGGTGTGGCCGGCGCCTTCTTGTTTGTGCAGAACCGCTTCATCGAGGCCAGCCTGTTCCCCTACGCCATCCTGCTGCAGGTAACGCCGGTGGTGGCGATTGCGCCGTTGATCATCATCTGGGTGAAGAACCCGACCTTCGCGCTGGTGCTGTGCGCCACTTTGGTGACGCTATTCCCCATTTTGTCGAACACCGTGCTGGGGCTTCGCAGCGTGAATCCTGGGCTGCTGAATCTGTTCAAGCTGAACGGCGCCAGCCGCTGGCAAACCCTGGTGCGGCTGCGCATCCCGAGTGCGCTGCCGTTCTTCTTTGGCGGCCTGCGCATCTCCAGCGGGCTGGCCTTGATCGGCGCGGTGGTGGCCGAGTTTGTGGCCGGTACGGGCGGCACCGGCGCGGGCCTGGCATACGAAATTTTGCAGGCCGGTTTCCAGATCAACATCCCACGCCTGTTCGCCGCGCTGGTGTTGATTTCGGTGACCGGTGTATTGCTGTTTATCAGCATGGTTTGGTTATCCAAAAAGGCCCTGGGCCACTGGCACGAAAGCGCAACATGAGCACCACTTTGATACGCAATGCAGCCGCCATCCTCAGCGGCCAACCCGGTGCCGCTTCGCGGATTGCGGGCCCCGACATCCGCCTGCGCGGCAAGCGCATCGAGGCCATCGGCCCGCTGACCCCGCTGCCGGGCGAGACGGTGATCGACGCGACCGACTGCGTCATCTACCCCAGCTGGGTCAACACCCACCACCACCTGTTCCAGTCGCTGCTCAAGGGGGATGCGGGCGGTATCGACCTGCCACTGACGGCCTGGCTGGCGGCCACGCCGTACCGCTTCCGGGCGGCGTTTGACGAGGACTTGTTCCGCACCGCGGCGCGCATCGGTCTGCTGGAGCTGGCCTTATCCGGCTGCGGCACAGTGGCCGACCACAACTACCTGTACTACCCCGGCATGCCGTTCGACGGCTCGGCGATTTTGTTCGAGGAGGCCGAGCGCATGGGCTTGCGCTTTGTGTTGTGCCGCGGTGGTGCCACCCGCACCCGCCAGTTGGAGGCCGAACTGCCCCAGGCCATGCGGCCCGAGTCGCTGGATGCCTACCTGGCCGATGTGGAGCGCCTCACCGCCCGCTACCACGACCCCGCGCCGGATGCGATGCGCCGCGTCGTCATGGCCCCCACCACGCCTCCTTACTCGCTGGCCCCGGCCGAGCTGCGGGAATGCGCCCGCACCGCCCGCCGACTCGGCATCCGCCTGCACTCGCATTTGTCGGAAACCGTGGGCTACCAGGACAGCGTGCACGCCATGCACGGCCTGTCGCCGGTGCGCTTTGTGGCCGAGCACGAATGGCTGGGGTCGGACGTGTGGTTCGCCCATCTGGTCAAGCTGGATGCCGAAGAAATTGCCCTGCTGGGCAGCACCCGCACCGGCATTGCCCATTGCCCGCAAAGCAATGGCCGCCTGGGCAGCGGCACCGCGCCGGTGATGGCCTTGCAGGCCGCGGGCGTGCCGATCTCGATTGGGGTGGACGGCGCAGCCTCCAACGAAGCCGCCGACATGGTGTCGGAAGTGCACGCCGCCTGGCTGATGCAGCGCGCCGCGCAGGGCGACAAGAGCCAGCCGGTATTCCGGGGCGGGGTCGGGGAGGGCGAGCGTGTGGCAGTGAGTGCCGACGATGTGGTCGCCTGGGGTACCTCGGGCGGTGCCACCGTGCTGGGCCTGGGCGATGTGGGCACGCTGGCCCCCGGCATGGCGGCGGATCTGGCAATTTATGCGCTGGACGACCCTCGCTACTTTGGCCTGCACGACGTGGCGCTGGGCCCAGTGGTCAGCGGCGGGCGGCCCCGGCTCAAGGCGCTGTTTGTGGCCGGGCAGCAGGTGGTGCGCGACGACGTGCTGCAGGGGCTGGACGTGGCCGAGCTACGCCATACCGCCCGTGCAGCAGTGCGGCGCCTGATGGCCACCGCTTGAAGAAATGCGGCAAATTAGCCGATGGAGCGCAGTGCGCCGTTGACGATCTTCACCCGGTCACCTGCTTGCCAGCCGGGCTGCTCGGACTGTTGCAGGGTGCGGGTGGAACCGTCGTCCAGGCGCACAGTGATTTCATAGCTGTGCGTGGCCTTCACTTGGCCTTCGATATGGTTACCGGCAAAGGCGCCGCCCAGGGCTCCCAGCACGGTCGCCACGTCGCGGCCCCGGCCACCGCCGACCTGGTGGCCCAGTACGCCACCTACCACCGCGCCACCAACGGCACCCACACCGCTGCCCTTGGCGGCGTTGGTGATTTCACGGGTAGATTCCACCACGCCGCAATTGCTGCAAATGGCAGCCACTGGGCGTGGCTCGGTGTGGGTGGTGTTGTGCACGGGCGCTGCCGCCATTTGTGGGGCCTTTACGGGGGCCTTGACGGGTGCTTCAACCGGAGCGGTTACTGGCGCCGGTTGCGCCAAGCTGCTGGTCTCCGTGTTGCGGGCCGTGGAGGTGGGAATCCAGCCCATGATGGCCGCCGTACCCACGGCGCAGACCAGCACCACGGCCGAGCAGGCGGCGATGACCATGGGGTGCAGGCGGGGCTTTGAAACGGAGTCGGTAGGTGTGTTCATGGTGTTTGGCTGTAGGTTGCCGTGTTGGCAGATGAAGAAACTGTATGCGGGTTTGTGAAAAAGGTGTTTCCAGACCCCACAAATCCCTTGGGGATAGGTTTTTAACGCCGGAAAGCCGGTTGCGGTTGACCTTGCACCCGGTTTTGCTGCGGTGGGCGGCCCAGACTACCCCGTGACGGTTCCGGATCTGCCGTCTGTATTTGCTATATAAAAAGTAGCTTCTACCGTAGGTGAATATTGCGCTGGAGGCCTAAAAAGCTTGTAACTTTGCAGCCTGCGCCCCAGCGCGCTACCATCCCCGCATGACCACCCACTACGAATCCCTGCAACTGCCCGCCGCGTACCCCGATAGCTTCAATGTGGAGCCGCCCAGCGCCCTGGGCGAGCGCGACATGTGGCCGCGCAAGCCGGGGTTTTGCATCCGGCCCGTGGCCGCCGAGGGCGATGCGCCAGCCACCCGCGCACTTACCCCCGCCCAGTGGGGCCTGGTGCCGCACTGGGTCAAATCGGCATCGGACGGCAAGCTGCGCGCGCCCAAGCTGGTCAACGCCCGGTCCGAGACGGCCAGCACCACGCAGAACTTTCGCGATGCCTGGCTGCAAAACCAGCGCTGCATCGTGCCCATGCAGGCGTTTTTTGCCGACGACTGGCGCAGCGGTAAGGCCGTGCCCACGCGCATCTCGCGCATCGACGGCAAGCCCATGGGCGTGGCGGGCCTGTGGGCCAGCTGGACCGGGCCAGACGGCGTGCCCTTCCTCAGCTACACCGTGCTGACCGTCAACGCCAACAACCACGCCCTGATGCGCCGCTACGGCCCCGAGGGCAGCGACCGGCACATGCCCGTCATCCTGAACGAAGGCGCGGTGGATGCCTGGCTGACGGTGCGCGTCGAAAAAGCCAAGGAATTCATGCGCCAGTACCCGGCCAACTGGCTGGCCGCCAACCCGGTGGAAACCAAGGCTGACAAGGTGCCGCAGGGGCTGTTTTGACACTCCAGCCCTTCGCTACCTGGATGCGGGTGGCTGCCAGCGAGCAAGGTGTGCGCACCGCCCCGCCCGGCCAGAGCAACCCGCGCATCACCACCTACCACGCAGGTACCAACATCGCAGGCTATGACGACAAGGCCGCGTGG
>NZ_JBDTEM010000146.1:0-2560 GCF_039922535.1 Rhodoferax sp. | reverse complement strand
TAGGTGTTGGTACGCACTGCTGTTCGTAGCGGTTTGCAACACCAAGGCACAATCAGGGGATGAACATTGTGATCCTCGACGACTACCAAGATGCCGTGCGCAAACTTGATTGCGCAACCAAGCTGGAACCCTACGCTGCCAAGGTCTACACCAACACCGTCAAGGGCTTGGGCCAGTTGTCGGTGCGGCTCAAAGATGCTGACATCATCGTGCTGATACGCGAGCGTACCCAGCTCAACCGCGCGGTGATCGAAAAGCTGCCGCGGCTGAAGATGATTGCCCAGACCGGGCGTATCGGTGCCCATGTGGATGTCACCGCCTGCACCGAGCGCGGTATTGCTGTGGCCGAAGGTGTGGGATCGCCCACCGCCCCGGCCGAGCTCACCTGGGCGTTGATCCTGGCTTCGACGCGGCGGCTGCCACAGTACATCAGTAACCTCAAGCACGGTGTTTGGCAGCAGTCGGGTATGAAAACCGCGTCGATGCCGCCCAACTTCGGCATGGGCACGGTGCTCAAGGGCAAAACCATGGGTATTTGGGGCTATGGCCGGATTGGCCAGATCGTCACCACCTACGCCCGCGCCTTCGGCATGAAGGTGCTGGTCTGGGGCCGTGAAACCTCCCGCACCCGGGCGCTGGCCGACGGGGTGGAAGTGGTGGACAGCAAGGAAGCCTTGTTTGCGCAGGCTGACGTGCTGTCGCTGCACCTGCGTCTGAACGAAGAAACCCGGGGCATCGTCACCCTGGAAGACCTGTCGCGCATGAAGCCCACCTCGCTGCTGGTCAACACCTCGCGGGCCGAGCTGATAGAGCCCGATGCACTGCTGGCCGGGCTGAATCGGGGCCATCCCGGCATGGCGGCGATTGACGTGTTTGAGAGCGAGCCGATTTTGCAAGGCCACGCCCTGCTTCGGCTAGAGAATTGCATCTGCACCCCGCACATAGGCTATGTAGAGCAAAACAGCTACGAGCTGTACTTCAATGCGGCGTTTGACAACGTGCTGAACTTCATCAACGGCACGCCGACCAACATCATCAATCCAGGTGCCTTGCAGGTTCGGCGCTAAGCCACGGCAGCATTGCTATCTATTTTAGAAATAATTTAAGGCAATGCTGAACAAGTAGCCCCATCAACGGTCATGCAGGCGCAGCTGTTGGATTCTGGAAGAATTTTCCGTGAATGCGGCCTGTTTTATGGCCCCTTGGGGCTGTTTCTTGGGCCCGGTGGCCCGAATCTGCGCACTATGGGCGCACCTGTGCCACCAACGTCTGGCGGCTGAGATAAATGTTGGCCAGCGCCAAGGCTGTAAATGCCCGTGTCGCATTCTTCTCCAACCCGCGATAGCGCACCTTGCTAAAGCCCCATAGCCGCTTGACCACGCCAAAGACGTGTTCCACCCGCGCGCGAATCTTGGACTTATTGCGGCTCTTGCTACGCTGTGCCTCGTCGGCGACGCCTCCAGCACGACGCGTGCGCTGGAAGGCACAAGTCTTTGGCGTTGGGTGCCTTGCTCGCCATCAGCTCCTTCTGGCTGGCATAGGCCGAGTCCCCGTAGACACGTTGCTCATTGCCGTGCAGCAGTTGAGGCAGCGGATGTTTGTCGTGCACGTTGGCTGCGGTGACGACGGCGCTGTGGGCCAGTCCGGTTTGGCTGTCCACGCCGATGTGCAACTTCATTCCAAAATGCCACTGCTGGCCTTTCCTGGTGGAGTGCATCTCGGGGTCGCGGGCCTTGTCTGCGTTCTTGGTGGAGCTGGGGGCTGCGATGATGGTTGCGTCCACGATGGTGCCGGTGTTGACTTTGAAGCCTCGGGCTTGCAGCTCCTGGCCTACCTTGGCAAACAGAGCCTCGCCTAGCTTTTTGTCATTCAGCAGCTTGCGGAACTTCGTGAGGGTTGTCGCGTCAGGCACCGGCTCACGCCCCAAGTCGATACCTACGAAGCTGCGCAGACTGGCGCTGTCATACAGCGCCTCCTCGCACGCGAGGTCGGCCAGATTGAACCAGTGCTGGATAAAGTGGATGCGCCACATGCGCTCCAGACCAATGGGTGGGCGCCCGTTCCCGGCCTTGGGGTAATGCGGTTCAATGACTTCGCACAGTGCCGACCAGGGCACGATGGCCTCCATCGTCTTCAAGAACTCATCGCGCCGCGTGGGCTTACGGTAGGTCTCAAAAGATTGATCGGTTGCCATGGCAAAGGTTTGCTGCTTCATCTTCTGCTTTCGCTGTGGATGAATCAGTAATGCAAATCACGCGCCAGGTTGGGACTTAATCGGCGTTGCCTTAATAGCTGCCCGCGCAGGCAGAACCTACGCTAGAACGCAAAAACGGCCCAATTTCTGGGCCGTTTTTTTGTTAACTGAATAACCCCTACTAGCATCGCATGCTGCAAAGGGGTAGTGCAGTAAAGCTGCTGCCTGGGGATTAGCTTTTCTTCGGTGAAATCTTGGCCTCGACCTTGGGGTCGAACAGGTCGAACTCCAGCATATTGCTGTCGATGGTGGGCACCGCAGGTGGAACCGGTACCGGCGCTGCCACCGGGCCAGGCACACCCAGAT
>NZ_JBDTEM010000145.1:0-21654 GCF_039922535.1 Rhodoferax sp. | reverse complement strand
GACCAGGGCCAGATCGCCATCAAGCTGATGGGCTTCAGCAAGGGTGTGACGGTGCAAGGCGGCCTGCCCGTGCCCATCACCACGCCGGCGCACGGTACGGCCTATGACATTGCGGGCCAGGGCAAGGCCGATGTCAACGCCACTGCCAACGCATTCCGCATCGCCGCCCGCATGGGCCTGGCCAAACACCTGAACTAAAAGGCACACCATGAAAATCAAATCCGTCCGCGCCCGTGTTTTTGAATGGAAGGGCAAGACCGTTCCACCCCAAGGCAATTTTTGCTCCAACGCCATGGACCTGGTCTACTCCAAGACCGAAAGCATGAGCACGTTCCGCTTCCACTCGTGGACGGTGGTGGAGATCGAAACCGACGACGGCATTGTCGGTCTCGGTAACGTCGCTTTGGCACCCAAGATCGCCAAGGCCATCATTGACGAATACCTGACGCCGCTGGTCTTGGGCCAAGACCCCTGGGATTACGAATACCTGTGGCAACGCATGTACCGCGCCACCCACGCCTGGGGCCGCAAGGGTGTGACCATGGCGGCGATTTCGGCCATTGACCTGGCGATCTGGGACATCCTCGGCAAGTCGGTCAACAAGCCGGTGTTCAAGCTGCTGGGTGGCCGCACCAAAGAGAAGATTCCTTGCTACTACAGCAAGCTGTACCGCACCGACCTGGGCGAAATGCAGAAGGAAGCGCAGAAGTTCAAAGACCAGGGCTTCACCGCCTTCAAGATGCGCTTTGGCTACGGCCCGGCGCACCTGCAACACGGCGTGGCCGAGAATCTGAAATCGGTCGAAGCCGTGCGCGAAGTGATTGGCTATGACGCCGACCTGATGCTGGAGTGCTACATGGGCTGGAACCTGGAGTACGCCAAGCGCATGTTGCCCAAGCTGGCCAAGTTCGAGCCCCGCTGGCTGGAAGAACCGGTGATTGCCGACGATATCGACGGCTATGCAGAACTGAATGCGATGAATATCGTGCCGATCTCTGGTGGCGAGCATGAGTTCAGCCTGTACGGCTTCAAGCAACTGCTAGACAAAAAAGCCGTGAGCGTGGTGCAGTACGACACCAACCGCGTCGGCGGCATCACCGCGGCGCACAAGATCAACGCACTGTGCGAAGCCTATAGCGTGCCGGTGATTCCGCACGCGGGCCAGATGCACAACTACCACCTGACGATGAGCACCATCGCCTCGCCGATGAGCGAGTACTTTCCGATGTTTGACGTGGAGGTCGGCAACGAGTTGTTCTACTACATCTTCAAAGGCGAGCCGGTAGCCGAGAACGGCTTTGTACAGCTCGACGACAACACTCCGGGCCTGGGCCTGACGCTGAACACCGAATTCCTCGACCAGTTCGTCATCACCGAGTAACCAGCATGGCAGCCCCATCAGCCCGCTACCAAGGCGTTTTTCCCGTAGCGCCGACCATCTTCCACCCCGACGGCACACTAGACCTGGCAGGCCAGAAGCGTTGCATCGACTTCATGATTGATGCGGGCTCGCACGGCATCTGCATCCTGGCGAACTTTTCCGAACAGTTTTTGCTGTCGGACGAGGAGCGCGAGGTTCTGACGCGCACCGTGCTGGCGCACGTGGATGGCCGGGTGCCGGTGATCGTCACCACCACCCACTTCAGCACGGATGTGTGTATTGCCCGCAGCCAGCGCGCCCAGGCCCAGGGCGCGGCCATGGTGATGGTGATGCCGCCCTACCACGGCGCGACGTTCCGCGTGCCCGAGGCGCAGATTTATGCGTTCTACGCACGGCTGTCGGATGCGATTTCCATCCCCATCATGGTCCAGGATGCACCGGCCAGCGGCACCGTGCTGTCGGCCGCCTTTCTGGCCCGCATGGCCCAAGAAATTGAGCACCTGTGCTACTTCAAGATCGAAACCGCCGGGGCCGCCAGCAAACTGCGCGAACTGATACGCCTGGGCGGTGATGCCATCGAAGGCCCGTGGGACGGCGAGGAAGCCATTACGCTGCTACCCGATCTGGATGCTGGGGCCACCGGCGCGATGACCGGCGGCGCCTACCCCGACGGCATCCGCCAGATCATGGATGCCTACACCGCGGGCCACCGTGACGAAGCCGTGGCCGCGTACACCCGCTGGCTGCCCCTGATCAACTTTGAGAACCGCCAGGGCGGCATCTTGACGGCCAAGGTACTGATGCAGGAAGGCGGCGTGATCGCCTGCGCCGCGCCGCGCCACCCGTTTCCCGACATGCACCCCGAGGTGCGCAAAGGCCTGATCGACACCGCCCAGCGGCTGGATCCGCTGGTGCTGCACTGGGGTAAATGAGCATGGTCCAGATCCTCGATCCCCGCCTGGAACCCGTGGTGCACGGCAGCGTGCTGGAGCGTCTGTGCACCGGTGCCATCTGGAGCGAAGGCCCGGTGTGGTTGCAGGAAGACGACTCCGTGCTGTGGAGCGACATCCCCAGCAATCGCATGCTGCGCTGGTCACAAGCCAATGGCATGAGTGTGTGGCGCGACAACGTGGAGTTCACCAATGGCCACACCCGCGACCTGAACGGGGACCTGCTGCACTGCTCGCACGGCCTGCGCGCCATTGTGCGAACGCCCATGCGCGGGGGCCACATTCTTGCCGACACGCCCGACCAGATGGTGGTGGACCGCTACCTGGGTAAGCGCCTGAATTCACCCAACGACATCGTCGTCAAGCGCGACGGCACGATCTGGTTCAGCGACCCGCCGTACGGCATCCTGAGCGACCGAGAAGGCCACAAAGCCGTGCCCGAGCAGACCGCAAACCACGTGTTTTGTTTTGACCCGGCCACGGGCATTCTGACCGCCGCCAGTGCCTGGGTGCAAGAGCCCAACGGCCTGGCGTTTTCGCCCGACGAGTCGCTGCTGTATGTGTCTGACACCTCGGCCGCACTGGCACCGGCAGGCCAGGGCCACCACCACATTGCCGTGTTCGATGTGGCGGCTGACAACCGCCTGCACAATCCGCGCGTGTTCGCCGAGGTCAGCCCTGGTTTGTCGGACGGCTTCCGGCTCGACAGCCAAGGCTGGATCTACACCAGCAGCGAAGACAGCGTGCAGGTCTACCACCCGGACGGCACGCTGTTGGGCAAGATCGCCGTGCCCGAAAAGGTGGGCAACCTGTGCTTTGGTGGGCCGCAAGGCAACCAGCTTTTCATCGCGGCCAGCACCTCGCTGTACCGCATCGCACTCCATACCCAAGGGAACTGAAACCATGCCCAAAGAAATCCTGCTGCTGGTGGAAAAGTGCAGCCACTGCTTTAGCTACTACGATATTGAGAGCGGCACACGCACGCACAGCGTGCAGCTACCCGAGTTTCCGCATGAATTTGTGGTGGACGCGGCGCAACGCTACGCTTACGTCGGCCACTACGGCGTGGAGACATCCGGCCACCTGGGCGCGGGCGGCACGCGCATTTTCCAGATCGACATTGCCGAAAAAAAACTGGCGCGCACCATCGACATCGCTCCCTTCAACCGCCTGCACGGCATGCAGATGGACGACCAAGACCGGCTCTACGCACTGAGCGAAGACCGCGCCCAGCTGGTGGTGCTGGACCACCCCGCCACCGACACCGCACCGCGCCGCGCTGTACCCACCGGCGGCATCAAGTCGCACCTGTTCGCGCTGACACGCGACGGCCAGACCGCCTATGCCATGAACCTGCTGTCGCACACCGTGACCAAGATCAAGCCGTATGACGCGACCTTCGCCCCGGTAGCCTGCGCACCCGGCGAAAAGCCCGAGGGCTATGCCCTGAGCGAGGACGAAAAAACGCTCTACATCACCTGCCGCTGGAGCAACACCTTGTGCGCCATCGACACCGCCACCATGGAGGTCACGCAGCGCGCCCCTTCGCGGGACGACGCGACCCGCCTGTATCTGTACCGCGATGGCCGCCTGGTGGTCACCAACTACGGCGAGCGCTCACTCAGCGTGGTCGATCCAGTGACGCTCAAGGAACTGGCCCACATCCCCATGGAAGCCCGCGCCATCGCGCTCAGCTACCACCCGACCCAACCCATCGCTTTTGTGAGCCAGGACAACGACAAACTGGGCTACTTCAACATGGAAACGCTGCAGTTCGACCGCTTCATCGCTACCCAGCGCGAACCCGACGTTTCCCGCGTGGTGATCTTATGAAAACCCCGGTCGTCAGCATCCAGAACCTGGGCAAGCGCTTTGGCGGAACCCAGGCGGTGGATGGCGTATCGCTGGATCTGTACCAAGGCGAAATCCTGGCGCTGCTAGGGGAAAACGGCGCGGGCAAGTCCACGCTCATCAAGATTCTGGCGGGCGTGTACCCCCAAGACGTAGGTAGCGTCACTCTGCAAGGCGAGGCCGAATCGGTCTGGCGCGCTCGGCCCAAGAACCAGCAAGGCATCGCCTTCATCCACCAAGACCTGGGCCTGGTGGACTGGATGACCGTGGCCGAAAACGTGGCGCTGGGCATGGGTTTCCCCAAGCGACTGGGCTTTATCGACTGGAAGCAGGCCGAGGTGAATGCCGCGCGCGTGCTGGGCCATGTGGGCTGCGACATCGATCCGCGCCGCCGTGTATTTACCCTGTCCCGGGCCGAAAAATCTTTGCTGGCGATCGGCCGGGCGCTGGACACCCAGGCCAAGGTATTGGTGCTGGACGAGCCCACCGCCAGCCTGCCCATGGCCGACGTGCAGCGCATGTTCGAGCTGCTGCGCCAACTGAAAAGCCAGGGCGTGGCGATGATCTACGTATCGCACCGGCTCGACGAGATCATGGACATCTCGGACCGCGCCGCGGTGATGCGCGACGGCAAGCTGGTGGGCACCCGCACCACCGCCGAGACGACCGACACCGAACTGGTGGAACTGATCGTAGGCCGCAAGTTTGCCGGGGCCTTGACCAAAGCCCATGCACGCAGCCAGGAGGTGGTGCTGTCGCTGCAACAGGTGTACGCGGCCAATGCCGGGCCGGTGAGCTTTGCGGCCCGCAAGGGCGAGGTGCTGGGCCTGATCGGGCTGCGCGGCGCAGGCCACGAGGCCATCAGCCGCGCGCTGTTTGGCCTGGCGGAAGTATCCCAGGGCACGATCCAGCTCAACGGCAAAACCATCGCCCCGCGCAATCCCGCCCACGCCATCGCGCTGGGCGTGGGACTGGTGGCGGCCGACCGGCTGGAAGAAAACCTGGGCCCTGCCTTAAGCGTGCAGGAAAACCTGTTCCCCAACCCGACGCTGGTACTGGGCTCCCTGCTGGCCCGGCTGCGCCGCTCGGTGGAAGACACCCAAAGCCTCCAGCTCATTAAGCAGTTTGACGTGAACCCGCCCGCCCCCCAGGCCGATGTGCAGAACCTGAGCGGCGGCAACCAGCAAAAAGTGGTGCTGGCGC
This sequence comes from Rhodoferax sp., assembly GCF_039922535.1. GTDB lineage: Bacteria > Pseudomonadota > Gammaproteobacteria > Burkholderiales > Burkholderiaceae_C > Rhodoferax_B. The sequence goes on along the minus strand of NZ_JBDTEM010000145.1, from coordinate 16,269 downwards.
GCTGGATCAACCTGCGGCTACCTCTGCTGATGCTGGAAGAACCCACCGCCGGGGTAGACGTAGGGGCCAAACGCCAGATCTACGACATCCTGCGCGAACAGGCCGATGCAGGCGTGTGCGTTCTGGTGGTGTCCACCGATTTTGAAGAAGTGGCCAACGTGTGCACCCGCGCCCTGGTGTTCCGCAACGGCCAGGTGGCCACAGAGCTCAGCGGCACCGCCCTCAGCGTGGCCGGTCTGCTGGTCGCGGCATCCGGCAACAGCACCGTAACAAAACAACAGGAGACAACCCCATGAGCAATTCCATCAAAGCCACCGCGCTGGAGCCGGACCCCACCTTTGACAACCGCGGCAAAGGCCTGCTGGCAGGCATCGGCCAACTGGTCCCGGTGTACGGTCTGCCCGCCCTCACCGTGGGCTTGATCCTGCTGTTTTCGGTGCTGCTGCCCGACAGCTTCCCCACGCTGTTCAATCTGCGCTCTATCCTGAGCGACAAGTCGGTCATCGCCATCCTGGCTTTGGCGGCCACCATCCCCATGATGACCGGCAAGATCGACCTGACGGTGGGCTACGGCATCGTGCTGTGGCACTTCCTGGCGATCAGCCTGCAAACCCGATTTGGTCTGCCCTGGCCAGCAGCGGTGCTGATCGTTTTGCTGTGCGGCGCGTTGTTTGGTTTGCTGAACGGCATCTTGGTGGAACAGGCGCAAATCGACTCCTTCATTGCCACGCTGGGCACGGGCACGGTACTGTACGCAGTAGCGCAGTGGCACAGCGGCGGCCGCCAGGTAGTGGGCGAGCTGCCCGACGGGTTTTTGAACATTGCCGGTGAAAGCTTCCTGGGCCTGCCCATCACCGCCTTCTATGTGCTGCTGATTGCGGTGGTGCTGTGGCTGGTGAGCGAGCACACCCCGATTGGCCGCGCGCTGTACGTGATTGGTTCCAACCCCAAGGCGGCCGTGCTGAACGGGATTCCGCTGGAGAAGTGCGTCATGGGTGCGTTTGTCGCGTCGGGCACGCTCTCGGCCTTTGCCGGAGTGGTGCTGGCATCGCGCCTGCAGATCGGCCAGGCCGGGGTGGGGCTGGAATTTTTGCTGCCCGCCCTGGTAGGTGCATTTTTAGGCTCCACCACCATCCGGCCTGGCCGCGTCAACGTCTGGGGCAGCCTGGTCGGCGTGGTGATTCTGGCCGTCGGCATCTCGGGCATCCAGCAGTTTGGCGGCGCGTTCTTTGTGGAGCCGCTGTTCAACGGGCTCACGCTGCTGGTCTCTATCGGTATCGCAGGCTACGCGCAACGCAAGCGTGGCCAATCCATCAAACGCCGTATTGCCGAATTGCATATGGCGGTTGCCCCGGCCGCACCGCCCCCCGGCGCGGCACCTCTCGAAGCCAAGTCCCACTAAACCACCCGGAGACAAAAAATGAAACAACTTCCATTCCAATTACGCACCATCGTGCTGGTGGCAGCCGGCCTCGGCATGGCCGCCCATGCGCTGGCCGACGACTTTCTGGACGCCGCCAAAAAGCGTGTGGCGGAATCCACCGCCCCGGCCGACAAATGGGACGGCCCCACCACCGGGCCCAAAGCAGCGGCCGGTAAAACCATCGTATTTGTGGCCGCCGATCTGAAAAATGGCGGCATTCTGGGCACCTCCAAAGGGGTGGAAGAAGCCAGCAAGGCCATCGGCTGGAACGTGCGCGTCATCGACGGCCAGGGCTCGGTCAGTGGCCGCACGGCGGCGCTGAACCAGGCGCTGGCACTCAATCCTTCCGGCATCGTGATCGGCGGCTTTGACACCGCCGAGCAAAAAGTCGCCCTGGGTAACGCCACCAAGTCCGGCGTGCCCCTGGTGGGTTGGCATGCCGGTGAAAAGTCCGGCCCCACAGCGGGCCTGTTTGCCAACGTGACCACCGCGCTGGACGAAGTGGCCGATGTGGCTGCGTCGTGGGCCGTGGCCGATTCGGGTGGCAAAGCCGGTGTGGTGATCTTCACCGACTCGCAATACAGCGTGGCGGTCTACAAAGCCCGTGCGATGGAAGCCGTCATCAAGAAATGCGGCGGCTGCACGGTGCTGAGCTTTGAAGACAGCCCCATTTCTGAAAGCTCTACCCGCATGCCCCAGCTGACCACCTCGCTGCTGCAGCGCTTTGGCGACAAATGGACCCATTCGCTGGCCATCAACGACCTGTACTTCGACTTCATGGGCCCGACACTGCAAGCCGGTGGCAAGAAAGGTGATGCATCCCCCAAAGCCGTGTCGGCCGGTGACGGATCGGAGGCCGCCTACCAGCGCATCCGCACCAAGCGCTACCAGGCCGGTACTGTGCCCGAGCCACTGAACATGCAAGGCTGGCAGTTGGTGGACGAACTGAACCGCGCGATGGCAAAGGCCCCCTGGTCCGGCTACTCACCCAAAGTGCATCTGGTGACCGCCGAGAACGTGGGCAGCGACGGCGGCCCGAAGAACGTGTTTGACCCCGACAACGGCTACCGCACCCAGTACAAGGCCATCTGGGGCAAATAAGCCAACGCTATTAAAAAAGTAGCTGCTAGCGCAGGTAGCACCTGCGCTAGCAGCCTTTTTTTTATAAATTTCTGCTTGTCTCCAAAGCGACCCCGGCTAGGGACTTGTCCGGTAACACCTTATGGGTAGGCCCACCAGAATCGCCCCTACAAGGAGCATTGCATGGACAAGGTCTGGTTGAAGAATTACCCCGCCGACGTGGCGCACGAGGTGGATGTCACACCCTACAGCTCGCTGACCCAACTGCTGGACGAGTCGTTTAAAAAGCACGCCGACCACCCCTTCTCGGTGTGCATGGAGCGCTGGATGTCTTACCGCCAGTTGGACCAGCTCTCGGGTGCGCTGGGTGCCTGGCTGCAGGTCCAGGGGCTCAAGCCCGGTGCGCGGGTGGCCATCATGCTGCCGAATATTCCGCAATTTGCGGTCACCATGGCTGCCGTGCTGCGCGCCGGTTACACCTGCGTCAACGTCAACCCGCTGTACACCCCGCGCGAGCTGGAGCACCAGCTCAAGGACTCGGGGGCCACCGCCATCGTGATCTTGGAGAACTTTGCCCGCACGCTGCAAGAGGTAGTGGGCCGCACGCAGATCCAGCACGTGGTCATGGCCCATATGGGCGACCTGCTGGGCGCGGTGTATGGCCGCGTGGTCAATTTCATGGTGCGCCGGGTCAAGAAAATGGTGCCCGCCTACCAGTTGCCACGCAACGGCACCTTGCGGGTCACGGCGTTCAACCAGGCAGTGTCTGCGGGCCAGGGCCTGGCACTCCAGCCGCACAACTGCACGATGGCATCCACCGCTTTTTTGCAGTACACCGGCGGCACCACCGGGCTGTCCAAGGGTGCGGTGCTGACCCACCGCAACATCGTGGCCGCTGCGCTGCAGACCGAGGCCTGGTTCACCCCGGCGCTGGCACGCGTGGGCCAAGCCACCAAGGTCAACATGGTTGCCGCCCTGCCGCTGTACCACATCTATGCCCTGACCACCTGCCTGATGTGCGTGCGCCTGGGGGCCCACATCACCCTGGTGCCCAACCCGCGCGACTTCAAAGCCTTTATCGCCACGCTGAAAAAGCGGCCCTTCCACATCCTGCCCGCCGTCAACACCTTGTTCAACGCCTTGCTGCTGCAGCCCACGTTCAAGACCATCGACTTCTCCCACCTGTGCGTCACCCAGGCGGGCGGCATGGCCGCGTCTGAGGGCACAGCCCAGCGCTGGCTGGAGGTGACCGGCAGCCCCATGGTGGAAGGCTGGGGCATGAGCGAAACCTGCGCCGTGGGCACCAACAACCCGGTACTGAGTACAAGCTTCACCGGCACCATCGGCCTGCCCCTACCCAGCATCGACCTGGCCATCAAGGACGACGACGGCAACGACCTGCCCCTGGGTGCCGCGGGTGAAATCTGCATCAAGGGCCCCAACGTCACCCCCGGCTACTACCAGCAGCCCGAGGAAAACGCCCGTGCCTTCACCGCCGACGGCTACCTGCGCACCGGCGACATCGGCATGATGGACGAGCGCGGCTACACCCGCATCGTGGACCGCAAGAAGGACATGATCCTGGTCAGCGGCTTCAACGTGTTCCCCAACGAGCTGGAAAACGTGATCTCGCTCTGCCCCGGCGTGGTGGAATGCGCGGCCATTGGCATACCCGACGAAAAGCAGGGCGAGGCCATCAAGGTCTTCATCGTCAAAAGCGACCCGGCCCTGACCGAAGCCGATGTGCTGCTGTTCTGCAAGCAGAACCTTACCGGCTACAAGCTGCCCAAGTCCATCGAGTTCCGCAAGGACCTGCCCAAGTCGAATGTGGGCAAGATTCTGCGCCGCGAACTGCGCACGCCTACAGTCTCACTTCCAACTTAAGAAGCCGCCGCCTGCCGTGCCAGGTGCACCTGGTGCAGGGTGATCTTGCGCACCTCGGCCTGGCTGCTCTGGATGTGGGCACGCAGCAGCATGGCGGCCTGGTCGCCGCGGTGGCTCCGGATGGCTTTGAGGATTTTGGCGTGCTCTTCGTAGGTGGCGGTGATGCGCGCCTGCTTGGTGAAGTCCAGCCGCCGGATGATGCGGATGCGCTCGGTCACGTCGCTGTGCACACGGGCCATTTCGGTATTGCCTGCGGCGCGCACCAGGGCGCAGTGGAATTCCTCGTCCCAGCGGGCCACGGCAATGCCATCGGTACTGCGCTGGGCTACCGGCACCAACCAGATGGCCACCAGTTCCTCCAGCAGCGCGTGGTCGATCTGGATGTGTGGTGCCCCCGCGCCCGCTCCGCCTTCGCACAGGCGGTGGGCGGCGGTGGTTTCCAGCACCATGCGCAGGTCGTAGAGCTGCTCAAACTGCTCGAAATTGAACGGCAGCACCCGCCAGCCGCTGCGAAACAGCACCTCCACATAGCCCTCTTGCTGCAGCCGGATTAGCGCCTGCCGCACCGGGGTGCGCGACACGCCCAGGCGTTCGCTGATCTCGTTTTCGGTAAAGCGGTCGCCGGGAACCAGGGTGAATGCACCCACGTCGCGCTTGAGCTGGGCATAGACCTCGTCAGCGCGCGAGCGGTGGCCGGTGGGTTCTGCGGAAGGAGTGGGGGTGGGAGTCAGGGAGTGCACGGGGCAAACTTTAGCAGTTGCAAGGCACCCAATTTCAAACGGTCGCCAATGCCTGCAGAACCGCTGCGCTGGGTGCCGTCCAGCCGACGATACCGCCTTGGGCACGCACCATCTCCAGCGTCGCGGCCTTGAACGCGGGGAAGTAGCTCTCGGTGCAGTCTTCCAGCAGCAGGCCGTCGTAGCCGCGGTCGTTGGCCTCGCGCATGCTGGTCTGCACGCAGACCTCGGTGGTCACGCCCATGAACAGCAGCTGCTGGATGCCGCGCTGCTGCAGCATCTCGTGCAGGCCGGTGGCGTAGAACGCGCCCTTGCCGGGCTTGTTGATGACGATCTCGCCGTCTACCGGTGCCAGCGCCGGAATGATCTGGTTGCCCGGCTCACCCGCCACCAGGATGCGGCCCATCGCCCCCAGATCGCCGATGCGCAGCGCCGGGTTGCCCCGGTTCAACTTGGCCGGGGGGCAGTCGGACAAATCGGCCTTGTGCGCCTCGCGGGTGTGCACCACCAGGCCCCCGGCCGTGCGCCACGCCGCCAGCATGGCCTGGCTGGCGGGCACGATGGCCTCCAGCAGCGCCACGTTGTTGCCCAGGGTGGCTCCAAAACCGCCGGGCTCGATGAAGTCGCGCTGCATGTCGATGATGACCAGGGCGGCGCGGGCCACGTCCAGCGGGTAGTCAAACGGCAATGCGGTGATGGTCAGGCTCATGCGGCCTCCTTGTGGTCGTCATGGCCACCGCCCATGTGTGCACCTAGGATGTGGCGCTCGGCGGTAGCGGCGGGAGTTTCAAACACGATGCGGCCTTCGCTCATCACCACGATGCGGTCGGCCAGCTCCAGCAGTTCGTCCAGGTCTTCGCTGATCAGCAGCACCGCGCCGCCACGGTCGCGCACGCCCAGGATGCGGCTGTGGATTTCGGCCACAGCGGCAAAGTCCAGGCCGAACACCGGGTTGGCCGCAATCAGCACATTGATCTCGCCCGCCAGCTCGCGGGCCAGCACGGCGCGCTGCACGTTGCCGCCGGACAGGCTGCGGATAGGCGCGCCCTCGCCTTGGGTCTTCACACCGTATTCTTGGATCCATTCGCGGGCCCGGCTGCGCCAGGCGGAAAAGCGCAGCAGCCCGCCCAGGTTCAGCGGTGGCTGGTCAAAGTCGCGCAGCGCCATGTTTTCCGCCACCGACAGGTCGCCCACGCAGGCATTGCGCAGGGGCTCTTCGGGCAGGCTGCGCACCTTGAGGCGGCGGTTGTCGGCGCGGCGGGCGGCGTAGTCTTCACCCATCACCTGCACCCGGCCGCTGAGGCGCGCGCGTTGGCCCACCAGGGCCTCCACCAGCTCGCGCTGGCCGTTGCCCGAGACACCGGCCACGCCCAGGATTTCGCCCTTGCGTACCTGCAGGCTCAGGCCGTGTAGGGCCAGCGTACCGCGGTCGCCCTGGGCTTTCAGGTCGTCTACCTGCAAGGCGACAGGCGCTTCATTTGCTGCACTTTGTGTAGCACGCCGCGCAGGTACATCCTGCGCCAGAGCACTATTTGGCTCAGAACTTTCACCCATCATGGTCTGGGCCAGGGTGCGGGTGAGTTCTTGCGGCGTAGCGTCGGCCACGCGGCAGTGGTGCACCGCTTTGCCCCGGCGCAGCACGGTCACACCATCTGCATAGGCCAGCACCTCGCGAAACTTATGGGTGATGATGAGCACGCTGCACTGGCCGCTCTGGGCGAAGGCGCGCACATGGCCCAGCACCTCGTCGGCCTCTTGCGGGGTGAGCACCGACGTGGGTTCGTCCAGGATCAGCAGACGCGGTTTCAGGTAGAGCTGCTTCAGCAGTTCCAGCTTTTGCTTTTCGCCCGCCGCCAGTTCGGCGGGGCGGGCATCCAGGTCCAGGCTGAAGGGCGTGGTGGCCAAGAAGGCCTTGAGCTCGGCGCGCTTGGCGGTCCAGTCGATCACGGCGGGCAGGGTGCCGCCGGCCAGCAGCAGGTTCTCGGCCACGGTCATACCCGGTGCCAACGTGAAGTGCTGGTAGACCATGCCAATGCCCAGGCTGCGCGCCACGATGGGGTTGGCAATGGCCTGCTCGCGCCCGTCGATCAGGATGCTGCCCTCTTCCGCCCGCTGGAAACCCGCTACGCATTTCACCAGGGTGCTTTTGCCCGCGCCGTTCTCGCCCAGCAGGGCGTGCACCGTGCCGGGTTCGACCCGCATCGTCACGCTGTCCATGGCGGTGAAGCTGCCAAAGCGCTTGGTCAACTGGTAGGTCTCCAGTGCCAATGCGCCGGTGCCCGCAGGAAGCGCGCCGATGGGGGTAGGTTCTGTGGCCATGGATTTCCTTGGGTTACACAACGGCAAGCAGCGCAGCAGACAGCGCGTGCGCACCGAACACGCCGCCCTGCATGGTCACCATGTTCAGCGCCGCCTGGTGGTTGGCCGGGTCGGTGGCGGCCGTGCAGTCGGACAGCAGCAGGCACTCGTAGCCCCGGTCGTTGGCATCGCGCATGGTGGTGTGCACGCACACGTCGGCGGTGATGCCCGCCAGGATGAGGTTTTGCACGCCACGCAGGCGCAGCACCATGTCCAGGTCGGTGGCGTAAAACGAGCCTTTGCCGGGCTTGTCGATCACCACCTCGCCGGGCAACGGGGCCAGCTCGGGAATCAGCTCCCAGCCCGGTTCGCCGCGCACCAGAATGCGCCCGCAGGGGCCGGGGTCGCCGATGCCCGTGCCATTCGCACCGATCTGGCGGGAGCGCCAGCGCTTGTTCGCAGGCAGATCGGCCAGATCGGGCCGGTGGCCTTCGCGGGTGTGGATGATGTGGTAGCCCAAAGGGCGCAGCCGCGCCAGCACGGCGGCAATCGGGGCGATGGGCGCGCGGGTCAGGGCGATGTCGTAGCCCATCACGTCTACATAGCCGCCCACACCGCAGAAGTCGGTCTGCATGTCGATCACGATCAACGCCGTGTTGTCGGGCCGCAGCGCGCCGTTATAGGGCCAGGCATAAGGGTTGGCGGGGACGAAGCGGGAAGAGCTTGCCATGGTCATTCTGCCAACGGGGTGGGGAAAGGATTGGCCTCCGGGCCCTTGTAGGCCCGCGTGGGCGCAGCGAATCCGCAGGGGGTGCCATCGGTTACCGCCACCTCCCAGGGCAGCTTGTACTGGCCCGCCGCCATGTCCTGCATGTAGCTGTAGGGGAAGTCCTGGGCACCACCTTTGACCGCCACGTAGCCGCGGTGGTAGAGCTGGTACAGGTTGTTTTCTACGCCCCAGCCGCTGCGGGCCTCGCGCACCAGGTCGGGCCGCAGCTCGGCGGTGATGATTTCATCCGGGCGACCACTGCCCTGCACCATCACCGTGCCGTCGAAGTGGCAAAACATGCCCTCGCCCATGGAGTCGAACGTGCCGTCGCTGCCGCACATGCAGACGCTGGCGGTGTAGGCCAGGTTGCAAAAAGCGTTGGCCTGGTTGGTGATCTTCCAGGCATGGCGGATGGGTGCGGTGTAGCCCGCCGTGCGCAAAATGATGTCGGCCCCCTTGTACGCCGCCTCGCGCGCCATTTCGGGGAACATGCCGTCGTGGCAGATGATGAGGGCCAGGCGGCTGCCGTTGGGCCCGTTGCACACCGGTATGCCCAGGTTGCCGGGCTCCCAGGGCTCTACCGGCACCCAGGGGTGCAGCTTGCGGTAGTACAGACGGATGACACCGGTGTCGTCGATGATGAGACCGCTGTTGTACGGGTTGCCGCCGGGGTGCTGCTCCATGATGGAAAAGCAGCCCCAGATGTGGTTGTCCACGCAGGCTTTTTTGAAGGCAGCCACCTCGGGCCCGTCCAGCGAACACATGATGGCGGGGTTGGTGTCCATGCTCAGGCCGTGCAGCGCGTATTCGGGGAACACCACCAGGTCCATCGTGCCCTGGTTGCGCCGCGCCTTGGCCACCAGGTCGCAGATGCGCCGGGTTTGCGCGGCCAGGTCCGCCGGGGTTGTGACCACCGGCAGTTGCAACTGCACCAAGCCGATGACCACGCCATTTTTTGATTTATTCAAGCCACCAAAACCGCTCACGGCATGCTCCTAACGGGTGGACGACAGTTCGCCGGGGCTTCCCACAGCCACACTGCCGGGTTTGCAAGTGAAGACCAAGATCACCAGGGTCAGCACGTACGGCACGGTGTTGAACAGGTGGTAGCCCCAGCCGATGCCCACCGACTGCATGGCCGGGCCAATCGCCCCCGCACCGCCAAACAGCAGGGCCGCGCCCACGCAGCGCAGCGGGCTCCAACGCGCAAAGATCACCAGCGCCACCGCAATCAGGCCCTGGCCGCTGGAGATGCCTTCGTTCCAGCTACCGGGGTAGAACAAGGTAAGCGACGCACCACCCAGGCCCGCCATAAAGCCACCTGCCGCCGTGGCTGCAATGCGGATGCCCGACACCGAATAGCCCAGCGCCCGCGTGGCGTTGGCCGAGTCGCCCGCCAGCCGCACCAGCAGGCCCCAGCGGGTGCGCGCAAACGCCCACCACAAAGCCACCGCCAGGGCGATGCCGATGGGCAGCAACGCGTTGATCTGCAAGGCCGCCTGCACCACGCTGGAGTCGCTCCAACCGCCCAATGCGATGGCCGGAATCTGCGGTGCCTGGGGCTGGATCAAGGGCTTGCCCAGATAAAAAGCCAGGCCGGTGCCCAGCAGCATCAGCGCGATGCCGGTGGCCACGTCGTTCACGCGGGGCAGCGAGCACAGCACGCCGTGCAAGGTAGCCAGCAAAGCCCCCGCCAGCGCGCCGACCAACACACCCAGCCAGGGCGATCCGGTCAGGTAGGCGCCGCCAAAAGCGCTCATGGCCGACAGCACCAGCACGCCTTCGAGCCCCAGGTTGATGCGACCGGATTTCTCGGTCAGGCATTCGCCCAAACTCACAAACAGAAATGGCGTGCCGACACGCAATGCGCCGCCAATGATTCCAGCGATGAGCGCCACCCATTGGTCTGCCGTCATATCGCCTCCACGCCAGCCACAGCCGGTTTACGCATCTTGGAAAACAGCGCCTTCCAATCCACATCGCGCAGCGCTTCGCTGGCCAGGATCAACACAAAAGCAATACCCTGCAGCACCATCACCGAGGCATCCGGCAGGCCCAGGCGGCGCTGCAGCAAGCTGCCCGCGGCACCAAAACCACCGAACAAAATTGCGACGGGCACGATGGCCACCGGGTTGTGCCGGGCAATGAAGGACACCAAAATGCCCGCATAACCGTAGCCCGCGATCAGCGAGGCATTGGCATTGGTATGCACTGCGGCCACCTCCACCGCCCCGGCCAGCCCGGCACTGGCCCCGCCCAGGGCGCAGGCCGTCAAAATCAATTGCGTGGCGGGCAGGCCCACCAGTTGGGCCGCCCGCGGGTTGCCACCCACCACCCGGATCGAAAAGCCCGATGCCGTCCAGCGCAGCCACAGCCCCAGGGCCACGCAGGCCAGCAGACCTAGCACCAAGCCCCAGTGCACGTCCGAGCCTGCAATGCCGGTGATCAGCATGCCCTCGGGCAGGGGGTGGGTAGCGGGCTTGTTCAGGCTTGCCGGGTCGCGCAGCAGTCCTTCCACCAAGTGCTTGAAGATGCCGATGGCGATGTAGGCCAGCAGCAGGCTGCTGATGGTCTCGTTGATGCCGCGCGCCTGCCGCAGCCAGCCCGCCAGCATGATCCACAGCGCACCGGCCAGCGCGCCCGCGGCGCACACCAGCACGGTGCCCACGACATTGGCGGGCAGCGGCAACAGGCTGGGAAGCGCGGCGGCGGCCAGCCCGCCCAGCACCAAAGCGCCCTCCCCGCCAATGATGACCAGCCCGGCACGCGCAGGCAGCGCCACGCACAGGGCCGTCAGCATCAGCGGTGCGGCGCGCTGCAGCGTGTTTTGCCACGAGAACCAGTCGCCGAATGCACCCTTGAACAGGGTCAGCCACATGTCCAGCGGGCTGACCCCGGCGAACCAGACGAACACGCCGAACAGCAGCAGCGCCAGCGCGATGGCCGATGTCGGCAGCAGGATATCTTTGGCGGTGGATTGCATGCGGAATCCTTTGGGCGGCAGGCGGTCGGTTTAGAAAGAACCCTGAACGCCTTCAACCAGGTAGTTCATGCTTTCCAACACCGGATCGGTCTGCTTCATGGTTTTGCCGGCAGGAATGACCACCGCGCCCTTGTTGTCCTTCAGCGGGCCTTTGAAGATGTCGAACTTGTCGGCCACCATCTGCGCCTTGATGCCATCGGCCTGCTTCTTGGCAGCATCGGTCACCATGGCACCGTAGGGCGAGGTTTTCACATAGCCTTCCTTCAGGCCGCCGCGCAAAAAGTTGGGGTGCGGCTTGCCAGCTTGGGCTGCGTCGATCACGGTTTTGTAGGCGGTAAACCAGTTCCACTCGGCACCGGTCAGGTAGGCGTTGGGGGCCAGCTTAGCCTGGCTGGCGTGGTAGCCACACACCATCTTGCCGCGCTTGGCGGCGGTTTCCACGATGACCTTGGGGCCGTCCACGTGCATGGTGAATACGTCGCAGCCCTGGTCGGCCAGGCTGTTGGTGGCTTCGGCCTCCTTGACGGCCATGGACCAGTCGCCGGTGAAGATCACGCTGCAGGTAATGCCCGGCTTGACCGAGCGTGCGCCCAGCGTGAAGGCGTTGATGTTGCGCAGCACCTGCGGAATCGGCTTGGCCGCCACAAAGGCGATCTTGCCGCTCTTGCTCATGTGCGCGGCGACCACGCCGTTCAGAAACTGGCATTCGTCGATGTAGCCGAAGAAGCTGCCGACATTTTTGGGGTTCTTCTCGGTCCACATGCCGCCGCAGTGCGAAAAACGTACATCGGGGTACTTGGGGGCCAGCGCCAGGATGTGCGGGTCAAAGTAACCGTACGAGGTGGGAAACAGCAGCTTGGCACCGTCTTGGGCAATCATGCCGGTCATGGTCTTTTGCACGGCCGAGGTTTCGGGCACGTTCTCTTCTTCCACCACTTTGATGCCGGGCAGCTTCTTGGCTTCTGCCGCTGCCGCCGCATGCGACTGGTTGTAGCCGTAGTCGTCGCGCGGACCAACGTAGATCACGCCGATGGTCAGCGGGGTCTGTGCGCGGGCCAGACTGGCAAAGCCCCCCAACGTGCTGGCCGCACCCAAAGCGGCAATGGATTTCAGGGAGTCGCGGCGGTTGAAGGTGGTCATGGCAGTCCTTTCGGTGGTGAAAGCGTTGAATGGATCAAAACGGTGCGAAAAACAGAATCTTTCTTGGATACAAGAGTGGATGCAAAATGTGTGCCTGCTACTGGAAAAGCCGGAAGTTCATAAAACGGGCACTCCGGCATCCCCCGGCGGGCCTACCCGTACGATGGCCGCTACCGGGCCACCACCCGCCGGGCCCTGGTGCTCAGCCCCGCCCGACACATACAGCGCGGTATCGCCCACCACCGATGCCAGCACCGCACCCACCACCGCCCGTGCGTGGCGCGTGGCGTGGATGTCGGAATCGTTCAGCATGGTGTGCCGCAGCCCGCGCACCCGCCCGTCGGGGCTGGCTTCGGCTTTGGCCAGCAGATTGACCAGACCGGGGAGCACAGAGGCACCATCAGCGTCCATGCCCAGGGCCAGGTGCAGCATCTGGCGCACGCTGGCCGCATCGACCGCGTCGCGCATCACGGTGTGGGCAATACGGTATGGCGATGCCGCGCCCTCGGCTTCGCCCAGCACAATCACCACATTGGCTTCCAGCTCGATACCGGCCGATGCAGAGGCCCGTGCCGAATACAGCGACCAGTCCGACAGCAGCGCTGTCGCCGCCTCTTCTACGGGCGCGGCTATTTCACCCAGGGCCAGCGCCACCCCCAAAGCGGAGGCACCGCGTGAATAGGCCATGGAGGCGTAGCTGTCATGCGTGACCGGCACCGCGCCGCGTTGCAGCGCGGCATCCACTTTGTTGGACGTCAGCAACGGGCACTTGATCTGCACAAAATGCACGTCGGCGGCATGGGCGATGCCCGCGTCCCGCATGGCCTCCCCTACAGCGACAGCCGTGCACTCTATCTGGGCACTGCGGCCTATTTCTTCGGGTAGAAAATCGCGGGTATGCGCCACACCTACCACTAGGCGTTTGCCAAGGTGCTGCGGCTCGGCTGCCACCCAGCGGCGCGAGAAAACCGTGAAGTGCGGCGACAGCACGCCTTCAGTGCCGCCGGACATCACCAGGGCCACGCGCTGCCCGACTTCACTGGGTAGACAACCCAGGTGCGGGCTGAGGAAGTCGCACCAGCGCGCGGTGGCAAAGTCACGCGTGAAATCGTTGACGCAGCCATTGCCTTCGGTCTTGCCCATCACGGCCACGATATCTGCCGGGCGCAGCGCACCGCTCGCCACCAGGGCTTGCACGCCCGCCAAGTCACCCGGGCCACTGCACAGCACACGGTGCACATCCACGTATTGAATGGGTGTATGCATAGCGTTACAGCAGACTCACATGTGCGGCCACCACCCGCCAGCCTGCAGGCAGGCGCAGCCAGGTCTGGCTTTGGCGGCCGGTACGGGTGCTGCCATCGCGCAAAAACTCCACATTGGCGGTGGCGAAGTCGTGCCCGTAAGTGGTGATCACGGTTTTCAGCAATTGGCGCTGCTGGCCCTGGGCCGGGCGGCCCGCACGGAAGGCCTGGATCTCCGCAAAGCCGTACAAGTTTTCCGTACCGCCGTACCGCAAGGTGTGCGGGCTGTCCCAGAAGAGTTCGTCCAGCACGGCAACCCGGTTGTTCACCAAGGCATCTTCATAGCGGTCAAAAACGGCCTGCACTTCGGCCAGGACTTCGGGCAGGTTGATGGGGTAATCCATGGCGGTCTTTCAAAGGGAGGCGATAGGGGCGCGGCACACACCTGCAGCCTCCAGCACGGCGGCGGCGCGCAGCACCAGGTCTTCGCGCCAGGGCGCGGCAATCACTTGCACGCCGATGGGCAGATGCGGCAGCTGCGGGTCCATGCCCCACACCGGCACGGCACATACCGGCAGGCCGATGCAGGAGATCGGCTGCGTCAGCACGCCGATGTTGGGGCGCAGCGGCAGGTCGCGACCATGCAGGTCCAGCCGCTCGGTGCCCAAGGGCGTGGCAACGCAGGGCGTGGCGGCGGCGAGCAACAGGTCATATGTTTCAAACACCTGTGCCGCAGCCTGGGCGTAGCGGCGGCGTACCCGCTGGGCGCGGGCCACCCAGGCGGCAGGGATCAGCGCCCCGGCCAAAAAGCGGTCGCGCGACAGCGGTTCAAAGTCTTGCGGGCGCAGGCGCAGGTTCTCCAGGTGCAAGGCCGCGCTTTCGGAATTGGTGATCAGAAACGCAGCGGCACGGCCCGCCTCGACCCAGGGCAGCTCCACGGTATCGCGCGCGCCCAGTGCCTGCGCCACGGTGGCCACAGCGGCCCGGGCGGCGGGCAAGGCGTTGTCATGGAAGTAGCCGCCCAGCACACCGATGCGCAGACCGGCAATGCCCAGATCCAACTCGGTTACTACACTTTCTATAGCGCGCTGTGCACAGCCTGCGTCCACGAACGGGCTTTTTTCCTCATAACCCTGCATCGCGTCATAGGCCAGGGCCAGGTCGCGCACGCTGCGGGCAAACGGCCCCAGGTGGTCCAGGCTGGTGACGAACTGAAAACTGCCGGTGCGCGGCAAGCGCCCAAAGGTGGGTTTGAGGCCGAACACCCCGCACATCGACGACGGCACGCGGATGGAGCCATTGGTGTCCGAGCCCAGCGCCAAGGGCACCTGCCCTGCCGCCACCGCCGCGCCCGAGCCACCGGAGGACCCGCCTGCCGTACGGGCCAGATCGTGCGGGTTGTGGCAGGCACCTTCGTGGGTGTTTTCGGTGGTGAAGCCGTAGGCATATTCGTCCATGTTCAGCGCGCCGACCAGGATGGCACCGGCCGCCTCCATGCGCTGCACCAGCAGCCCATCGGCCGTGGCAGGAGCGCTGTCGCGCTCGATCTTGGAGCCCGCCAGCGTGCGCAGCCCGGCAATGTCAAACAGATTTTTGGCCGCGAAAGGCACGCCCAACAGGGGCAGTGCGGCTTGGCTGCCGTTGGCCAGGCCGGTGTCGATCTGCGCTGCACGCTGCAGGGCGCGGGCCTGCACCACGTCGGTGAAAGCGTTGACGCGCCCGTCGGTGACCGCAATACGGTCCAGACAGGCTTGCACCAGTTGCGTGGCCGTCACCTCGCGGGCGGCGACGGCGCGGGCCATGCTGGCTGCATCCTGCTGCCACCAGTTTGCGGGTAAGGTCATGGCTTGCTCCGAGGCGATACGGGGATAAATGCCATGGCCGATTCATCGTGCACCGACAGGGGCGCGGCCTGCACCAGATCGGCAAAGCCCGAGGCCAATGCAAAGTAGCGCAGCACGCCGGGGCGCGCGTCGCCCAGCGGCAGGCCGATAGCGGCCGCTGCTGCATCCACATAGGTTTCCAGTTCCTGTTCGGTCATTTCTGCAGCTCCCCTTGGACATACGCGCGCCAGCCACCCCAGTGGCTGATGTCTTGCGCCCCCGCCAGCGCCTGCGGCTCGCAGATAAAGCCCTGCACGCTGCTGCCATCGGCGAGCAACAGGGTGCCGATACCCAGAGGGGCTGGAATCAGCGCCACGAAGGAGCCGTAGTGGGCGACCGGCATCTCCCACACCTCGACCACGATGGGCGCACCCCGGCCGGGCGCAACGCGCAGCAAACCGGGCTTGGGCGGCACAGTGCCGGGCAGGGCAAAAAGTTGGTAGTCTGGCGCGGTGTGGGTGCTGCTGACCAGGCGCGCCTCGCGCTCTGTCAGCTGGCTGTTCAACGGCATGCCGGACAGATGAGCACCCACTACCGCCACCCGCACGGTGGCCTGCGCCTGAAGGCCGGGTAGCGGCTGCAGTGCGGGCAAAGGCAAGTCCAGCGCACCCTGCAACATGCCGCTGGCGTGGTGGTAACGCTGGCCCAATTCAGCCAGCTGCCAGTCGCTGCCGCAAGGGCCGATGAGCGTGATGCCAAACGGCAGACCGTCGGACCGCAGGCTGCTAGGCACCGAGATGGCGGCGTAGTCCAGCAGGTTGACGAAATTCGTGTACGCGCCCAGGTTACGGTTCAGCACCACCGGGTCCGCCTGCATCTGCGCAATCG
>NZ_JBDTEM010000144.1:0-18630 GCF_039922535.1 Rhodoferax sp. | reverse complement strand
GACTGGGAGCGCAGCATCCTGCGCATCACCAGCCAGGGCGGGCAAGATGCCGTGTTACCGCTGTGGCTGGCCCTGCGCGGACAGCACCCCGTGACCCGCGCTAACGCCCTGCGCCAGTTGCTGGCCGCCGCCCGTTACCGTGCTCCCAAAGCGGTGACCACCCCCACCCTGTTGCTGGCCAGCGCGCAAGACCAGTTGGTGTCGGTCGCCTGCTCCCAGGCCCTGGCCCGCCAGTGGCAGTGCCGCCTGCAGGTGCATCCCACGGCAGGGCACGACCTGCCGCTGGACGATGGCAACTGGCTGGCTAGGCAGATAGCGGCACAGTATTTGCTGCGTAATGCATAGCTGCCTGCGCAGGTAGCGTATGCGCCAGAGGCCTAAAACACCGCTAAACCGACTGCCTGAAAGCAATGATGGCCTGGTTGCGCAGGGTGCGCAGCAGGGCCAGCTCCTGCTCGTCCAGCGGCAGCACGCCTTTCTCGGCCTTGTCGGCGTAGACCAGGCCGAAGGGCTTGCCCTTGATCACCAGGGGCAGCAGCAAAAAGGTGGGCGCGTGGACATGGCTGTGGTACCAAGCGGGCAGGCGTTGGGCGATACGCGGCTCGGCAGCATCGCTGATCAGGGTGTCCACGCCTTTGAGGCAGACGGTGCTGAACAGGTCCAGGCTGCTGGCCTTGAGGGTGATGTGGAAGGCCTTGACGACGGTGTCGATGCTGCCCACCCCCTCCACGCCTGCGCCCAGGCCAAAGCGACCGGTTAGCGCATCCGCCTTGGGGTCGCGCAGGCAAAACACCACGCGCTGGAAGCCCATGGCGCGGACCATGGTTTCCAGAATCATGCGCAGCACGTCGCTGAGCTTGAAGTCTTCCACCATGGCCTGGCTGATGTCCTGGATGCCGGCCGACAGCATATCGGCCACACTGGGCACCACCACGGCGACGGGCTGGCCCTTATCGGGCGCGGGCGGCGGCGTGGCGTGAAGGGCCAGCGGTGCCAGCGCATCGGGCGGCTCGGCCTGGTCGGCAGGGGGCACGGCAATGTCTTGGTCGGGGTGCTGCAGCAACTGGGCGGCGGCCGAACCCGCCTGCACGTTCAAGGCCATCGCCTCGGCCATGTCGATGAGTTTTTTGCGCGCTACCACGGTGGCCTGGCGCACCTGCTGGGGGCGGATGCCCAGGGTTTTGGCGTACGCCCCGGCCTGTTGCGCGAGGCGCATATCCAACTCCTGGGGCGGAGACCGCAGCAGGATGTCGGCCATGTCGTTGGCCACCAGGGCGATCCAGCGCAGCCGCTCGGCGCTCTGCACGGGCGGACGCAGCGGCGGCTCGCCACGTGGCCTGCGCATGCTGTGCTGGATGGCGTCGGGTAAGCCCCAGGCTTTGGCCACGCCCAGGGCCAGGGTTTCAAAGTCCACCCCCAGCACGTTGGCGGAAGCACGGGCTTCGGACAGCGGCTTGTAGCTGGAGGCCACCAGGTGGCGCACGGCCCGGGCTTCGTCGGGAAAATAGAACTCCACCAGCATGCGGCCCAGGTTTTGGAACATGGCGGCGATAAAGGCCTCTTCGTTCTCGTGCGCCTCGGCACAGAGCTCTACCGCGATGGAACCCGCCATCAGGGCGCGCAAAAATTCGTCCTTGATCAAGTGGGCGTGGCCCTTGTCACGCATGTGCTCCAGCAGCACCAGGCTCAGCGCCATATTGCGTACGCCGTTGAAACCCACCAGGCTGACCGCCCGCGACACCGTGTTGATGCTGCCACCCCGGGCCGCGAAATGGGCACTGTTGACCAGCCGCAGCAGCTTGTTGGTCAGCGCTACGTCTTTCAGTATCTCGTTGGTAAAGCTGGCGATGCTCTCGGTTTCCGAGCTGGCCATGCCCTGGATGCGCACCACCGCGTCGGACATGGCGGGGAAGTCGCTCTTGTAGCGCATGCGGGCCATCAGCGCATCCAGACGGCCATTTTCCGGCGTATCCGAACTGCTGGGCAGTGCGCTCAGCGGGGCGTGCAGCGTGCTGTCGGCCCACTGCGACAAGGCGCTGCGCAAGGCCTGCAGACTGGGCGTGCGTTGGGCTTCGGGGGCCTGGGCCTGGGCCACGATGGCCTGCAGATCGGCATCCACCGCCGCCCCGTGCGGGCCTGCCAGCATGGCTTCCAGCACCTCGCCCACGGCGCATACACCGTCTTGCGGCAGGCTGGCAGACGCAAATGCGGTATCGGTGAAGTCGGCCGAGTTCACCAGGTGGGCCCGGCCGGTGGCATCCACCCGCACGTTGTCGGTGGTGGGCGGGCCGTGGGGCCGTCCGGCGGCATGGGCGGCCAGCAGGGCATCCAGCAAGTCCAGCGCCAGCGCTACTGCTTCGGCAGGTGGCAAGGCACCGCGCTGGGCCAGCAGCAGGCTCAGGGTCGGCATGGGGGTGCGCGGGTCAAATTCGGACATGGATCTATCGGTGGGGTATGCGCAATACGGGAATGTCTCGCGGCGAAGTATGACACTGGCCTACCCGCGCTGGCAGCCTGTTAGTACGCTGCCGCTGCCGCCCAAATACCGCTAACATGCGCGGTTGCGCTCCAACCACCCGCCCCCGTCCGGTCCCATCGACATCGTCTACCTTTGGGTGGACGGTAACGACCCCCTTTGGCGGGCCAAGCGCCAACGGGCCGCCGCCACGCCAAGCGCCCGCACCCGCATGGCCGCCTATGCCAACGTCGAGGGGCGCTTTCGCGACAACGACGAGCTGCGCTACAGCCTGCGTGCGCTAGAGCGCTTCTTTCCCGGCCACGGCCATGTGTATCTGGTCACCGATGCGCAAACCCCGGCCTGGCTGGCCGCCGTGCCGGGCATCACCGTGGTGGACCACCGCGATCTGATCCCGGCCAGCGACTTGCCCACCTTCGATTCCG
Source organism: Rhodoferax sp. (assembly GCF_039922535.1). GTDB lineage: Bacteria > Pseudomonadota > Gammaproteobacteria > Burkholderiales > Burkholderiaceae_C > Rhodoferax_B. Next base: position 15,729 of record NZ_JBDTEM010000144.1, on the reverse strand, counting down.
GCCACATCGAGTCGTACATCCACCGCATCCCCGGCCTGTCAGAGCGCTACTTTTACCTGAACGACGACGTGTTTTTTGGCGCACCGGTGGATTTGTCCGACTGGTTCTGGCCCGGTGGCGTGTGCGTGGCCTGGTCGGACGAGCCGCCGGTGAGCGACGAGCCTCTGCGCCCCGATGCCACCGCGCTGGACAATGCCTGCCGCAGCTCCCACCAATGGTTGCAATCCCACCCGGTGCCCGGCTACCAGCACACCTTTCGCACCTTTGCGCACGCGCCCCGGCCGATGTGCAAGTCGCTGCTGGCCACGCTGGAGCAGGTAGCCCCCGACATGTTTGCCCGCGTGCGCTCCACCGTGTTCCGCACCTGGGACAAGCCCGCCATCGTCTCCGACTTTGTGCTGCGCTGGGCCCTGGCGCACGGCCACGCCCAGCTGCGTGAATACGCCCACCAGTACCTCAGCACCAGCGATGCCGACACCACGGGCGACCTGGACCAGCTAGTGGCCCGCAACGGCCAACTGGCCTTCTTCTGCATCAACGACACCACCGACGATGCCCTGCCCCACGATCCGCGCCTGGCCCGGGTGCGGGATGCCCTGCAGCAGATGTTTCCGCAGGCTTCCCGGTTCGAGACTCAGCAAAAGGCCCAAGCCAGCCAGGCCGGGTCTTCCACCACGTTCAGCACCAAGTAGACCCCGACGCGGTAGGACAAAAATTCGCCTAGCTGCAGCGCATCGGCCCAAGTAGGCGGCCAGGCGATGCCTGCACGGCTCAGCAAGACTGCGCTCATACGTACAGCGGCTCTTCCTGCATGGCTTCGATCTGCTCGGTGAGCATATTGACCTGGCCGACCCAGTAGTCGCTGCTGCCAAACCACGGAAAGTTGACCGGAAAGGTCGGGTCGCTCCAGCGCCGCGCCAGCCAGGCGCTGTAGTGGATCAGGCGCAGGGTGCGCAGGGGTTCGATCAGGGCCAGTTCGCGGCGGTCGAAGCTGCGGAACTGCTCGTAGCCATCCACCAGGCCGCTGAGCTGGCCGGTGCGCTGGGCGCGGTCGCCGCTCAGCAGCATCCACAAATCCTGCACGGCCGGGCCGGTGCGGGCATCGTCCAGATCGACAAAGTGCGGACCACCGCCGGGCCGGTCGGTGGGGGTCCAGAGGATGTTGCCGGGGTGGCAGTCGCCGTGCAGGCGCAGGGTTTTAATTTGAGGGTCTTTTAGGCCCCCTGCGCAGGTAGGTAATGCGCTAGCAGCTATCAAATCCAGAGCTTCTGTGCAGGCTTTTTGCCACGCGCCCTGCACGTCCAGCGGCACGATGTCGTGCTTCACCAGCCAGTCGCGCGAGTGGATGCCGAAACTTTCCAGGTCCAGCGTCGGGCGGTGCACAAACGCCTGTTTAGCCCCCACGGTATGGATGCGAGCCAGGAAGCGGCCAATCCATTCCAATACCTCGAAGTCGTCCAGCTCGGGCGGGCGGCCGCCCCGGCTGGGGCTGACGCTGAAGGCGAATCCGGCAAAGTGGTGCAAAGTAGCCCCTTCCAGCACCAGCGGGCCCACGGCGGGAATCTCGGCGGCCATCAGTTCGGCGGCGAAGCTGTGCTCTTCCAGAATCTGCGCCTGGCTCCAGCGGCCCGGCCGGTAAAACTTGGCCACCACCACACTGCCGTCTTCCAGGTGCGCCTGGTAGACCCGGTTTTCATACGAGCTGAGCGCCATCAGGCGGCCATCGCCAAACAGGCCGACGCTGGCGAGCGCGTCCATCACTACGTCGGGGGTCAGGGCCTGGTAATCGTGCGAAATACCAGTAGGACCGGAGGAATCAGAAGGAGAAGACATGGTGCGATTGTCGTCGCTCCAAAACAAAAGCCCGCGCCAAGGGCATGGCGCGGGCAATCAATGCATTCCCGAGGCGGGCGTAGCAAAGCCCCTTCGTGAACACCGCAGAACCGGCTTTGCCGGGTTGCTGGTGTTGCCCCCTGCAAGGGGGGTGCTGCTACCTGCGGCTTCGGCTTTTCAAGCCGATTCCGGGGCAGTGAGCAAGCCTGGGGGTGAGCCAGTTACGCCAGCACGAGTTCCACTTCGATGTTGCCGCGGGTGGCGTTGGAGTAAGGGCACACGCCGTGGGCGGTGTCGATCAGGTCTTGGGCCACCACGCGGTCCATGCCGGGCAGGTTGATGACCAGCTTGGCGGCGATGCCGAAGCCTGCGGGGATGGGGCCAATGTCAATCGACGCATCGATGGAGGCATCGGCGGGCACGGTGATCTTCTTCATGCCGGCGACGTGTTTCATGGCGCCCATGAAGCAGGCCGAGTAGCCTGCAGCAAACAGTTGCTCGGGGTTGGTGCCGGTGCCTGCGCCGCCCATTTCTTTCGGGGGCGAGAGCTTGACGGCCAACAGGCCGTCGTTGCTGGCCGATTGGCCATCGCGGCCGCCGGTGGTGTGGGCGTGGGCGGTGTAGATCACTTTGTCGAGTTTGGTGGGCATGGTGCTTCCTTGGGTTGAAAAAAGTGTCAGGCGAGGGTTAAACGCCCACGCAGCGCCTGGACTTGCTGCGTGAGAGAGAGAATTTCGGGCACCGAGCACTGGGTGGCGCTGAGGATGCACGGCGGAATCTTGGCCGCCTCGGTCTTGAGGCTGCGGCCTGCAGATGTCAGCGTGATGAACACCCGGCGCTCGTCGTGCACATCGCGCAGGCGGCTGATCCAGCCCGCGGCTTCCATGCGCTTGAGCAGCGGGGTCAGCGTGCCGGAGTCGAGCGACAGGCGATCGCCCAGCTCGGACACCATCAACCCATCGCGCTCCCACAGCACCAGCATCGCCAGGTACTGTGGGTAGGTCATGCCCAAGGTCTTGAGCAACGGCTTGTACAGCTTGGTCATGGCCAACGACGCGGAGTACAGCGCAAAGCAGAGCTGGTTGTCCAGTTTCAGCGTTTCATCGACAGTGAGGGTTTTGCTTGGCATGGGCTGAATTATATCGTGCAATTAAATTTTGTACAATTTAATTTTTAACGCACCGAAGTGCGTAAAGAGCGGGTTCAGTAGTTGTAGATGCCCTGCCCCGTCTTGCGGCCCAGGCGGCCTGCGGCCACCAGCTCTTTGAGCAGCGGACACGGGCGGTATTTGCTGTCGCCAAATTCGTTCAAGAACACTTCCATCACCGCCAGGCACACGTCCAGGCCAATCATGTCGGCCAGGGCCAGCGGGCCGATGGGCTGGTTGCAGCCCAGCTTCATGCCCGCGTCGATGTCTTCCGCCGTGGCCACGCCCTCGGCCAGCACAAACAGCGCTTCGTTCACCATCGGCATCAGGATGCGGTTGACGACGAAGCCGGGGCCGTTTTTGACGGTGATGGGGGTCTTGCCCAGCACAGCAGACATGGCATGCACGGCCTCAACGGTGGCATCGCTGGTTTGCAGGCCGCGGATGATCTCCACCAGCGCCATCAGCGGCACGGGGTTGAAGAAATGCATGCCGATGCAGCGGTCGGGCCGCTTCGTCACTGCCGCCAGCTTGGTGATGGAGATGGACGAGGTATTGGAGGCGATCAGCACCTCGGGCGCCAGCAGTGCGTCGAGCTGCTGCACGATCTTGACCTTGAGGGCGTAGTTTTCGGTGGCGGCTTCGATGACCAACTGGGCCGCGCTGAAATCGCTGTACTGGGTGGAGCCCTGGATGCGGGCCAGGATGGCAGCCTTGTCGTCGGGGGTGAGCTTGTCTTTCTTGATCAGCCGGTCCAGGCTGCCTGCGATGGTGGCCAGGCCCTTGGCCACCGCTTCCTCGCTAATATCGACCATCACCACCTGCAAGCCCGCCGCCGCACAGGTTTGCGCGATGCCATTGCCCATGGTGCCCGCGCCGACAATGCCGACGGTGCTGATTGTCAAAATGCTGCTCATAGGAAACTCCCGGTAGAAAAAAGATAGTTTGGTTGCAGTGCAGCTTTCATCATAAACACCACCCATGTTCGACTACCTCATCATTGGCGGCGGCGCGGCGGGCTGCGTGCTGGCCGGGCGGCTCAGCGAAGACCCGGCCGTCAATGTCGCCCTGCTCGAATCCGGCCCCAGCGACCACAGCGCCCTGGTGCAGTGCCCGTCGGGCATCGCGCTGCTGGCCCGCACAGGCCAGGCGCAATGGCGCTTTGCCACCGTGCCGCAGCCGGGGCTCAATGGGCGCTGCGGCTACCAGCCCCGGGGCCGGGTGCTGGGCGGCAGTAGCTCCATCAACGCCATGGTCTATACCCGGGGGCAGGCGGCAGATTTCGACTTTTGGGCGGCCCAGGGCAACCCCGGCTGGGGCTATGCCGATGTGCTGCCGTACTTCAAAAAGGCCGAGCACAACCGCCGGGGCGCAGACGCCTGGCACGGGGCCGACGGCCCACTGCACGTCACCGACCTGCAAAGCCCCCACCCTGCCAGCCAGGCCTTCGTGCAGGCTGCTGTGCAGGCCGGGTTTGCGTCCAATGCCGACTTCAACGCGGCCACGCAAGAAGGCGTAGGCCTGTACCAGGTGATGCAAAAAGACGGCGAGCGCTGCAGCGCGGCCAAGGCCTACCTCACGCCCCACCTGGCGCGGCCCAATCTGCAGGTGGTCACCCACGCCCACACCACCCGCATCCTGACCCAGGGCCGCCGCGCCGTGGGTGTGGAATTTATGCAGGATGGCTTGCTCAAACAGCTGCGTACCGCAGGCGAGGTACTGCTGTGCGCGGGGGCCTTGCAGTCGCCCCAACTATTGATGCTGTCCGGCATTGGCGACCACGCGCAACTGCTGGCCAACGGTATCGCCACGGTGCACCACCTGCCCGGCGTGGGCCAGCATCTGCACGACCACGTGGATGCGGTGCAGGTGGTGCATGCGCCCCAGGCGAAAGATTTGTGGGGCATTTCACCCACCGGCCTGGCCCGCATCGCCCAGGGCGTGCGGGATTGGCGGCGCGACCGCACCGGCCTGCTGACCAGCAACCTGGCCGAGGCCGGGGGCTTCCTCAAAAGCCAGCCCACCGAGGCCCAGCCCGACCTGCAACTGCACTTTGTGCCCGCCCAACTGGCCGACCATGGCCGCAAGACGCTGTGGGGCCACGGCTATTCGGTGCACATCTGCGTGCTGCAACCCGCCAGCCGGGGCAGCGTGCGCTTGAACGGCAAAGACCCGCTGGCCCCGCCGCAGATCGACCCCAACTTCCTGGGTGCGCTGGAAGATGTGGAACGGCTGCGGCGCGGGTTCCAACAGGTGCGGCGCATCACCGCCCAGCCCGCATTGGCGGCATGGGGTGGCCGCGAGCGATCGGCCCACGCCCAGAGCGATCTGGAACTGGAATTTTTACTGCGCGAAACCGCCGACACGGTGTACCACCCGGTGGGCACGTGCAGGATGGGCCCCGGGGGAAAAGAAGAGCACACCGACGTGGTGGATGCCCGTTTGCGGGTCCACGGCATGGCCGGGCTGCGGGTGGTGGATGCCTCCACCATGCCGCGCATCGTCAGCGCCAACACCACGGCCGCCACCACCATGCTGGCCGAAAAAGCCGCAGATATGTTGCGCGAGGATGCGGCGCAAGGCTGATTTGTTTGGAAGAATGGAGGTTCGACCATCGCACGAATGGTTTCCTCTTTTAGCCCCCCATGCACCTCCCCGAACGCCCCCGGCTCAACGCCATCGCTGGCCCCATCTTTGGCGAGTTTTTACTGGGTTACACCGTCATCATTGCGGGGCTGTGGCTGGCCTCGCACACTTCGGACGGCGCGGCAGGCAGCCTGGGACTGGCCAACCAGGTGCTGGAAACACTGTACGTGGTGTTCCGGGTACTGGCGATCGGCATGGGTGTGGTCATCACCCAACTGCTGGGCGGCCAGCAGGTGGAGCAGGTGCGGCGCACCGCACTGGCGGGCCTGGGTGCCTGCACCTGGGCGGGCTTGCTGGTGGTGTCGGTGCTGGTGCTGGCCAACAACTGGATTTTGGACCTGCTGAACGCGCCGGACGAAATCCTGCCGCTGGTCAGCCCCTACCTGCAACTGCTAGCCCCGGCCGCGCTGCTGGACGGCTACAACCTCACCATGGCCTCCATCCTGCGGGCCCATCTGCACGCCCGCGATTCGCTCAAGGTGATGGTCATCATGCACTGCACCCACCTGGCGCTGGCCGTGCCGCTGATGCTGGGCGTGGGCCCGTGGGACGGACTAGGGCTGTACGGCTTTGCGGTAGCCCTGGTGATCAGCCGCGCCGTGGGGCTGGGCCTGCACCTGCTGCTGTGGCGCAAGCGCATGGCCCTGGTGCCCAACGCCCGCCACTGGTGGGTGCTGCAGTGGCGCGTGCTGGGGCCGGTGCTGCGCATCGGCGTGCCGGGTGCCAGCGCCGAGCTGGGCTACCGCGCCGCCTTCATGGTGTCGCTGGCCGGGGCGGCCCGCCTGGGCGTGGTGGCGTTGGCCACCCATGCCTACACCCTGCAATTGCTGCGCTACGTGCTGCTGATCAGCCTGGCGATTGGCTGGGCCTGCGAGATCATGGTGGGGCGGCTGGTGGGCGGTGGGCAGTTCAACCAGGCCCATGCCCTGGTGCGCAAAGGCCTGCGCAATGGGCTGATGGCCTCAGGCGGCATGGCCGTGGTGGCGGCGCTGGCCGCCCCGTGGCTGATGCACATCTTCACCAAAGACCCGCACGTGATCCACGCCGCCCAAACCCTGCTGTGGATTGCCGTGGCGCTGGAGACCGGCCGCGCCTTCAACCTGATCATCACCGGTGCGCTGCGGGCCACCGGCGACGTGATCTACCCGGTGGCCGCCAGCCTGGGCTCGTTTGCTTTGGTGCTGGGCTGCGGCTCGTACTTTCTGGGCCACACCTTCGGCCTGCCCGGCATCTTCATCGCCTACGCCGCCGACGAATGGGTGCGCGGCCTGCTGATGTGGGCCCGCTGGCACTGGCACGGCTGGCTGCCGCATGCGCGTAACAGCCAGCGCCGGGTGCGCAGACGGTAGATTTACATAAAATCGACCTCTGGCGCATATTGCACCTGCGCAAGCAGCTCTTATTTTGATAGTAACCAAGGAGTTTCCATGTCCGCCCCTCTGCCCGCCGCCAGCCTCGAACAAAGCTTTCTGAGCGCCCGCACCTTCAGCAAATTCACCGACCAGCCCGTACCCGACGCGCTGCTGCACCAGCTCTACGACCTGGCCAAGTGGGGCCCTACGTCGATGAACTGCCAGCCCGCCCGCCTGGTATTTGTGCGCAGCCCCGAAGCCAAAGCCAAGCTGAAACTGGCATTGGCCCCCGGCAATGCCGACAAAACCATGGCCGCACCGGTGACGGTTATCGTGGCCATGGACATGCGCTTTTTCGAGCATCTGCCTGAGCAATTTACGGCCATGAACGCCAAGCCCATGTTTGAAGGCAACGCCGCGCTGGCCGAGGGCACCGCCTTTCGCAACAGCAGCCTGCAAGGGGCTTACCTGATCTTGGCCGCCCGCCAGCTGGGCCTGGACTGTGGCCCCATGAGCGGCTTTGACGCCGCCAAGGTGAACGAGCAGTTCTTCCCCGACGGCCGCTTCAAGGCGAACTTTTTGGTCAATCTGGGCTATGGCGAAGCCGGAACCCCCTACCCCCGCGGCCCGCGCCTGGCGTTCGAGACGGCCTGCACGATCGCCTGAACGGCTGGGCTAGCGTTGGAACTTGCCGTCGCTGCCAATGATGGACAGGTCGGTGAAGTCCAGCCCGGTATGGTCGGTGGGGCTGTAGCCGATCTCCAGGCCGCCCAGGTCGAATTTGTCCATGCCCTCCAGCGCCGCCTGCAGGCGCTCGCGCGTGGGTTTGCCGCCGGTGCGGCGCAGGGCTTCGACCAGCACCTTGGCGGCGCTAAAGCCCTCCAGCATGGCCGGGCTGGTATCGGCCAGGCCTTTGGCGCGGGCCGCATCCGCCATCTCCCTGACCAGCGCGTAGGACTGCGACTGCGGAAACACCTGGCTGACAATCACACCGCGGGCATTGCCCCCCAGGGCGGCGATAAAACCCGACGTGGCGTTGTTGGACAGGGCCACATACTGCGCCGTGCTGCCTGCGGCCCGCAGCGCCTCGATGGCGGCTACCGCGCTGGTCGCCGAGGCCACCAGCAGCACCGACTGCGCACCCGCCTTCACAATGGCAGGGGCCAGGCTGGAAAAGTCTGGTTTGCTGCGGTCAAACTTGTACAGTCCCACGGCCTCCAGGCGGGCCTTTTGTAGCCCCTTTTGCGCCCCGGCCAGGCCATCGACGCCGAAGCTGTCGTCGGTGTAGAGCACGGCGATTTTGGTCAGGCCGATGCTGGCCTGGTGGGCGATGGCTTTTTCAGCCTCGTGCTGGTAGGTAGCGCGGATGTTGAAAATGTATTTCTGCACCGGCTGGTGCAGCACCATGGCACCGCTGGACGGCCCCACCAGGGGCACATGGTATTTATCCAGCCAGGGAATGATGGCCTCGGTGTGCGGCGTGCCACGGGTCAAAAACAGGGCCACCACGTTCTTTTTCTCGATCAGCTCCCGGGCGTTTTCGGCGGCCAGTGCGGGATCGAACTTGTCGTCCATGGACAGCAGCTCGATCTTTTGCCCGCCCACGCCGCCCTTGGCGTTGACCCGGTCAAAGTACAGCATGGCCCCGGCCTGCGTCTCCTTGACACCCGTGGCCACGGCACCGGTAAAACCGCTGGTCTGGCCGATCAGAATCTGCGCCTGGGCCACCAGGCTGGCGGTTACCAGCAGCACCGCGATGGCCAGAGAGTGGGTTGTCTTCATAGTGGTTTAGGGGGATGGTTGGATGCGCCGCGGGCCATTGGGCCACAAGTCCATGCCGGGCATGCGGTAAATTCCCACCCTCCAGCCCTATCTTTACGCTTTTCGCGGTACCTACCATGCGCTCTTTCGGCACCCCCTTGTCCCCTTCTGCAACCAAAGTCATGCTGCTCGGCTCCGGCGAGCTGGGCAAAGAGGTGCTGATTGCGCTGCAGCGCCTGGGCGTGGAAACCATAGCCGTAGACCGCTATGAAAACGCGCCCGGCCAGCAGGTAGCGCACCACGCGCGCACCATCACCATGAGCGACCCGGCCCAGCTCAAAGCCCTGATCGAGGCCGAGCGGCCGCACCTGGTGGTGCCCGAGATCGAAGCCATCGCCACCCCCATGCTCGAAGAGCTGGAAGCTGCAGGCACGGTGCGCGTGATTCCCACCGCCCGCGCTGCCCGCCTCACCATGGACCGCGAAGGCATCCGCCGCCTGGCGGCAGAAACGCTGGACCTGCCGACCAGCCCCTACGTGTTTTGCGATTCGCTGGCCGAACTGCAGGCGGCCATTGACTCCACCACCGGCTACCCCTGCGTGGTCAAGCCGGTGATGAGCAGCTCGGGCAAAGGCCAGAGCAAGATCAGCGGCCCGGCGGATGTGCAAGCCGCCTGGGACGTGGCGATGGCCGGTGGCCGCGTCAGCCATGGCCGCGTCATCGTCGAAGGCTTTATCGACTTTGACTACGAAATCACCCTGCTGACGGTGCGTGCCCTGGGCGCAGATGGCACGGTGGAAACGCATTTCTGCGAGCCCATCGGCCACATCCAGGTCAGCGGCGACTACGTGGAAAGCTGGCAGCCGCACCCCATGCCCAGCCTGGCGCTGCAGCGCTCGCAGGCCATCGCCAAGGCCGTCACCGACAACCTGGGCGGCCAGGGCTTGTTTGGCGTGGAGCTGTTTGTGAAGGGCGATGACGTGTGGTTCAGCGAGGTCAGCCCGCGCCCGCACGACACTGGCATGGTCACGCTGTGCACCCAGTGGCAAAACGAATTCGAGCTGCACGCCCGCGCCATCCTGGGCCTGCCGGTGAACACCGCGCTCAAATCGCCCGGTGCCAGCGCGGTGATCTACGGCGGCGTAGATGCCCATGGCATCGTGTTCGACGGCGTGGCCGAGGCGCTGCGCGTACCCAACACCGATATCCGCCTGTTCGGCAAGCCCGAGAGCTTTGTAAAACGCCGCATGGGCGTGGCGCTGGCCTTTGATGCCGACGTGGAAGTGGCCCGCACGCACGCCAAGCAAGCGGCTGCGCTGGTCAAACCCCGCACCGCTTAATTCAATTACAGTCAATCACAGCCGATTGCCGCGGTCCATGCACTTCAACCAGCTTATCTCGTGGGCCGACGACTCGGCGCTGCGCATTTTGTTGTCTGCGGTCACGGCGATTGTGCTGGCGCTGGTGCTACACGCCATCGGCGCAGCGCTGGTGCGCCGGGTGACGCGCAGCCTGCCACTGGCCTCGCGCATTGCCCACGCTTGCCATGCCCCCACGCGCTTTGTGCTGCCGCTGATTGCGCTGCAAGCGGTGTGGCAAATTGCGCCACGTGAGTTCCCGCTGATTGACGAGGTGCGCCATGCCAACGTGCTGTTGCTGCTGGCCTGCCTGACCTGGCTGGGCCTGCGCGTGGTGCACGGCACCGTGCAGGGGCTGATCGCCTCGTACCCGCTGGAGGCGGAGGACAACCTGCACGCCCGCCGCATCCACACCCAGGCCAAGGTACTGGCCAATACCCTGGTCATCGGCATCCTGGTGACCGGGCTGGCGGCGATGCTGATGACCTTTCCCGAGGCCCGGCAGTTTGGCGCCAGCCTGCTCGCGTCCGCCGGCGTGGTCGGCATCATCGTGGGTATGGCGGCGCGGCCGGTGCTGGGCAACCTGGTGGCCGGCCTGCAGATCGCTCTGGGCCAACCGCTGCGCATCGACGACGTGCTGATCGTGCAGGGCGAATGGGGCCGGGTGGAAGAGATCACCGGCACCTACGTGGTGCTGCGCGTGTGGGACCAGCGCCGCCTCATCATCCCGCTGCAGTGGTTCATCGAGAACCCGTTCCAAAACTGGTCGCGCCGCAACCCGGAGCTGATCGGCACCGTGTTTCTGTGGGTGGACTACGGCATGCCCATCCCCGCGCTGCGCACCGAGCTAGACCGCATCTGCGCCGCCTCTGCAGCCTGGGACCGCCGCTACTGCAAACTGGACGTCACCGACACCGCCGCCAACGGCATCCAGCTGCGGGTGGAAGTGACCGCCGCCAACGCCGACCTGCTGTGGCGCGTGCGCTGCGACGTGCGCGAGGGTCTGGTGGATTTCATGCAACGCCAGTACCCGCAACACCTGCCGCGCACGCGTGCCGAGCTGCACCAGCCCGCGGAAGCGACCGGGTCCAAAAACCACTAAATGCATAGCACCTTGTGCAGGTAGCATATGCGCCAGAGGCCTAAATGTCCTTAAAACGGGGGATGACAAGCTGGTACCACACGCTAAGCTTGGGCGGCCCACCGATTCACAAGAGATGCCTTTGATGACCCGCCCTTTTTACGCCCAACTGCCCGCCATCCTGGCCCTTGCTGTGGCCACCAGCCTGCTGACCCTGCCCGCCCAGGCCGCCCCCGGCACCCCGTTTGCTGCCGAGGCCCAGGTCCAGGGCACGCCCCTGGTGCTCAACGGCGCAGGCACCCGCTACCGGGCGGTGTTCAAGGTCTACGACATGGCCTTGTACACACCGCACAAGGTCAGCACCCCCGAAGAACTGCTGGCGCTGCCCGGCCCGAAGCTGCTCAGCTTCACCGCCCTGCGCGAGATACCGGGCACCGACCTGGGCCTGGCCTTCATCAAGGGGCTCTCGGCCAACTCCTCCAAAGAGCTGGCGCTGAAGCACACCGTGTCGTCCAACCGCCTGATCGAAATCTTCTCGGGCCGCAGCAAACTCAACCCCGGCGACAGCTTCGCCATGCAGTTCCTCCCCGGCCAGGGCACGCTGTTCTTCATCGCTGGCCAGCCCCAGGGCAGCCCGGTGGGCGATGCCGAGTTTTTTGCCATGGTGCTGAACATCTGGGTGGGCAGCAGTCCGGCGGACTACGGGCTGAAAGCGGCCTTGCTGGGGCAGGACCCGGTAAAGAAGGCTTATTAAGCCTTGGTTAAGCGCGCACCAGCGCCAACCCCAGCGCCGTCAGCGCCGCCACGTCTTGGTCGGTGGTGCCCGGCTCCACCACCAGTCCGGTAGCCTCTTGGCAGGGGGCAATGACGTAGGGTGAGGCGGCGTGCAGCTTCTCGGCCGAGGCCAGCACCCAGGTTTCGGCAGACTGGGCCATCAGCGCCCGCTTGACATGGGCTTCTTCCATATCGCCGGTGCTCAGGCCCACGCTGGCGCTGATACCGGTCACGCCCATGAAGTACAGGTCGGCACGCACCCGGCCAATGGCCTCTACCGCCGCCGCGCCCACGGCCACCACCGAGTGCTTGAACAAGCGCCCGCCCACCAGTTGCACCTCGATCCGCGGGTGCTCCACCAGGGCCATCGCAATCGTCGGGCTGTGCGTCACCACGGTGGCCTGCAGCGTGGGCGGCAGGCGCAGGGCCAGCTGCTGGCAGGTGGTACCACCATCGATGAACACCACCTGGCCGGGCTGCACCATGGCGGCGGCGGCGGCGGCAATCGCCTGCTTGCCCGGCATCTGCAACTGGCTGCGCGCGGCAAAGTTGGCCACGGCCGGCGACGCGGGCAAGGCCCCGCCGTGCACCCGCTGCAGCAGCCCCTGGGCCGCCAGCGCACGCAGGTCGCGCCGGATGGTGTCTTCTGACAAGCCCAGCGCGGCGCTGAGGTCGGCGGCCACGATGCGACCATCGCGGCGCAGGGTGTCGAGGAGGAGGTGTTTGCGTTGTTGGGTCAGCATGCGAGAACGTGTTGAGAATGTTTTTGCATGATTATCATTGAAGTTGCACGAAACTGCATGATTGCGCTAAACTTTCACCCACATCCCTGGAGCCCCCATGCACGCCTTAGACAACCTCCGTATCGTCGAAGAAAAAGTTTTGTCGGACGACTGGTATCTGCTAAAGAAAACCACCTTCGACCTGCGCCGCCGCGACGGCACCTGGCAACGCCAAAGCCGCGAAAGCTATGACCGGGGCAACGGCGCCACCATCCTGCTGTACAACGCCGCGCAGGGCACGGTGGTGCTGACGCGGCAGTTTCGCTTTTCTACCTATGTGAACGGTAACGCCAGCGGGAAAGTCATCGAAACCTGTGCCGGCCTGCTGGACCAGGACGACCCCGCCACCTGCATCCGCCGCGAGGTAGAGGAAGAAACCGGCTTTCGCATCGACGGCGTGCGCAAGATTTTCGAGGCCTACATGAGCCCGGGATCGGTCACTGAAAAAGTGTTTTTCTTCGTCGGGGCCTACACCGCCGCCGACAAGGTATCGGACGGCGGCGGCGAGCACCACGAGGGCGAAGACATCGAGGTGCTGGAGCTGCCTTTTGCGGTCGCGCTGGAGATGGTGGCCGACGGGCGCATCTGTGACGGCAAGACGATCATGCTGCTGCAGTACGCGCAGTTAAACGGTTTGATGCAGGTCGGCTAAATCACCGTCAACCCGGCCCCGCCACCCGACTGCACCAGTTGCCCACGACCCGCCTTCTTGGCCTCGTACAGGGCGGCATCGGCACGGGCGATCAGGCCCGACAGGGTGGAGTCACCGTCTTTGAGCACCCCCACCCCGGCGCTGTAGTCCAGCGGGAAGCCCAGTTCCTTTTCGGCCGTTTGGTGCAACATGGTGCGCAGGCGCAGGTCAAAGCCGATACTGGCCGAGCGGTGGGTGTTGGCCAGCACGATGCAGAACTCTTCGCCGCCCAGGCGGCCCACCAGATCGCCGGTGCGACGGCTCTCGCGCAGCAGGCGGGCAAACAGCTTGAGGGCGGTATCGCCCACCTCGTGACCATAGGTGTCATTGACGCGTTTGAAGTGGTCGATGTCCAGCATCATCAAGGTCAGTGGCTGCTGGTAGCGCACAGCGTTGGCAAACATGCCCTCGGCGCGCTCCAGCCAACCCCGGCGGTTCAACAGGCCGGTCAGTCCATCGGTCATGGCCAGGGTGTGCAGGCGTGCTTTGGCCTCGTCGCGCCAGGCGGCCAGCAGGGCCACCATGGCCGTCACAAAGGCCAGATTCACCGCCAAAGCCATGGCCAGATCCGCGAAGGGCAGCAGGCTGGCACCGCCCCACTCGCCCACCAGCCCGCGCGCCAACAACACCAACGCCAGACCCACCAGACAGCCGCACAACATCCAGCGCCAGGCACGGCCCATGTGCCGCAACGGAAACAGCGTGGCCGCGGCCACCAACACCAGCATGGCCGCCAGGCACAGGTGGGACCAACCCCACTGGAAGGCCGGACTGGCCCAACCCAGCAAGTAACCCAGCGGCGTGGCCACCAAGAGCAGGCGCAGACAACGCTCGCTCCAGCGGTAGTCCAGCCCGTAGTACACCCCGGGGCGCAATGGCTTGCGCAGCTTTTTCCGGTTGGTGGGCGGACGCGAACGGTGGCCCAGCCAACTGCCCAGCGCCCGGTGCAACAGCCACAAGCCTAGGCTAAAAAACAGCAGGGCCACCGGTGCCAGTACCGGGGTCCAGAGCGACCCGGCAGTGATGGCGGCAATACCGCCCAGCAGCAGGGCTGCCAGCGCCACTTGCACACAGCGCGTGGCGGCACTGGCCCCGGTGCCGATGATGGCCAGCAAAGCCAGCGATACCACGCCAACATGGGCGGTGGCGATCACCAGCAGCGTCGGCAGGTCGAGCAGCATGGGAACAGGCATGCGCGTTACTGGAATGCCACTTCGGCAAAGCTGCGCAATTTGCGGCTGTGCAACTGGTTGATGCCCTGGGCGCGCAGCAGCTCGATGGCGCGGATGCCGATGCGCAGATGCTGGTCCACCCGTTCACGGTAGAAGTGGTTGGCCATGCCGGGCAGCTTGATCTCGCCATGCAAAGGTTTGTCACTGACGCACAGCAGGGTGCCGTACGGCACCCGGAAGCGGAAACCGTTGGCGGCGATGGTGGCGCTTTCCATGTCCAGCGCCACGGCACGGCTTTGGCTGAAGCGGCGCTGCGGCTGGTTGTTGGGCAGCAGTTCCCAGTTGCGGTTGTCGGTACTGGCCACGGTGCCGGTGCGCATGATGCTTTTCAGCGCCGCGCCCTGCACCTGGGTGACATCGGCCACCGCCTGCTCCAGCGCCATCTGTATCTCGGCCAGCGCCGGAATCGGCACCCATAGCGGGAGCTCTTCGTCCAGCACATGGTCTTCGCGCACATAGCCGTGGGCCAGCACGTAGTCGCCCAATTGCTGGCTGTTGCGCAGACCGGCGCAGTGGCCGACCATGATCCAGGCATGCGGGCGCAGCACGGCGATGTGGTCGGTGATGTTTTTGGCGTTGGCCGGGCCTACGCCGATATTGACCATGGTGATGCCCGCGTTGTCGGCGCGCACCAGGTGGTAGGCCGGCATTTGCGGCAGGCGCGGCGGTGCTGCGCCCAGGGCATCGCGCGCCTCGGCAGGCAGGCCCACCCGGCGGGTGATGACGTTGCCGGGTTCGACAAAGGCCACGTATTCGCTGTGCGGGTCGGCCATGGCGGCGTGGCCCATGCGGACGAATTCGTCGATGTAGAACTGGTAGTTGGTGAACAACACAAAGTTCTGAAAGTGTTCAGGGCCGGTGCCGGTGTAATGTCGCAGGCGGTGCAGCGAATAGTCCATCCGTGGCGCGGTAAACAGCGCCAGCGGCTGCGGGTCGCCAGGGCGCGGCTCGTAAGTGCCGTTGGCAATGCCATCGTCCATGGCGGCCAGGTCGGGCAGGTCGAACACGTCGCGCATCAGCATCCGGCGGCTGGCATCCATCTGGCCTTCCACGTGGTCGTGTTCGGCAAACG
>NZ_JBDTEM010000143.1:0-11829 GCF_039922535.1 Rhodoferax sp. | reverse complement strand
AGAAGTCGGGCAAGGGCAAGCAGGCGATCAGCGCCACGGCGGCCAGTAGCAGCAGCCGCGTCACGGTGTTGTTGAGAATGTGGGTCATAGCTTTGGCCTGCGGTTCAGTGGTCGTCGTCCGAATGGCCACTGGCCAGTGAACGCCATAGCAGGATGGGCAAGATCAGCGTGAACACAATCACTTCCTTGAAGGCGCTGGCCCAGAATGAGGAGAAGGCTTCGACGATGCCGACAAACAGTGCGCCGATGGCCGCCGCCGGGTAGCTCGCCAGCCCGCCAATCACGGCGGCCACAAAGCCCTTCAGGCCAATCAAAAAGCCGGAGTCGTAAAAGATGGTGGTGGTGGGGCCGATCAGCAAGCCCGACAGCGCGCCAATCAAGGCCGCCATGGCCAGCGTGAGGCTGCCCGCGGTATGGGTGGAGATGCCCATCAGGCGGGCACCCAGGCGGTTGATGGCGGTGGCGCGCAAGGCTTTGCCAAACAGCGTGCGTTCAAAGAACTGCCACAGCAACACAATCAAGGCCAATGACGCCGTGCAGATGATGATGGCTTGGCCGTTCACGTTCACCGCACCCAGCTGGAAGCGCTGGTCCCAAAAGCTGGGGTTGCGAAAACCCTCGGCACCAAAGAACAGCAGGCCCAGGCCGGTCATGGCAAAGTGCACGCCCACCGATACGATCAACAGCACCAGGGTGCTGGCATCGGCCAGCGACTGGTACACCACGCGGTACATCAGCGGGCCAAAGGCGGTAACGATGCAGACGCTGAGCAGGGCTTGCACCAGCAGTGGAAACTGCCGGGGCGCAGCCCAGGCGGTGATGGCGGCAATGGCCACCGGTACCACCAGCGTACGCAGCAAAGCCTTGGCGGCGGCGCTGAACTGGTGTAAGCGTTGCCATGCGGCCCAGGAATTCATCAGTGCGGCCACACCGGCCAAAATCACCAGCAGCCAGACGGTGCCAGGGATGGCGCCGGTCTGCAGAATCGCCAGCGTGAGCGCGCCATAGGCGACAAACTCACCTTGCGGAATAAAGATGACCCGCGTCACGGCAAACACCAATACGATCGCCAGGCCGAGCAAGGCGTAAATCGCACCGTTGGTGATGCCGTCCAGTAGCAGGACACTGGCGATCGAAAAGTCCATGAAAAATCCTAGGAAAAAAAGAGTGCGATGGGCTTAGGCCTTATTCGACTTTCCAGTCGCCCTTGACCACTTTGACGATCACACCGGTGTCATTGGTATAGCCCCAGTGGTCGTCCTTGGTCCAGTTCATCACGCCTTGGGACAGCGGTGTGGGGCCCATGGTCTCCAGCGCATCACGCAGCGCGGCACGGAATTCCTTGGTGCCGGGCTTGGCTTTCTTGAGCGCCATCGGAATGATTTTTTCCAGGATCAGCTCAGCGTCATAAGAGTGCGCGGCAAACTGGTTGCGGCTGCCAGGGCCGTAGGTTTTTTCATACTTCTGCACGTAGTCCAGCGCCAGTTTCTTGGACGGATTGCTGTCGGGCAACTGTTCCGGTGCAATCACCGGGCCAGAGACGACATAAGCACCGTCGATGTCCTTGCCGCCGACGCGCATCAGGTCGCGGGTGGCGGCAGCGTGGGTTTGGTAGATCTTGCCCTTGTAGCCGCGCTCGACCACTGCCTTTTGCGGCATGGCTGCGCCGCTGCCAGAGGCGGCGATCAGAATCGCATCCGGCTGTGTGGACACCAACTTCAGAGCCTGTGCGGTGGCACCCGTGTCGGTGCGGGCAAAGCGCTCGGACGCAATCACCTTGATGCCAGCTTTTTCAGCCACGGCCGTGAATTCCTTCAGCCAGCTCTCACCGTATGAATCGGTGTAGCCCAGGAAGCCTACGGTTTTTACGCCCTGCTTTTTCATGTGCTCCACCACGGCATACGACATCACGGCGGTGGACTGCGGCAGGCGGAAGCTCCAGAAATCCTTGCCCGGTTGCAGCGGGGTCGGCGAGGCCACCAGCTGCGGCGTTTCCGACTCGAACGCCACGCCTGCAACGGCGATGCCCACGGGGGTGGCGGCCGAGCCGATCAGCAAATCCACCTTGTCTTCCGACACCATGCGGCGGGCATTCTTCACGCCGTTGGTCGGGTCGGAGGCATCGTCCAGAACGATGATGTTGAGCTTTTCACCGG
Organism: Rhodoferax sp.; assembly: GCF_039922535.1. Classification (GTDB taxonomy): domain Bacteria; phylum Pseudomonadota; class Gammaproteobacteria; order Burkholderiales; family Burkholderiaceae_C; genus Rhodoferax_B. The sequence continues at coordinate 9,673 of NZ_JBDTEM010000143.1, read as the reverse complement.
CAATGGTTTGCGGCCACAGCTTGATCTCGTTCGCCATGGGAATACCCAGGCCCGAGGCCGGGCCCGTCAGCGGCAGGATTACGCCGATGGTGACATCGGCCAGCGCCAGGCCAGAGGCCATGGATGCGGCCAACGCGATGGCGGTGAATACGGTTTTTTTTGTAGATTGCATGGTTGTCTCCTGGGGTGCGGTGGCGGAACGTAAAAACAGGGGGATGGAACTTACCGTGGTGCCATGCGCAGTGCGCCATCCAGGCGAATCACTTCGCCGTTCAGATGCCCGTTGGTCACCACGTGCGCGGCCAGCTCGGCGAATTCGGAGGGCTTGCCCAGGCGCGATGGGAATGGGATCGATGCCGCCAGCGATGCCTGTACGGCCTCGGGCAGTTCTTGCATCAGCGGCGTGGCAAACAGGCCGGGGGCCACGGTGCAGACGCGGATGCCGTACTGCGCCAGGTCGCGTGCCATGGGCAGCGTCATACCGACTAGGCCGCCCTTGGAGGCGCTGTAGGCTTGCTGGCCCACCTGGCCGTCAAAAGCTGCCACGGATGCGGTGAATAGGATCACGCCGCGTGCACCGTCTTCCAGCGGCTCGAGCTTTGCGCAGGCGGCGGCAAACAAACGCGTCATGTTGTAGCTGCCGATCAGGTTGACCGCGATCACTTTGGCAAAGGCATCCAACGGGGCCGCGCTACCGTCTTTTTGCACCACGCGCTTGGCACCGCCAATACCGGCCACATTCATCAAAATGCGGGCTGGGCCGTGGGCTGCGGCGGCTTTCTCCATCGCAGCGCTGACGCTCTCAGGGTTGGTGATATCGCATTGGCAGGCGATACCGTTGATCTCGGCAGCGACCTTTTCGGCACCCGCGAGGTTGACATCCAGAATGGCAACCTTTGCACCTAGGCGCGCCAGTTCCCGGGCAGTGGCTTCGCCCAAGCCGGAGCCACCGCCGGTGACCAGTGCTGCGTGTCCTTGAATGTTCATTTTGATGCTCTTTTCTACTATTGAATGTGTCGCAATATGGGTGAATTTTTTAGGGTCTATATCCCTAAATGGCCTGCGGCGAAAGCTGCTGCGCCATGGCGATGTGTTCGTTGCAGGTATTCAAAGGGATGTCTTTGCATGCCAGAGAGGTTTGCTGTTTCTTAGAATGAATTATGGTTATAAAAAATAACTAAATAAAGCGTCGCAGACGCCATTTTGTTAGGTGTTTACCCTGTTCGTTCGGGGCGTGTTGAGGTCCTGGTGGCTCCGTCCGATCGTGCCGTACGCCGCGCTGGCAGCAGGCGCTTAGACAAGTGGTATCCATGCACATCCTGCCTATGCCGAGTGCCTGTATTCCAGGCTTGCGCGTCCATGCGGTCATTCGGTATCTAGACATTTTGGAATCGCGTATGGCTTGGAATTACGCATGCTTCGCGCCCGACGCGGCATGGGTTCCATCGTTTTTATTGATGCTGCACATGACCATATAGTCATTGCCTGCTGCGGGCCGCACATAGGCCATTTTGTCGGCGGGTAGGCCGGTAATGGGGTGTACGCCCCTGAACTCGATCCAGCCACCGCCTTCGTCGGCGACCGTGATGGTCTTGTGGTTCAACTCTTCAAGATTGACGCCCGGCGCGGCCACCGCAGGTTTGTTGGCCCGGCTGGGGTCCATGCCGAAAGCGCGGAAGTAGCCGTTGCGGTCCAGCACGATGATGAACAGATCGCGTTCAATGAACCCGCCTTGCCGGTCGTGAAAGCGGCGTACGGCCGACCCCAATCCTGCAGACGCAATGAGTGCGCACGCCTTCTCAACCAGTATGCGGGCTTCGTCGGCGCAACCCTGGCGCAGCCGCATGGAGATGACGGTTGACGATAAATTGCTGGCTTGCGAGCGGAGCTTTTCGGCCGAACGGGCAGACACTTCGACCAGCTGTGCGTTGCGTTGGGTGATGTCGTCCAAGCTGCGAACGGCCTGGGCAATCTCCTGAATGCTCGTACTTTGCGCGGTATTGGAGGATGAAATATGACCGACCCGGACGGTGACTTCGCGGATGCCGCTGACAATGTCTTGCAGCAAGCGGCTGGTCTGGTGGATGTGCACGACGCCACCCGAGACTTCGTCAATGGAGCCCTGGATCAACTTTTTGATTTCACCGGCGGCCTTGGTGCTGCGCTGCGACAGGGTGCGCACCTCGGAGGCGACCACTGCAAAGCCCCGCCCTGCCTCGCCTGCCCGGGCAGCCTCCACGGCGGCATTCAGTGAGAGGATGTTGGTTTGGAAGGCAATACCGTCGATCACCGCAATGATTTCGGTCATTTGCTTGGATCGTTTGGCAATGCTTTCCATGGCTTCAACGGCCGATTGCACGATGGCTCCACCGTTGTCTGCGGTGTGCTGAACCTTTCCGGCGTGTTGGTGCACTTCAAGCGCATCTTCGGCACTGCGCTGAACGGTGGACGCCAGCTCAGACACGCTGGCCGCCGTCTGCTCCAGGCTTGCCGCCTGCTGCTCGGTGCGCTCAGACAGGCTGTAGGTGCCGCTGGACAACTGGTCGCCGGCCATGCTCACCAGCTCCGCCTCGCTGCGGATGGCTGCCACAATCGCGGACAAGTTTCGACTCATGCGTTCCAGGCGTTGCGCGATGCTGGCCAATTCGTCGGACCCGGTGATCGCTGCACTGTGCCGGAGATTGCCACTCAAAACGGCATCTACCAACTCGGCAAGCTCTTGCAAACCCTTCGACAGGTTGGCTTGAAGGCATACGCAAAAGTAGATCAAAGTGGCGACACCTAGGACTGTCAACCAAAGAAAAATTGGGCGTGAGACGCTGTCTGCTGCGCCGCTATACAGGCTGCTGAGTGCCACTGCCAGCGAAGCCGCCAACAAGCCAAAGACAATTGCCAGCTTGCCGTTCACATGCAGGCGCTCCATCAAGCGTACGCCAGGACGAAGAATCAATGTACCGATTGCCATCGCAATTCCTTGTGGTTGGAGAGGCGGCTTCAAACCGCGCGCTAAAGTCGCGACAGAGCGCGGTCAAGCGCGTTCAATAGCAAGCACCGCGCAATCAGGCCGTAGCGTGCAAGTACCGAAATGGCCAGGGCATAACGGTCCGGTCGCCCCTGCTATTTCTCGGCAGGTTTGATGGTTGGATGCAGTTGGTCGGTGTGCATGGCTTCCACCAGGGCGGCGCGGTGCTGGAGCACGGCACGCTGGTTGATGGAGCCCTTGTCGGTAATCTCGCCTTTGTCCAGCGAGGGCGGCTCGGCCATCAGGTGGGCGCGGGCAATGCGGGTGGCGCTGCCGGTGGATTCGGCGGCCAGCGTGCTGATGACCTGTTGGAAATGGGCCTGCACCGGCGCGCTTTCCAGCACGGCTTGCTGGCTGGCATCGGCAGGCAGGCCGCTGAGGCTGCGGCAGGCGCTGGTGGGGATGATCAAGGCACCGACTTCCTTGAGGTTGATGCCGGTGAGCACCGCGTCCTGCACATAGGGGGCACCCGCTGCAATGATCTTGGCGCGCATCGGGCCCACGCTGACAAAGGTGCCGGTGCTGAGCTTGAAGTCTTCGGCAATCCGGCCGTCGAATTTCAGGCCCTGGTGCAGGTCGTTCGGGTCTATCCATTGCACCGCGTCACCCGAGCAGAAGAAGCCTTCTTCGTCAAAGCAGGCCTGCGTGGCTTGCGGGTTGCGCCAGTAGCCGGGCGTGACGTTGGGGCCACGGTAGCGCGCCTCGGTCTTGCCGTCCACGGGTACCAGCTTGAGCTCCAGGCCGGGCGCGGGCACGCCCACATAACCGGCCTTGACGTGGTGGCTGTTGACCCCCAGGCAGTAGGGCGTGCATTCGGTCATGCCCAGGCCGGTGCTCATCACGATACGTTCGCCCACTTCGCGCTCGGCGCTGGCAAACAGCGCATCCCAGATCGGCTGCGACAAAGCCGCAGCGGCAAAGAAAAACATCTTCACCCGGCTCAGCAGATTCTTGCGCAGCAGGTCGTCTGTTTGCATCACCTCGGCCAGCACCTCGAAACCGGTGGGTACGTTGAAGTACACGGTGGGCGCAATCTCGCGCAGATTGCGCAGGGTCTCGGCCATGCCCTTGGGCGTGGGTTTGCCTTCGTCCAGGTACAGCGTGCCGCCGTTGTAGATGGTGATGCCAAAGTTGTGGTTGCCACCAAACGTGTGGTTCCAGGGCAGCCAGTCCACCAGCACCAGGGGCGTTTCGGCCAGCACGGGCATGGCCTCGTTCATTTGCTGCAGGTTGGCGCTCCACATACGGTGCGTGACGACCACGGCCTTGGGCAGCTTGGTCGAACCCGAGGTGAACATGAACTTGGCGATGTCGTCGCCGGTGATGGCGGCATGCGCGGCATCTACCGCCGGGGTGGCGGGGGTGTTGAGCAGCGTGCTGAAGGGCACTGTGTCGCGGCCCGGAATGCTGCCGCTGCCCAACACCACCTGCACATCGGCCCCCACCGTCGCCTGGATGGCGCGGGCAAAGCGCTCGCCATTGCTGGCAAACACCAGGCCGGGGGTTAGCGTGCCTAGCACGTGGCGCAGCTTGTCGAAGTCTTGGCTAATGGTGCTGTAGGCGGTGGACACGGTGCAATGCGGCACGCCTGCCACCAGGCATCCCAGCGCCAGCAGGGCGTGGTCCAGGTCGTTTTCACTCAGGATGGCGACCGGGCGCTCGGCGCTGAGGTCGAAACCGTGCAGCGCCTGGGCAATGTTGCGGGCCGACTGCCAAGCCTGCGCATAGCTGATGTGTCGCCAGTCGCCCAGGCTGCCATCGGCGTTTTTTACACGCTGGGCCATCCAGGTGTGGTCGGGGGTGGCGGTGGCCCAGTGCGCCAGCCGGTCGGTCAGGCGCGTGGGGTAGGGCTGCAGGTCTTGTTCGGCGCGCACGTACACCACGCCCTGGGCGGTTTCACGGGTGGTCACGCGGGTGACGCCGAAGCGCAGCGGGCGGTATTGGGGGGCAGCCATGGTGTGTCTCTGTGGTTATTGTTTTGGCGGACGCTCAGGCTTTTTGCACCTTGGCGGCCTTGCCGTCCAAGAAGGCGCGCACGCGTTGTTTGGCTTCGGGCGCGCTCTGGGCAATCGCGGCCATCATGGCTTCGGTGAGGAAGCCCTGGTCGGCGGGTTGCTCGGCAATGCGGGGCAGGGCGTGCATCAGCGCGTAGTTGGTCAGCGGCGCATTCTGCGCGATGCGCTTGGCCAGCTCCAGCGCCTTCTCAAACGCGGCACCGGTGGGCACCAGGTACTGGGCCATGCCGATGCGTTCGCCATCTGCTGCGTTGTAGACACGGCCGGTCATCATCATGTCGGTCATACGGGCAGTGCCGATCAGCCGCGGAATGCGTACCGCGCCGCCGCCGCCCACAAAGATACCCCGCGAGCCTTCGGGCAGAGCGTAAAAGGTGGACTCATCGGCCACGCGGATGTGGCAGGCGCTGGCCAGCTCCAGCCCGCCACCCACCACCGCGCCGTGCAGCGCCGCCACCACCGGCACCGGGCCGAACTGCACGCGCTCCAGCGCGGCGTGCCACATGCGGGAATGCAGCAGGCCCTGGCCTGCGTCCCGGTCTTTGAGCTCGCTCAGGTCCAGGCCCGAGCAGAAGTGGGGGCCTTCGCCGTCGATCACCGCTGCCCGCACGCTGCTGGGCAGGCCGTCGAGCAGATTGCGCAACGCCAGGATCAGGCCGTCGTTCAGCGCATTGCGTTTGGCCGGGCGGGTCAGGCGGATGACGGCAATTTCTTGGTCATCGCCACAAATCTCAAGGGAAATGTCGGAGGTGGAAGCGGAATGTGGTGTGGTCATGGTGTGGTCTTCGTCTGGCTGAATTATGGTTATGAAAAATAACTAAAACAAGGTGGATGGAGACAACAATCGTAGGTGCTTTCCCTAGCTTTTTGGAAGTCCAATAAGGTTATATTAAATAACTAATTTGGCATCAATAATCCAACGGTTCAGCAGAATTGGCAGAGCCCTGGTGCGTGTTGAGGTCACCCGATGTTGGTCCATTTGAGAGCCCCTATGAAACACTTCTCTGCCTCCTTCTCAAACACCTGGATTATTGATGGCGTGCGTACGCCATTGGTCGATTACTGTGGTGCCATGGGCCAGGTATCGCCCACCGACATGGGCATCAAGGTGGCCCGCGCGGTGCTCGCGCGCAGCGGCGTGTCCGCAGCCGATGTGGACTCGGTGATCACCGGCTCCATGGCGCAGGCCGACTTTGACGCCTTTGTGCTGCCGCGCCACATCGGCCTGTATGCGGGCGTACCGATCGCCGTGCCGTCGATCTTGGTGCAGCGCATCTGCGGCACGGGTTTCGAGCTGTTTCGGCAGGCGGCCGACCAGATCGCCCTGGGCTACGCCGAACTGGCGCTGGTGGTCGGCACCGAGTCCATGACGCGCAACCCGATTGCCGCCTACACCCACCGCAACGGCTTCAAGCTGGGCGCGCCGGTCGAGTTCAAAGACTTTCTGATGGAAGCCTTGATCGACACTGCCGGCCCGGTAACGATGATCGAGACCGCCGAAAACCTGGCCAAGCAATACGGCGTTAGCCGCGCCGATGTGGACGCCTTTGCGGCCCTGTCGTTCGAGCGTGCGCTGAAGGCCCAAGCCGACGGTTTCCATGCTGGCGAGATCGTGCCCGTCGTCAGCGAAAAATTTGAGTTGGATGGCTACGCTACCCGCGGCATCCAGCTGCCGCGCAAGGTCACTCAACTGGACCGCGATACCCATCCGCGCCCATCGCCCGTCGAAGCCCTGGCCGGCTTGCGTACCGTCTACCCTGGCGGCGTGCAGACTGCCGGCAACAGCTCGGCGCTGGTGGATGGCGCGGTGGGCGCACTGGTGGCCAGCGATGCCTACGTGCGCAAGAACGGCTTGCAGCCATTGGCCCGTTTGTGCGGCGCCGCCGCTGTCGGTGTGCCGCCCGAGCTGATGGGCATCGGCCCAGCCCCGGCCATCCGTGCCTTGCTGCAGCGCTGCGGCCTGCAGCTATCTGACATTGGCCTGTTTGAAATCAACGAAGCCCAGGGCGCACAAACCATTGCGGTGGAGCGTGAACTCGGCCTGGACCGCGACAAGCTCAACGTCAACGGCGGTGCCATCGCACTCGGCCATCCACTGGCCGCGACCGGCGTGCGTCTCACCGTGACCCTGGCGCGCGAACTGCGCCGCCGCGGTGTGCGCTACGGCATCTCTAGCGCCTGCGTCGGCGGCGGCCAAGGCATGGCATTGCTGATAGAGAATCCACTGGCCTGAGTTGATTTGCTATTGAATGAATAGCTTCTGGCGCAGATGCTTCCTGCGCTAGAGCCCTATTTACCTTATAAACTTCAGGCAGCCAGTGCCGTGGCCTTGATGTGGTCCAGCACGCCGAACAGCTCGTCCACCTGGGCAGACGTGAACAAAACGTCGGGCCCCTGGGGCGCGTAGCTGGTGAAGGGCGGCTCATACAACAAGCCCGGCTCCATCACCCCACGCTCGGTCAGGTGGGTGACGATCAGGTTCACAAACTCCAGCTGGTTGGCGCTTAGCGTCTTGCCCGCCACAAAGGCGTTCAGCGCCAGCGTGGCGGCTTCTCGGTCCAGCCCCACCAGTGCACGCACAAACAGGCCCAGCCCATGCGCCTCTTGCCCGGCGCGGGCCACGTCGTCGGCCGAGCCGGTGCCGCTGTCCACCAGCAAGCGCTCCAGCTCCGCCAGGTCGGTGGCGGTCAGCGGCTGGTTGCGGCGCAGCTTGTGCAGGGTAAGGTGGTTTTCATGCGACTTCAAAAAGGCCCGCACCTTCAGGCGAAAGCGCTCAAAGTCGCCCGCGCTGCCGCCCAGCGGCAAGGCAATTTCAGCCGACTCGCCCACCGCATCTTCAAAGTCGGTGTAGACCACCTTGCGGCGTATCTTGTCCAGCAGCTTGATGAGGCCACGCAAATGCCTGCGCGCCTGCTCCAGCATGGGCAGGGTCACGTCTTGCCACCACTCTTCACCGGCCACCGCCTCAATCAGCACCATGTGCTGCTGCACGGCAGGGATGCTGCCCAACTCACTCAAGCCATCGGCCAGCGAACGCACCTGCTCGCGCAGGCGGACAAAACCCACATCGCCGCGCGCACTGCCCAGCTGGGTGCGCAGCATCAGCAAATCGAAACGCTTGGCCTCTTCGTCATCGTCGCGTACGGCGCTGGGCAGGCCTGATACATGTTCGGCCAGCTCCAGCAGTTGGTCGCCGGTAACTGCGTGCCAGGCAGTGGCTTCACTCCATTGCTCCACCCAGCGGCGCTGCGGGCGCACGACAAAGTTGTCCAGCCGCATGCCCGCCACTACGGCGTGCAAATGGGTGGCCGTGTCGGCGCGCAGGCTGGCCGTGGTCAGGCCATAGCCTGCGCGGGGCTCTGCGGCTTGGGCACCTTGCGCATTGGCAAGTTGCTCGTCCAGCACCGACAGCAATTCGAGCCGCGCCTTGAAGCTGCGCTGGCTCAGGGGCTCGGCCACATTGCCTTTGCTGCCTTCGAGGTTCTGGCTGAAGAACTCCAGGTTCTGGCAAAAGTCGAAGATCAAAAACTCTTTTTTGTCTTGCTCCGGGCCAAACAGGTTTTTGCACAGCCGCGTGCCGCGCCCCACCATCTGCCAGAACTTGGCCTTGGAGCGCACGATCTTGAAGAACACCAGGTTCACCACCTCGGGCACGTCAATGCCGGTGTCCAGCATGTCCACCGATATGGCGATGTGCGGCGACTTCTCTTTCACGCTGAAATCGTCAATCAGGCTCTGCGCGTACTCGGTTTGGTAGGTGATGACGCGGGCAAACTGGCCAGCGTAGTGCGGGTAGTTTTCATTGAATCGCTTGGCAATGAACTCGGCGTGCAGGTTGTTTTTGGCAAACACAATGGTCTTGCCCAGCCGGTCGCCGCCAGCCACCTTGTGGCCACGCGTCATCAACAGCTCCAGCACCTTGTCTACGGTGTCGGTGTTGAACAGCCATTTGTTCACCGCCTCTGCGCCCACCTCGTCGGGGGCGGGCCCGTCTTCTTCCCAATCCAGCGTGTCCCACTGCTCGCGCTCGTCTTCGTTCAGCTCGGCGTATTTGATGCCCTCGCGCTGGAACTTCAGCGGCACCGACACCGCACGCGGCGGTACCAGGTAGCCCTCGGCAATCGCATCCTCCAGCCCATAGGCATCGGTTGGCACGCCGTCTTCCAGGCCAAACAGGCCATAGGTGTTGCGGTCAATCTCGTCTTTGGGCGTGGCCGTCAGGCCTACCAGCAGCGCATCGAAGTAGGCAAAGATGGCGCGGTACTTTTGGTAGATAGAGCGGTGCGCCTCGTCCACGATGATCAGGTCAAAGTGGCCCACGCCAAAGCGGCGCAGCCCATCATCCGTCTCGTTGATCAAGCCCATCATCGTGGGGTAGGTGGATACATACACCCGGCCCTCGGTGGCCTTCTCGGTCACCAGGTTCACCGCCGCCGCGTCGGGCAGATGCGCCTTGAAGGCATTGGCCGCCTGGTTCACCAGCGCCACGCGGTCGGCCAAGAACAGCACGCGCTTGGCCCAGTTGGCCCGCTGCAGCAGGTCTACCAGCGCAATCACGGTGCGCGTTTTGCCCGCACCCGTGGCCATCACCACCAGGGCTTTGCGCTGGCGGTCGCGCTCAAAGGTTTCGCCAATG
>NZ_JBDTEM010000142.1:0-3106 GCF_039922535.1 Rhodoferax sp. | reverse complement strand
TTCAACCGCAAGATGGGCGAGATGCGCCCCTGGTTCACGCTGGAAGAAGGCCGGGGCCTGACCCACGAGGCCTTGGTGCGCATCGGCCTGCGCCAGGGCTTTCCGCACGAAGCCATGGGCCGCGAAGAAGAATGGCTGGCCACGCATCTGGCCGAGCGCGGCCAGCGCGCCATGCCCGAGGTGCGCTCGTACCCGATCGGCGTGTGGATGCATGCCTACGAGTCGCGCACGCCGTCGGGCTACATCGTGGCGGTGCGGCTGGACATTACCGAAATGGTGCTGCAACGCCAGGCACTGGAGCTGGCCAACCAGCGCCTGGCCCAGCTGTCGGCCACCGACGGGCTGACCGGCATCGGCAACCGACGGCATTTTGACGCGGTGCTGGCCACCGAATGGCTGCGCGGTGCCCGCCAGCAAGAGCCGCTGGCCCTGCTGATGATCGACATCGACCACTTCAAGCTCTATAACGACCACTACGGCCACCTGGCGGGCGACGCCTGCCTGCGCCGCGTGGCCCGGTTGCTGGCCACCTGCGTGCGCCGCGCGGGCGAGCTGGTGGCCCGCTACGGCGGCGAAGAATTTGTGCTGCTACTGCCCGGTACCGACCAGGACCATGCCCGGCTGGTGGCCCAGCACTGCATGGATGCACTGGCTCTAGAGCGCATACCCCACGCGGGCTCCCCCACCGCCGATTTTTTGACCCTCAGCATCGGTGTAGCCCACACCGTGCCCGATGCCGAGCGCAAGCCCGACACGCTGGTGTATGCGGCCGACACCGCCCTGTACCGGGCCAAAAATGCTGGGCGGCAGCAGTTTGATATAAGCCAGTTCTAGGATTTTTAGGCCTCCAGGGCGCATAAAAACTGCGTTGACAGCTATTCAAACCATAGCAATCAATGCGCTTTGTCCCAGTTCGGCCCCACGCCCACCTCGGCCTCGGGGACTTCGAAGACCCATTCGTTGTGGACCTGCTGGACCATTTTGGTGCCGCGCTTTTCGTCGTTCAGCGCCTTCTGCACCACTATGCCTCGGTGCAGCTCCGCTGCCGAAGCCATAAAAGTCAGGTCTGTGGCAATAGCTGCCCGGCGATCGCAGTCGCTGCGGACCGCGTCTCTACGCCCAGCTTTTCGAAAATATGCTCTAAATGCTTGTTTACCGTGCGCGGGCTCATGCCCAGGATGTCGGCAATGTCGCGGTTGGTCTTGCCCTTGGCCAGCCACGACAGCACCTCGGTCTCCCGCGGCGTCAATGGCACCTCCGGCTGGCGCGGGTGGGCAGCGGCGTCTGCCGGGGCCATTAACAGCAACAGCGTCGTTTCGGAAAACCCGCTTTGTCCCATGTGCCTGGACACCAGGCGGCGCCCCCCGGGCATCGGCATCCACACCTCCGCCGCAGCTGTGGTGGACTGTAGCCAGGTGGCACCGGCCTCAAGGTCGTCCGCACCAAACGCACCGTCCAGCCAGCGCGTGGCTTGCGGCGAGCGCCAGGCGACACGCCCCTGGCCGTCCAGCACCACCGCCCCCATACCTGCCACGTCCACGGCTTCACGCGCCAGCCGCGTAGCCTGGGCATTGCGCACATGGGTGGCCAGGCGCGCCAGCACCTCGGGGATGCGCAGCGGTTTGACCACATAGTCCACACCACCGCTGGCAAAACCCTGCAGAATCTGCTCGGTTTCTGACAAGCCCGTCATGAACACCACCGGCACATGCGACCACGGCGGCGTGGCCTTGAGCTGGCGGCACAGCGCGAAGCCGTCCATGCCCGGCATCACGGCGTCCAGCAGCACGCCATCGGGTACGGCGATATCAAAGCGTTGCAGCGCCTCCTCAGCGTCACGCGCTACCAGCACGGCATAGCCCTCGGCGGCCAGTGCATCGCAGAGCATGCGCAAGGTGTCCAGGGCGTCGTCCACCACCAGAATCACGCGGCGGGCGGGGTCAGTCACAGACTTAACTTTCTGGTTCATGTTCAGGTTCTCGGAGATGGTCGGCCAGGGCCTGAAAGTCGAAGCGGTCGGCACAGGCTTGCAGCAGATGCAGGGTGTGGGTGTGGGCGGGCAGCTCGGTGCGGGCACGCGACAGCAGCTCGCGCAGCGCTGTGGCCTGGCCCTGCCGGGCCAGGCGGATCAGATCCTCCCGCAGACTGTCGGGCAGGGTGCTGGGATACGGAGCAACACCGGACGGTGGCTTATGCAGCAGCGACAAAGGCGTGTTGTCGCGTACCCATTCAAGCTGCAACGCACGCTCCAAGGCTCCCAGCAGCTCCGACTCAATCACCGGCTTACCTACAAAGCCCTGGCACTGCAACGCCGCCATGCGCTCGGGATGTTGGTCAAACAGATTCGCTGAAACAAAAACAATCGGCAGTTGCGTGGCGGCATACAGGCTGCGCAGCATCTCTGCCGTCTGCCAGCCATCCAGGTCGTCCATGGTGATGTCCAGCAACACCAGGTCGGGCAGCTGGTGTTGCACGATCTCCAGGCATTCGCGGCCGCTGGCAGCCTCTTGCACCACGAAGCCCATGGGCACCAGCAGGCCCGCCAACAGTTGGCGTTGCAAGGGCTGGTCGTCCACCACCAGCAGGGTACGGCGCGGCGCGATGTAGCCAATCACCGGGCGCAAGGCCACTGCCCGCAAAGGCGGCCGCGTGGGGTCGGATGGGATACCCGGCAGATACAGCCGCACGGTAAAGGTACTGCCCTGGCCCGGCGTGCTGGCAACCGACAGGTCGCCGCCCATAAGCTGGGTCAGTAAATGGGTGATGGTCAGCCCCAGCCCCGTGCCGGTTTCGCTGGCGCGGCGGCCCGCGCTGCCACGCTCAAAAGGCAAAAATATGCGCTCCTGGTCCTGCGGCGCTATGCCTATCCCGGTGTCGATCACCTCGATACGGGAGACATGCTGGCGAAAGTCCAACCGCAAGCGCACCTCGCCCTGCTCGGTGAAGCGTACCGCGTTGCCCAGCAGGTTGATCAGAATTTGCCGCAGCCGCTTGGCATCGGCCCTGATCCAGGCGGGCGCCGGGCCTTCCACCTGGATGGCGAAACGCAGGCCCTTGGCCTCGGCTTGCGGACGCAGCATGCCTTCCACGTCGTCCAACAGCTCGG
>NZ_JBDTEM010000141.1:0-3676 GCF_039922535.1 Rhodoferax sp. | reverse complement strand
TGCCATCTGTGCGTCGGCAATGCCTTCGGCCATCAGGCGCACCAGATCGGCAAACGAGGTAGATGCCGTCTCTTGCACCACCACCTCAGCCGGCACGATAGGCGCACGAAAGACCTTGGCCTTGTCCAGGGTGGCCATGGTCAAGCAGGGACTTTGGGTGGACGGTTGTCTACCACGGTGAGCTGCGGCGCAATACGCGGTGGAGGGGGCACCGGCACCATGCGGGTCAGCAGGCGGCTGGTGCCATGCACTTCCTTGCCAAACTTGCGGTTATGTGAAACATCGACCGACACCGATGCGCTCCAGCAGGCAAACCCGGCCTTGGCTTTGACACCGACCTTGAGGCTGGTTTCCACCGAGGTGGTGGTTTTGATATCCATCGTGACTTCGATGGTGGCCTCGGCAAACTGGTAGAAAGTGGGCATCAGCCCGATCTGGATCAGCGACACGTTGACCGGGGCCGAATTCACGTAGGTCACATCGCCATTGGCGGCGATGGTTTGGGTCACGCCCATGACCAGCGGCAGCTCGGTTTCTGCCAGGGCCTTGGCGGTTTCTACCGAGTTTTCGTCCAACGCCTTTTGCGCCTCGGCGATGCCCAGGGCCAGTTTCAGCACCATATCGGGAAGGGGTACGTCGAGTAATTCTTGTCCAACACTACCGGCCATAGCTGTCTCCTTGAAGTGGGCCGCTGGTCACACAGCAGCAGTTACGAAACCGACGACACCGGCGCGTTGAGGGACACATTCAAGGCCCCCAGAACCGCGGCCAGACGCTGCTGCTCCACGTTGACCGGGCCGATGAACCGCACCGCCCGCGATCCGCGCAAACCCATATACGAAGCCACGCCCATGACCACCAGGGCCTTACCGGCACCGATCCGGGCGACCACCTGGGCTCCCACGCTGCGCACCAAAACATCAAGCCCCTCGGGTTCGGCCGCCTCCAGCAAGAACATGCCGCGCCCCGGTAAGCCGATAGAAACCTTGGCCCCAAAGCGCTCTGCTGTTTGCATCTGCCAGCCCCCAAATTGAACTGACTTCATGATGGGCGAAGCCAGGCAAAACTACATCCACAAGATGAATGAAGCCCACAAAATACGCGCCCCAAAACAAAAAGGCACCGAGTTTCGGTGCCTTTTGGGAGTGGCCGCAAGCGGCCGGGGAACGGATAAGTTAAGCGGCCAGAGCAGCGCGCTGGGCGGTCTTGCGACGGCGGGCGCTACCCAGCAAACCCAGCAGGCCAACGCCGACCAAGGCCAGCGATCCTGGCTCTGGCACGCCGGAGGACTGCTTTGTGCTGCCCGCCACCGTCATCAGCTTCACATAGTCGGCCAGCGCATCACCGGTACCCGAGCCGCCGTAGCCAGAGTTGTAGGCACTGATGACCCACCAACTGGAGTACGTAGTGGTGTCTTTGTTGGTCGTTACAGCCACATCGGTAGTAGTTGGCGACCCAGCATCAGTGAAATAGTTCTGCACCGAAGTCCAACCATTAGCCGCCGTGAAGGAACCTGTGGTGTTGTTCAAAATCGTTGGGGTACCGGCTTTGGTGTAAGCCATGACCGTCAAGTCGGCATCGTTGTAGGTATAGCCCAGCAAGATCGAGCTCAAATTAATGGCCGAACCGAAGTGCAAAACGATCAGGTCGGTGCCGGCAACGTTATCCATCGTGTGCTGGGGAGCGGAACCATCTTCATTGCTGGAAACAACGCCCAAACCATAGCTTGTACCGTTTTGCGTAACCTGGGCAGCCGCAAATTTGGTACCCGTGGTAGGTGCCGCGACCGTACCGGTGCTGGTGGAATACGCTTGCACCGTCAGGCTGATGCCGCCTGAAGTCGCGCAGGTTGACACCCCTGACGAAGTTGCACAACCGGAATCAAGGGCCCAAGACGTAGCCCAGCCTGAGCTGGCCATCCCCATCAAGGCGACGGCGGCCAATATTTGGAGGGAACGGGTCATACGGAAGTTCTTCATTTTCATCATCCTATTGGGGTGCTAACACTGCAAACCATCATTAATACCTGATTCACAGCCAGATTCGTGCCAGTGGAGTTCTTTACTTAAAAATCAACATGTTGTGAGAATAAAATAACAAGGAGTTACAAAACTGTAAGAAAATTCGACAAGCAATTTATAGTTCCCGTTAACGCAAAGTTTTGCGCAAAGCTTGGGCCGCGGTAAGGCCTTCAAAATTCCGCCCATCGTTGAGTGCAGCATCCAACTCGTCGCGCGCTTCCGTGTTACGTCCTGACTGCGCCAAAACGGCTGCCAAGTGGTAGCGAATTTCGGGGTTGCCAGGCTCACGCAAGCGGGCATCGCGCAGAAGTTGCAAAGCGCGGTCGGCCTGGTCGGCTTTGCCGCTTTGGAACAGTGCCCAGCCCAAGGTGTCGATGACGTTGGCATTGGCGGGAGCCAGCACAAGGGCTTTCTCCCCCATCGCAATGGCCGAAGGGTCCTTTAGGCGTAGCAGTACGTTGACTAAATAGTTCATTGCACCAATGTCGTCCGGCTTGGCTTTGAGCAGAATCTCGTAGTTGCTCCGGGCTGCCGGATAGTTCTCGGCACGGGCATAAGAGTCCGCCAATGCGCGACGAACCACCAGGTCTTGCGGGTGGGCCTTGACCCATTGCTCAGCCAGCTGTAGCGCCGGTTTTCCGCCGGCTTGGCCAGACAGCGCACGGAACAGGCGCAACAGCGTTTCGGAACTGGGCTCCGCCTGGTGGGCGCGCCGGTAAGCATCAATGGCGGCAGCGGTCTGGCCTCGGGCCTGGGCTACATCGCCTAGGAGGCTATAGCCGATAGCTCGTTTAGGTGTCTGTGCCAGCACCTGGCGGGCGCGCTGTTCGGCTTTGGCCGGTGCACCCTGGCTCAGCTCAATGTCGACCATCATGGCCATGGCAGGCAAATAGTCAGGGCGGCTGGAGAGTGCCTTTTCCAGACTGTAGGTAGCCCCAGCAGGGTTGTTGCCGGCCATTTGCAAGGTCGCGATTTCGGTTTGCTGAGCCGCATTGAAGTCGGCAAATCGGGTGGCACCCGAAAAGGTGGACTTGGCACCTTCCACATCGCCATTGGCTAGCTGCGCTCGACCGTAAACCAGTAGGGAAGGAAGGTAGTCTGGAGCCTTGGCCAATAAGCGCTTGGCAGCCTCCAAAGCGAGCGCAGGCGCGCGATTGCGCAGATGCAGCTCTACCAGCGAGGTGTCTGGTCGAAACTCTTTAGGGCCGGCGATATCGCTGGCTTTTTGGAGCCAGCGCAAAGTCTCGGCAGGCTGGCCGCGGCGGTCTGACAGGTTGGCCATCTCATACATGGCATCGATATTTTTATCGTCTACCTTGAGAATGGCGGCCAGACGTGTGGTGGCACTGTCATAAGATTTGGCCGCAATATCTACTCGGGCCAAGTTGATCTTGGCCTCTAGCAGTTTGTCGTCCAACTGGACTGCCCGCTCAAAGGCTGCTTTGGCGGCGGGTAGCACGCCCGCTTGGGCCTGGGCCATACCCAGTAGGTTGCTGAAACCTGCATTATTGGGCTGCAACTTGACCAATTGGTCGGCAATGGCTACCGCTTTGGCAGTTTGCCCATCGCGCAAATACAAGCCCACCAATGCGGTACCCGCCTGCGTTTGCTTGGGGTCTTTGAAGGCGGTTTCGAGTTGCACAATGGCATCGCCG
>NZ_JBDTEM010000140.1:0-6089 GCF_039922535.1 Rhodoferax sp. | reverse complement strand
CAGTGTGGCGTTGGGGGTCACGGTTTCTAGCGCCACGCGCAGGCGCTCCCGGCTCATGGGCTGACTCAGCGATTCACGTTCGATACGCAGCCGCCAATGGCTGCCGTCCACCGCCACCAGTTGCGACTGCAAAGCCAGTTCGCGCACCAGGCCGCCCACGGCATCTGCCGCGATCAACTGCTGCACCGTGGCGTGCCAGTAGTCGCCGTCTGCCGTGTGCACTGGGGGCGTGAATACCGGGACTGGGCGGGCTTGCAGACGTGGGCTGGGCTCGGCCTGCACGCGCACGGGCAATTCCTGCACGGCAGGTACTACGGGCGCAGGAGCGGCTACCGGTGCAGCCACAGGTACTGGCGCAGGCGCTTCAACAGGCTTTACGGCAGCGGCCACTGGCGCTGGAGCGGGCAACGGCGCAGGGGCCAGAACCGCCCTGGCAGGTTCAATCAGAGTTTTTTTTTCAGCCGACTGGCGCACCGGGCTGCCGGGCTTGAAGGCCAGCAAGCGCAGCAGCACCATGGTCAGCGCGGCATATTCGTCGGGGGCAAGGCCCAACTCGGCGCGGCCATGCAGGCACATGCTGTAGAGCAACTGGGTTTCATCGGCAGGCATGGCGGCGGCCAGGCGGGCGGTGTCGGCGGCTTCGGGGTCGCTGTCATCCACCGGCATGCCGGGCACGGCCTGGAGCACGGCCATGCGTTGCAGCACGTTGGTCATTTCTTCCAGCGTGGAGGCGGCGCTCAGGCCGTTCAGGCGCAGGGTCTCTGCCGTTTCAACCACGGTTTTGCCGTCGCCCTGGGCCAACGCGGCTATCAGGCGGAACACGTAGCTGCGGTCCACGCTGCCCAGCATCTGGCGTACCGTGGTTTCCTCCAACTGGCCGTTGCCAAAGGCAATCGCCTGGTCGGTGAGCGACAAGGCATCGCGCATCGAACCCCGGGCGGCACGGGACAGCAGGCGCAGCGCGCCCGTTTCGGCCTGCACGCCTTCGGTGTGCAGCACCTGGGTCAGGTGCGACAGCACGGTTTCGGGGGCCATGGGGCGCAGATTGAACTGCAGGCAGCGCGACAGCACGGTGACCGGCACCTTTTGCGGGTCGGTGGTGGCCAGTACGAACTTCAGGTATTCGGGCGGCTCTTCCAGCGTCTTCAGCATCGCGTTGAACGCGGTGTTGGTCAGCATGTGCACTTCGTCGATCATGAAGACCTTGAAGCGGCCTTGCACCGGCTTGTACACCGCCTGCTCCAGCACGGCCTGGACTTCGTCCACACCCCGGTTGGAGGCGGCATCCAGCTCGGTGTAATCGACAAACCGGCCGCTATCAATATCAGTGCAGGCGCTGCAGACACCACAAGGGCTGGCGGTGATTCCGCCGGTCCCGTCCACGCCCTGGCAATTGAGCGACTTGGCCAGAATGCGCGACACCGTGGTTTTGCCCACGCCGCGCGTACCCGTGAACAAATAGGCATGGTGCAGGCGCTGGGTGGTCAGGGCGTTGCTGAGGGCCTGCACCACGTGCTCCTGCCCCACCATTTCAGAGAAATTCCGCGGACGGTACTTGCGGGCGAGCACGAGATAAGACATGCAGGGATTCTAAGGGGCGGGATGGCCCCCTTTAACGTGAAAGAACTTTCATGGCTGCGGGGTGGCTCTGCAGCCGCAGCCATGAAAGTTAGGGGCACGCCTATTCGACCAGGATCGCGCGAAAGTCGTTCACGTTGGTCAGCGTGGGACCGGTCACCACCGAGTCGCCCAGGGCCTGGAAGAAGCTGTGCGCGTCGTTGTTGTCCAGGCTGCTGCGCGGGTTGGTGCCCAGCGCCCAGGCGCGCTGCAAGGTGCTGGGAGTCAGGACGGCCCCGGCGATTTCTTCGGCACCGTCCACGCCGTCGGTATCACCGGCCAGGGCAAACACGCCGGGTTGGCCGTTCAGCGCCACTGCCAGCGACAGCAAAAACTCCACGTTGCGCCCTCCCCGGCCCTTGCCGCGCAGAGTGACGGTGGTTTCGCCGCCCGACAGCAGCACGCAAGGTGTGGTGAACGGCTGACCGTGCACCGCTACCTGGCGGGCAATACCGGCCATGGCCTTGCCCAGGTCGCGGGCCTCGCCCTCCAGGCTGTCACCCAGGATGTACGGCGTAATGCCCGCATCGCGCGCCACCTGGGCGGCAGCTTCCAGGGCGATTTGGGGCGCGGTGATCATGCGGGTTTGGATGCCCGCCAGGCGCGGATCGCCGGGCTTGACGGTTTCGCCCGCGCCACTTTCCAGCTGGCTGCGCACTGCGGGCGGCACGGCAATGCGGTAGCGGTCCACGATGGCCAGCGCGTCGGCGCAGGTGGTGGGGTCGGCCACGGTGGGGCCGGAGGCGATGTCGATGGGGTCGTCGCCCGGCACGTCGGAAATCAGCAGCGTCAGCACCTGTGCCGGGTGGCAGACCGCCGCCAGCCGCCCACCTTTGAGGCTGGAGAGGTGGCGGCGCACGCAGTTCATCTCGGAAATGCTGGCCCCGCTGTGCAGCAGCGCGGTGTTGACGGCCTGCTTGTCGGCCAGGGTCAGGCCCTCGCCGGGTGCCACCAGCAGCGACGAGCCGCCGCCGGAGATCAACGCAATCACCAGGTCATCTGCCGTCAGGCCCGTCACCAGCTGGCGGATACGTTGCGCCGCCTGCAGCCCTGCGGCATCCGGCACCGGATGCGCAGCCTGCACGATTTCGATGCGCTGGCAGGGCACGTCGTAGCCGTAGCGGGTGACGACCAGGCCTTCCAACGGACCGCTCCAGTGGTCTTCCAGCGCCCGCGCCATCGCTGCCGAGGCCTTGCCCGCACCGATGACGATGGTGCGGCCCTTGGGTGGAGACGGCAGATGCGGCGGCAGGCACAAGGCGGGCTGGGCAGCGGCCACCGCCGCATCGAACATGCGGCGCAGCAGCGCGGTGGGGTCTGTGGAAGGCATGGCAGCTATCTTAGGGCTTGCTTAGGCTTTGGCGACGGCGTGCCCGGCCATCAGTTCCAAGGCTTGGACCAAGGCCGAATGGTCCAGATCGGCCATGCCATTGGCAGCGCAGACCTGCATCAACTGGGCCGCACCGGCGGTTTGCGGCAAGGACACACCTAGCTCGCGCGCGCCTTGCAGGGCCAGGCCCAGGTCTTTCTGGTGCAGGCGGATGCGGAAGCCGGGGTCAAAGGTGCGCTTGACCATGTGGTCGCCGTGCACTTCCAGGATACGGCTGGACGCAAACCCGCCCATCAGCGCCTGGCGCACCTTGGCCGGGTCGGCACCGGCTTTGCTGGCAAACAACAGGGCCTCACCCACGGCGGCGATGTTCAGCGCCACGATGATTTGGTTGGCCACCTTGGTGGTTTGGCCGTCGCCGTTGCCGCCCACCAGGGTGATGTTTTTACCCATCAGCTCCAGCAGCGGGCGCACGGTGGCAAACACCGCTTCGGAGCCGCCGCACATGATGGTCAGCGAGGCCGCCTTGGCCCCCACTTCACCGCCGGACACCGGCGCGTCGATGTAGTCGGCACCCAGGGCGTTGATCTTCAGCGCGAAGGCCTTGGTGGCGATGGGCGAAATCGAGCTCATATCCACGATGATCTTGCGGCTGTGGCCGTCTTCCATCACGCTACCCGCCGCCAGGCCGCTGGCAATGCCGTCTTCGCCAAACAGCACGGATTCGACGTCCGGCGTGTCGGGCACCATGGTGAAGGTGATGTCGGCGTGGCGTGCCACGTCGGCCGCATTGGCGCAGGCAATGGCCGTGGAGGCTGCAATGCCCGCGTGCACCTTGCGGGGTGCATAAAAGTACAGCTGGTGGCCCGCGTTGACCAGATGCAATGCCATGGGCGCACCCATGATGCCCAAACCGATAAATCCTAATTTCATAGCTACTCCTGCAGGTGGAACGGGCGCTAGCACCCGATTTTGTTTAAAAAATTATCAGTACCCGCCGGTGCTGGCGGGTGCCTGGTTGGCGCGCATCTTGGTGATGACTTGCTGCGCTCCAGCCGCCATCAGCCGTGCGTCCGAACTCACGGTGACAAACTGAAAGCCCTTGGCGATGCGGGCCAGCGCGCCGTCGGTGCTGCCGTTGTGGATGCCCGCCACCACGCCGTGCGCCTTGGCGCGGGCCAGGATGTGGTCAATCGCCTCGGCGGCCTTGGGATCTACATCGTCGAACACCGGGCGGCAGCCCAGCGCCAAAGACAGGTCGGACGGGCCGATGTAGATCGCGTCCAGCCCCTCCACCGACAAGATGTCGTCCAGGTTGTCCAGCGCCTTGGCGGTTTCGATCATGGCGAAGGTAACGATGGTGTCGTTGGCGTGCTCGGCGTAGTCGGCCCCGCCGTACAGCGTGGCCCGCACCGGGCCAAAGCTGCGGGTGCCGCGCGGTGCGTAGTGGGTGTAGGCGACGAGCTTTTGCGCGTCTTCGCGGGTGTTGACCATGGGGCAGATCACGCCGTAGGCACCCGCGTCCAGCGTCTTCATCAGAATGCCGGGCTCCAGCCAGGGCACGCGCACCACCGGCACCGTCTGGGTGGTGGAGATGGCCTGCAGCATGGGCACCATGGCCTGGTAGTCCACCATGCCGTGCTGCAGGTCAATGGTGAGCGAATCCCAGCCCTGGTGGGCCATGGTCTCGGCGGAAAAACTGTTCGGTATGGCCAGCCAGCCATTCACGGCAGCGCCTCCCGATTTCCACAGCGTGCGTAAGCGGTTTTCGCGCATGGGATGCTCCTTGTTTGGAATGGATGGCCAGATCGTTATGCAGCTAGATGTGCTTCAGCTCGATGCGCTTGATGTCTTTGACGATCACCAGATAGCTGAGCACGGTCACCAATGCATTCAGCCCCACGAACAGCAGCGCCCCATTGAACGAACCCGTGGTGGCCAGGATGTAGCCGATCACGATGGGGGTGACGATGCCGGCGATGTTGCCGAACATATTGAAGATGCTGCCTGCCAGGCCAATCACTTCCTTGGGTGCCGTATCCGCCACCACGGCCCAGCCCAAGGAGCCCACGCCCTTGCCAAAGAAGGCCAGCGCCATGAAGCCCACCACCAGCCATTCGCTGTCCACGTAGTTACAGATGATCATGGTGGTCGACAGCAGCATGCCGCAGACGATGGGCACTTTGCGCGCAATGGTGAGCGAATAGCCCGACTTGATCATGCGGTCCGAGATATAGCCCCCCAGCACGCCGCCAATAAAGCCGCACATCGCGGGCAGCGAAACCATGAAACCGGCCTTCAAAATCGTCATGTGGCGCGACTGCACCAGGTACACCGGGAACCAGGTCAGGAAGAAATAGGTCAGCACGTTCACCGAAAACTGCCCCAGGTACACGCCCAGCAGCATGCGGTTGGTCAACAGTTGCTTCAGGTAAAAGCCGGTTTGGCCCTTGGGCAAAACCACTACCTGCGCGGTGCTGGCCTCATTGCCCTGCTCACCCATGTGGATCAGGCCACCACCGGCTTCGATGTACGCCAACTCGGCCTTGCTGACTCCGGGGTGCTTCGCGGGGCTGTGCACCAGCTTGAGCCAGACCAGGGCCAGCGCAAAGCCCAGCACGCCCATCCACAGATACACATGGTGCCAGCCCATCCAATGGGTCAAGGCGGCCATCAAAGGCGTAAACACCATGGCCGCAAAATACTGGGCCGAATTAAAAATGGCCGATGCCCGGCCCCGCTCTGCCGTAGGAAACCAGCTGGCCACCACTTTGGCATTGGCCGGAAAAGCAGGCGACTCGGCCAACCCCACCATGAAGCGCAAGCCAAACAAGGTGGCAACCGCCGTGGCCGCGCTGCTCCACACCCCAATGGTGCCCTGCAGCAGCGTAAACGCCGACCACAAAAAGATGCTGGCCGCGTACACCCGGCGGGCACCAAACCGGTCCAGCAGCCAGCCGCCGGGGATCTGCGCCATCACGTAGGCCCAGCTGAAGGCCGAAAAGATGTAGCCCATCTGGATGGCATCAAAGCCAAACTCCTCGCGCATGGCCGGGCCGGTGACCGACAAGGTGGCCCGGTCGGCGTAATTGACCGTGGTGACGATAAAAATCATCAACAAGATCCAGTAGCGCATGCGGCT
>NZ_JBDTEM010000139.1:0-2077 GCF_039922535.1 Rhodoferax sp. | reverse complement strand
CGCAACCTGATCTACCGCGCCAACTTCGACCAGATGAACGCGCTGCTGGGTTACCTGACCGAGCACTGCTGCCAGGGTGCGCCTTGCGCGGTGGAGGTGGTTTGTGCCGCCTGCTAAACCACGGCTTGTCCAGCAGCTGTTGGCCGAGTGCCTGGGCACGGCCGGGCTGCTGTGCGCGGTGGTTGGCTCGGGCGTGATGGCCGAACGGCTGGCGGGCGGCAACCTGGCGGTGGCGTTGCTGGCCAACACGCTGGCAACGGTGTGGGCCTTGTATGTTTTGATTGAACTGCTGGGCCCGGTGAGCGGTGCGCACTTCAACCCGCTGGTCACACTGGTTATGTGGTCAAAAGGGCAGTTGGCGCATACGCTACCTGCACGGGCAGCTCTGTTTTTTATAGTATTTCAGCTGCTGGGCGCGGTGCTGGGTGCCTGGCTGGCACATGCCATGTTTGACCTGCCTCTGCTGCAAACCAGCACCAAACTGCGGACCGGCACCGGCCAGTGGATTGCCGAGGCCGTGGCGATGGCCGGGCTGATTTTGGTCATCCTGCGGGCCCCGGCGGGCAAGGCCAGCGCGCTGGTGGCCTGCTATATCGGTGCGGCCTACTGGTTTACCGCCAGCACCAGCTTTGCCAACCCCGCCGCCGTGCTGGGCCGCATGCTGAGCGACACGTTTTCGGGCATCGCCCCGGCCAGCGCGCCCGGCTTTGTGCTGGCGCAGTGCGTGGGCGCGCTGTTGGGCCTGGGGGTGGCCCGCCTTTTTGAACCTTCCTCCGGAGAAATACATGTCGGACACCACCATCTTCCACAACCCGGCCTGCGGAACCTCGCGCAATGTGTTGGCCCTGATCCGCAACGCGGGCATCGAACCCACCGTGGTGCAGTACCTCAAAACCCCGCTCGACGGCGACCAGCTGCGGGCCTTGGTCGCCCAACTGGGCCTGCCGGTGCGGGCGGTACTGCGCAAAAAGGGCACGCCGTTTGAAGAACTGGGGTTGGGCAACCCGGACCTGGGCGACGATGCTTTGATTGATGCCATCGTGGCCCACCCCATCCTGCTAGAGCGGCCCATCGTGACCACCGCGCTGGGGGCCAGGCTGTGCCGCCCGTCCGAGGCGGTGCTGGACATCCTGCCGCAACCGCAGCAGGGTGCGTTTGCCAAGGAGGACGGCGAAAAAGTGGTCAACACGCAGGGGGAGCGCCTTGTTTGAGTTGCCGAATATCGTTCCGGCACTGTTCCAGGTGCCCAACCAGGCGGCCCTAGCCAGCACGACACCGTCCACCCACCCGCCGCGCATCCTGCTGCTTTACGGCTCGCTGCGCGAACGCGCGTTCAGCCGCCTGCTGAGCGAGGAGGCGGCCCGTTTGCTGACCGCGATGGGGGCAGAAACCCGTACCTTCGACCCCCACGGCCTGCCGTTGGCCGACAGCGCGCCCGAATCCCACCCCAAGGTGCAGGAACTGCGCGACCTGGCGCTGTGGGCCGAGGGCATGGTCTGGACATCGCCCGAGCGGCACGGCGCGATGACCGGGGTCATGAAGACCCAGATCGATTGGATTCCGCTCGCCCAGGGCGCGGTGCGGCCCACCCAGGGCAAGACGTTGGCTGTGATGCAGGTCAGCGGCGGCTCGCAGTCGTTCAATGCCGTGAACCAGCTGCGCGTGCTGGGCCGCTGGATGCGCATGCTGACCATCCCCAACCAGTCGTCGGTGGCCAAGGCGTTTATGGAATTTGACGAGGCCGGGCGGATGAAACCGTCGGCCTACTACGACCGGGTGGTCGATGTGATGGAGGAGTTGGTCAAGTTCACCCTGTTGACCCGGGATGCGGCGGCTTACCTAGTGGACCGCTATAGCGAGCGCAAGGAAAGCGCCGAAGCTCTGTCCCAGTGCGTGAACCAAAAAAGTATATAAATCGGCCTCTGGCGCAGATGGAACCTGCGCAGGCAGCTATTTATTCAATAGCGTCTGGGGTTTTTTCTTCCACGGTATCTACCGCAAAGCTGTCCCGAAAGCTGAAGTAGATGGAGGTCAAAAACATGCAGGTGGTCAGCAGCGTCAGCACCAGCGCGCCTAC
>NZ_JBDTEM010000138.1:0-4634 GCF_039922535.1 Rhodoferax sp. | reverse complement strand
AAGGCCGCAATCTGTTTGGCCAGCTGACGGTGTGGCAAAACCTGGAGCTGGGGGGTATCACCATCGGCAAAGAGCTGACGCACCAGCGCATTCCCGAGGTGCTGGAATTCTTCCCGCGCGTCAAGCAGCGCATGGACAGCATGGCCTCGGCCCTGTCGGGCGGCGAGCAAAAGCAGCTGGAAATCGGCCGCGCGCTGTTGCTGCGGCCTAAGGTGATTTTGATCGACGAGCCCAGCATCGGCCTGAGCCCCATGGTGGTGGGTGATGTGTTCAAGCTGCTGCGCAAGCTGGCCGACCAGGGCACCACCGTGCTGATGGTCGAGCAGAACGTGAAGAGTGCACTGAAGATATCGGACGAAGCCATCGCGCTGGAATCGGGCCGCCTGGTGCTGCAAAAGCCTGCCTCCGAGCTGCTGGCCGACCCGCACATCGAACGACTCTTCCTCGGTGGCGCGCACGCCGCCGCGGCAGCAACGGTTTAAAGGAAGCGGTATGGGCTCTTTGATGAATAGCATTCGCGGGCGACTGGGCTTGGCATTTGCCGCGGTACTCGGGCTGATGGTGCTGGTGCTGGTTTTGGGGCTGTTGCAGCAGGAACGGTTAGGCCGGGTGGCCTACCGCCTGGGCAATGAGCTGGCTGCCACCGAGCGCGATGCGCTGCAGTGGAAGGGCTTGCTGGGCAACCAGGGCTTCAATACCAGCCTGTTGATCGCCACCTCCGACCCCTCCAAGCAGGCGCCGCTGCGCACGCAGATCGAAGCCGACATCAAAACCATAGACGGGCTGGCCGAGCGCTACGCCAAAAGCACCGTGGACAGTGACGGCGACCGTGCCTTGCTGGCCCAACTGGCCACCACGCACCCGGTCTACAAAGCCGCGGTGCGCGACGTGCTGCAGGCGGTGGACAGCGGCTCCAGCGATTTCTCGCAGTCCGAGTTCCACGACAAATATGCCCCGGCCCTGATCGCCTACCAAAAGGTGCTGGGCCAATGGGCGCAGCGCCAGCAGGCGATGATGGACGAGGGCATCCAGGCGGTGGACACCGGGCAGACCCACGCCCGCACGGTGTTGATCAGCATCGGCGTGCTGGCCTGTGCCGTCGGCGCGGTGCTGGCCTGGTCGATCTCGCGCAGCCTGGGCATCGCCGCCGGTGAAGCCGTGCGCGTAGCCAATGCCGTAGCCGATGGCAATCTGGTGGTGCAGACACAGCCGGTGAAATCGTTCGGCGAAATGACCCAGTTGCTGGCCGCGCTGCAACACATGCAGGGCAATCTGGTGACCGTGGTCTCCACCGTGCGCTCTGGCTCGGAAGGCGTGGCCACCGCCAGTTCGGAGATTGCCCAGGGCAACCACGACCTGTCTGCCCGCACCGAACAACAAGCCAGCGCGCTGGAGCAAACCGCCGCCTCGATGGAAGAGCTGAGCGACAACGTGAAGCAAAACGCCAGCAACGCCATCCGGGCCAACCAGCTGGCGCGTGAAGCCTCCACCGTGGCCGGCCAGGGGGGCCAAGTGGTTGCCGAGGTGGTGGAGACGATGAAGCGCATCAACGCATCGTCGCGGCAGATCTCCGACATCATCAGCGTCATCGACGGGATCTCGTTCCAGACGAACATCCTGGCCTTGAATGCCGCGGTGGAGGCCGCCCGCGCTGGCGAGCAAGGCCGGGGTTTTGCGGTGGTGGCCAGCGAAGTCCGCAGCCTGGCGCAGCGCAGCGCCAGCGCCGCCAAAGAAATCAAGATCCTGATCGACGCCAGCGTGCAGCGTGTCGAGCAAGGCAATGCGCTGGTGGACCGTGCCGGTAGCACCATGGCCGAGGTGGTGGGCGCAATTAAGCGCGTCACCGACATCATGCTGGAGATCAGCAGCGCCAGCCAGGAGCAGTCTTCCGGCGTAGCCCAGGTTGGCGAGGCAATTTCCCAGATCGACCAGGCGACGCAGCAAAATGCCGCGCTGGTCGAGCAAATGGCCGCCGCCGCATCCAGTCTGCGCACCCTGGCCGAGGAACAAGTGCAGGCCGTATCGGCCTTCCGCCTCGGGGATGCGGCGCATTCCACGCTGCGCCCGGGCCAGGCAATAGCCAGTGCGCGCCTGCTGGGCATTCCAATGTCGGTATAAACCATGCAAGGCTGGCTGAAGAGTGTTTGAACGGCCCACCACACCGGTGCCTGGCGATCCGCATATTCAGCCATCATTTGTGTGCCTGGTGCATATTGCACCTGCGCAAGCAGCTATTATTTAAGGAGCATTTGATCCATGAGTGATTTACTCGCTAACCCCAGCCGCGAGCCCTTGCAGGCCTCGTTCAGCGATGCCTCCAACCCGCTGGGGCTGGACGGTATCGAGTTCATCGAATACTCCTCGCCCAAGCCGCAGGCGCTGGGCCAGGTGCTGGAGATGATGGGCTTCAAGCCGGTAGCACGCCACCGCTCGCGCGAGATCCAGCTGTACCGCCAGGGCGGCCTGAACATTGTGGTCAACGGCCACCCCAGCGACGCGCAGGCGGCGGGCCACGGCAGCGAATCACCCACTATTTCGGCCATCGCCCTGCGGGTGCGCGATGCCCGCGCCGCCTACCACTACGTGCGCGAGCGCGGTGCCTGGGAGGTGCCCACCCACGCCGAGGTGATGGAGCTGAACATCCCCGCCATCCACGGCGCGGGCGGCAGCCGCATCTACTTTGTGGACCGCTACAAAGACTTCTCCATCTACGACGTGGATTTCATCCCGATCCCGTCCGTCAACCAAAAGCCCGAAGCCACCGCCGGGCTGCACTTCTTCGGTGTAGTGCAGTACATCGGCCCAGAGCGCAGCTACGACTGGATCGAGTTCTACAACGCGCTGTTCGGCCTGGCCCTGATCCCCGACGAAGAGCGCTTTGGCATCATGCCCAAGGGCACGCTGCTGCGCAGCCCGGCGCTGGATGCCGCCAACAGCTTCATGCTGCAACTGATTGAGCCCGAGCTGAATGTGCACGATGCCGACGAACGCCTGCAGCGCATTGGCCTGGGCGTGCCCGACGTGCTGGAGGCGGTGAAGGCCCTGCGTGCGCTGGGCGTGGAGTTTGTGGAAACCCAGGCCACCCACACCGAGAGCCGGGGCGCGATCACCAAAACTTACTTAGGCTCCGTCGTCTTCGAACTCGTGCACTCCGAGAAAACAGCATGAAAGACCACGCCATCCAAGGCTTCGGCATGGACACCATCACCCTGGCTGGGCCCTTGAAGGCCAAGCTCAAGGCCATGGTGGATGCGGGCTTTACCCAGGTGATGCTCAAGGCCAACGACATCGTGGGCCACCCCGACGGCATGGAGGCGGCGGTGGCCGAGGTCAAGGCCAGCGGCCTGCGCGGCACCGGCTTCCAGGTACTGCGCGACTTCGAGGGCCTGAGCGGCCACCTGCACGAATACAAGATCGACATCGCCAAAGCCATGCTGCAGATGTGCGCCGCGCTGGACTGCAAGGTGCTGCTGGCCTGCTCATCCACCTCGCCGCACGCCAGCCAGGATCTGGACCATATCGCCCGCGACCTGCGCAAGCTGGCCATGCTGGCCGTGCCGCTGGGCATCCGTATTGCCTACGAAGGCTTGTCGTGGGGCCGCACGGTGAATGAATTCACCACCGCCTGGGACGTGGTGTGCCGCGCCGACTGCCCCAACCTGGGCCTGGGCATAGACGGCTACCACATCGTCGCCGCCAAGACCTCGCTGGACGAGATCGACTACCTCGACCCGAGCAAGATCTTCCTGGTGCAACTGGCCGACTTCATGTGGCAGGAAACCAAGACCTTCGAGGAACGCATGGCCACCGCCCGCACCTACCGGGTGTTCCCCGGTGAAGGCGTGCACAGCGAGCAAATGGTGGACCTGGTGCTCAAACTGGACCGCCTGGGCTACCGTGGCGACTACAGCTTTGAAGTATTCAACGACGACTACGTGAACCTGCCCCTGCCCGTGGTGGCCGCCCGCGCCCGCAAGAGCGCGCTGTGGCTGAGCGAAGACGTGCTGCGCCGCTCCACACCGCTGCCCAACGACATGCGGCTCAAGCAGCGGCTCTGACAAGGTTTGTATAAAAATCAGCGGTTTGTGCTTATTCCATAGGCACAAACCGCTCTTTTTTTTGCAGCAAGTTAAGGTCTACGGGATGCATTAATGGAGGCTTAATCTAGCCTTTCAATAATGCGTGCACCAGCATTTGCTGGGTTCCATTGACCGAAAGCAATGCCCATGAAAGCCTTTTTCCTCCTGCCCGCCATCCTGGCCATCTCCACCTCCGCCCTGGCCGAACCCACCTGCACGGCACCCAAAGAAACTTGGATGAAGCAGTCGGACTTCAAGCAAAGCATGGAAGCCCAAGGCTACAAGGTCAAGACCCTCAAGGTCACCAACGGTTGCTACGAAATCTACGGCCACGACAAGGCGGGCAAGCGCGTCGAAATATCTTTCGACCCCGCCACCGGTGCCGTTGCCAAATAGGCCCCTGGACGACCGCCCGGCCCCCGGCCCGGTGGTCGTGTGGGACCGCTTTGTGCGCGTCTTCCACTGGTCGCTGGTGACCTGCGTGGTGCTCAACTATTTTGTGCTGGAAGGTGGAAAAACCGTGCACCAGTGGGTGGGCAGCATGGCCTTGGCGCT
>NZ_JBDTEM010000137.1:0-1871 GCF_039922535.1 Rhodoferax sp. | reverse complement strand
TCCAGGATGAAGGCTTCTAGCTGGCGCAGGATGGCGGCTTCCAGGTCGGCCTCGTCGTGGCCTTGGCGCAGGCCTAAAAAGTCGAGGAAATACGGGTCTTTGAAGACTTGGGCGGGGCTGGTGGGGTTGGCTTCGACAGGCTCAGCCCGAACGGGTGTGGGGGCTTGACCGGTGGGGAGTATCTGCAGGCTGGCAAGTTCGGGGCGCTCGAAGGCTTTGCGTTCGATCTGGTGCGCCAGTTCGCGCACGCTCCAGGTGTTGGTGGCGGCTTGCTCGGCGTAAAACTGGCGGGCTTGCGGGGTTTTTAGTGCCACGATGGCGACCATGTGGCTCCAGCTCAATTGTGCCGACAGTGTTGACACAATTGCCGCGTCGGGAAAGCCCTCGGCAAACTTCACCATGCGGCGCAGGTTGCGCGACTCAAAACCTCGGCCAAATTCTTGCGTGAGTTGCTGGCCCAGCGTGTCCAGCAGTTGGGTGCCGTAGCTGGCGCGGCCTTCGCCCAGCACCTCGGTGTGCAGTCGCTTGCCCACATTCCAATACAGCCGTGTCAGCTCCGCATTTACCGCACCCGCCAGCCGCTGGCGGCTGCTGGCAATCAGGGTGCGCAGCTCAGTGTGCAGGGTGTCGGCAGGCGTGGGCGCTGCGCCGGGCGTGATGTCGTTCATGTGTGCAACCCTTTTGTGCCGCTATCCAAGGCGGTGGCGCTTAGCCGTTGTCCAAACCCGCTGTCGCCGCTGACTGTAACCACAGCAACTTCTGCGTAGCCCGGTTGTGACAGGGCGCTGGCGCACAGCTCCATGGTGGCCCAGTCGACGCACAGCACCGCCATGTCGCCCCCTGGCAGCGAGTACCTCAAACCCAGGCAGATAGTAAGCGTCAAGCTTCCACCCCCGCCTCTCAGCAAGCGGTCTTTGTACATATGCCCCTCGCGACGCGCATGACCCAAATGCCGAAATCAAATCAGCCATACGTAGCAAATGCCTTCTAAATGTTTCAAATTGAAACTTTGTTACATATTGCCCGACAAGATAGCTTCTCCAGTAAGCGTCATCCCCCATATAGATGACGTTCTGCTGTGGCACTACCCCGTCCTACCGCCACCCATCTCTGCTAAATTGCCCGCCATGCCCATACCTCCCGCCCATGGCCACACCGTCTAGCCCCCAGCGCT
This sequence comes from Rhodoferax sp., assembly GCF_039922535.1. Taxonomy (GTDB): domain Bacteria; phylum Pseudomonadota; class Gammaproteobacteria; order Burkholderiales; family Burkholderiaceae_C; genus Rhodoferax_B. The sequence goes on along the minus strand of NZ_JBDTEM010000137.1, from coordinate 697 downwards.
CCACCCTCGCCGACCGCCTAGCCGCCCACACCGACCATTTCCTGCGCGTCGCGCTGAGCCAGTACGTCACCAACGGCCTGAGCGTGACGCTGGGCCTGGTGGTGATCATGTTGCTGATCTTCGAATCGGCGGGGCTGGCGGGGGCGTCCAGCGCGGCGGTGGGAGTGCTGATCACCAGCCTGCCGGACGTGCCCGCACCGCGCCGTCGCAAGATCATGCAGATGCTGCCCGCGCCGCTGCTGGGTACGCCGCTGTTCATGCTGGTGCAACTGGTGCGGGCCGATGTGTTGCTGCTGGGCGTGGTGATCGTGGCGGGCACCTTCCTGGCGGTGATGGTGATGGCCTGGGGCAAGCGTGGCGGGCCGTTGACGTTTTCGCTGCTGTTCTCGATGCTGTTTTCGATGGCCGCGCCGCCCACGGGTTCGCTGGCGCAAATTTTGGAGCACGGCGGCTGGTTTGCGCTGGGGGCGGGGCTGTACCTGCTGTGGGGTGTGCTGACCACACACTGGCTGAACACCCGCTTTCGCACCCAGTTGCTGGCCGAGTGCCTGCACAGTTTTGCGCAAATTTTGCGCATCCAGGCGCAGCGCTTTGCGCCACATGCTGACCCGCAAGCCCTATTGGCCAAGATGCTGGAGCAGCAGGCCACCTTTGCCGACCACCTGCAGAACACCCGCGACGTGGTGCTGGAGTCGCC
>NZ_JBDTEM010000136.1:0-1565 GCF_039922535.1 Rhodoferax sp. | reverse complement strand
GGGCCCTCGCTCCAGCCACCCGCTAGCCAGCACACGCCAGCCAGCAGCATCCACACCAGGATACGCTGGAAATTGCGCACCATGCTTGCGCGCTCACCCCGCACCGCCCACAAAAAGAACAGCGTGCGGCCCACCTGCATGCCCACGTAGGCCAGCGCAAAAGCCCAACCTTTTTCGCCAAAAGCCCGTGGGATCGAGGCCGACAGCACCAGCCCGGCCAGCATCATCGCGAACAAAGCCGTTCGCACCGGTGACTGGACCGGGTCCAGCCAGTTGGTCACCCACGAGGTGAAAATCCACACCCACCACACCGCCATCAGCAGCAGGCCACTGCGCAGGGCGTTGTCCCAGCTCAGCTCCGCCAGTAGCCCGTGCGAGAGCTGGGTGATGGCGAATGCGAAGACCAAGTCGAAGAAGAGTTCGACATTTTCGACTTTGCCGCCGTCTTGGCGGTTGCGCAGCAGGCTGCGGCGGAGTGGGGTGGAAGAGGAGTGCATGGCCGTGGCCCCTGGGCGGATATATCTATAAAAAGTGCCTCTGCCGCAATTTCTACCTGCGGCAGTAGCTATTCTTATAGTAGCAAAAAAGGCCGCTTGCCAGCCTATCCACGCTGGTGCAGATGGTTAAAAAGTTTCCCAGTCGCCTTCGTCGCCGGTTTTGCTGGCGGGGGCCTTGGCGGGTGCCTTGGAGGACGGTGCGGCGATGCGCGGTTGTGTCGGAGCGGGTTTGCGCAACGCAGCGGCGGGCCGCATGGCGGTTACTTTGGGCGGGGCGGGCAGTGGCCGGGTAGGGGGCTTGGCTGCGGTGAATGGGCTGCTGGTGGGCATCCGCGGGGCCATGCTGCGGTCGTCGTCGCCCAGCTTGAACACGGCCACGGTCTGCACCAGTTCCTGCGCCTGCGACTTCAGGCCGCTGGCGGCGGCGGCCATTTCCTCCACCAGCGCGGCGTTTTGCTGGGTGGTTTGGTCCATTTGCCGCACGGCTTCACCCACTTGGGCCACGCCCAGGGCCTGGTCTTGGCTGGCAGCGCTGATTTCACCCATGATGTCGGTGACCCGGCGGATGGAGCTGGCCACCTCGGTCATGGTGGTACCGGCCTGGTCCACCAGGGCCGTGCCTTGCTCGACCCGCTCCACACTGGCGTTGATCAGGGCTTTGATTTCTTTGGCGGCTTCGGCTGAGCGGCCTGCCAGGTTGCGTACTTCACTGGCCACCACCGCAAAGCCACGGCCTTGCTCGCCTGCGCGGGCGGCTTCCACGGCGGCGTTCAGCGCCAGGATGTTGGTCTGGAAGGCGATGCTGTCGATCACGCTGATGATGTCGGCAATCTTGCGCGAAGAGTCGTTGATGCCCTTCATGGTTTCGACCACCTGGGCTACGACCGCACCGCCCTGGATGGCCACGGTCGAGGCCGTTAGCGCCAGCTGGTTGGCTTGCTTGGCGCTGTCGGCGTTTTGCCGCACCGTAGAGCTGAGCTCTTCCATCGAGGCGGCGGTTTGTTCCAGGGCGCTGGCCTGTTGCTCGGTGCGGGCCGACAGGTCGTTGTTGCCATGGGCAATTTCGGC
>NZ_JBDTEM010000135.1:0-3950 GCF_039922535.1 Rhodoferax sp. | reverse complement strand
AGGCCGTTGTTCCAGGCCCCGTGCGCGTCCTTCCAGGAATGGGCCAAGTCGGCCAGAAACGCCAAGCCCAGATCCGCACCGGCGGGGCGGAACGGCAGTAGGGTGGCCGGGTTTTGCGTCACGCCTGCGCTGTTTTGGTTGGGCTGCTGGAACACCGAGTTGCCCGAGCCGTACAGGCGCACGGCACGCGGGTCGTTGAAGCCGCGCACACCGCGCAAGGTGCCAAAGTAGTGGTCGAAGGAGCGGTTTTCTTGCATCAGCACCACGATGTGCTGTACGTCCTGGATGGTGCCGGTCACCGCGTTGGGGGCAATCGCCAGCGCGTTGCGGATGCTGTCGGGGAACACAGCGGTCAGCCCCACACCGGCGGCTCCGCGAAGAATGGAACGGCGGTCAATCGAGGTCATGGGAAAGTCCTTGTCTTGGATGGGGATAAGCCAAAATTCTGTTCTTCCAATGTGGCAAGCCTGTGTCAGCCTGCAAGAATCGTTGCCGAGCGCCCGCAGGTAAGATCACGAGCTTTGCTATTGAATCACTAGCTGCTAGCGCAGGTGCTGATTGCGCTAGGCCCACTTTTTTTATAAATTTCCAAATTCTTTGAAGACTTGTATGAACCACCTCTCGGCATGACCCTCGCTGCTTGCACCATGGTGCTGGGCACCACCAGCGGCGCTGGCAAAAGCTGGCTGACCACCGCGCTGTGCCGCTACTACGCCCGCCAGGGGCTGAAGGTGGCTCCGTTCAAGGCGCAGAACATGAGCAACAACGCCCGGGTGGTGGCCGGGGGTGAGATCGGCAGCGCCCAGTACTTCCAGGCGCTGGCCGCCCGTGCCACGCCGGAAGTGCGCATGAACCCGCTGCTGCTCAAGCCCGAGCGCGACACGCACAGCCAGGTGGTGCTGCTGGGCGAGGTCAACGCCGAGCTGACCGGCATGGACTGGCGCAGCCGCAGCGCCAAAGTCTGGCCGGTGGTGGCCCAGGCGCTGACGGAGCTGCGGGAGGCATACGACGTGGTGGTGATCGAAGGCGCCGGGTCGCCCGCCGAGATCAACCTCAGCAGCAGCGACATCGTCAACATGCGTGTGGCCCGCCATGCCGATGCGCGCTGCCTGCTGGTCACCGACATCGACCGCGGTGGCGCGTTTGCCCATTTGTACGGCACCTGGGCGCTGCTGCCACCTGAGGATCGGGCGCTGCTGCACGGCTTTGTGCTGAACAAGTTCCGCGGCGATGCCCGCCTGCTGGCCCCGGCCCCGCAGATGCTGCAAGACCTGACCGGCGTGCCCACCGTGGCCACCTTGCCGATGTGGTGGCAGCACGGTCTTCCCGAGGAGGATGGCGTATTCGACGACCGCAGCCGCGCCACCGGCACGGTCACCCGCACCATCGCCGTCATTGCCTACCCGCGTATCAGCAACCTGGATGAGTTCCAGCCGCTGAAAAATGTGCCTGGTGTACGTTTGGTTTGGGCGCGCAGCCCGGCGGAGGTGCTGGGTGCCGACTGGATCATCCTGCCCGGCTCCAAGCACACCAGCGGCGACCTGGCCTGGCTGCGCCAGCAGGGGCTGGACGCGGCCATCACCGCGCATGCGGCGCGCGGTGGCGCGGTACTGGGCATCTGTGGCGGCTTGCAGATGCTGGGCGAGGCGCTGATCGACCTGCACGGCATCGACGGCAACGCGCCGGGCCTAGGTTTGCTGCCGGTGGTGACGCAGTTTGAAGTGCAAAAAACCGTGCAACACCGCTACGCCAAGTTTGCGCCAGGTATGAATGGCCCTTGGTCGGCGCTGGCCGGGGTGGCGGTGGCGGGCTATGAAATCCACCACGGCCAAACCCAGCAGCATGTGGCCATGGCCCAGGGCGGCGATGTCGCGCAGGCCGTGATGCCTGACGGCCTGGCCTGGCAAAACGCGGCGGGTAATGTGCTGGGCCTGTACCTGCACGGCCTGCTGGAAGACCCGGCCGCACTGCAGGCCTTGTTTGGGGCCACCGTGCCCACGCTGGATGCGGTATTTGACGGGCTGGCTGATTACGTGGCCACGCATTTTGATGCCGGGTTTTTAGATAGCTTGATTCGCCGCTAGCTGTTTACACTGGGTTGTCCTATGACCGATGTCCATGGCTAATTTTCCGTTTGCCCACTGGCTGGTGGCCTGCTGGCGCGACCCTGCTGCGACGGCAGAACTGGCGGCTATGTACCGTGGCCGCCAGTTCCACGCCGTGGTGCGGCAACTGCCCGTGAGCAGCATTGCCAATACCATTAGTGCCCTGGTGCTGGCCTGTGTGTTTTGGGGCCAGGTGGATTCAGTGGCCCTGGTGGGCTGGACGTTGCTGGTGTCCGCTATTGCACTGGGCAACGCCCTGCTGTGGTGGTCGCGCCGGGCAGTGCCGCCGTCTACCCCGGTATCGCTGCGTACCGTACGGCTGATGGTGGCGGGAATTGCGGCATCGGCGCTGACTTTTGTGTCGATGTCGGGTTATTTGTATGGCACCACCGATGGCGATGGTCGGCTGCTGCTCACCGCGGTGCTGGCCGCATTTATCGGTGTGGGCAGCTGGATGTACAGCTGTCTGCCGCAGGCCGCCATGGTGTGGGCGTGTATTTTGTGTGGCGGTGTGGCACAGCAGTTTATTGCCCGCCCGGAGCCGGTCTACACCTACCTGACGGGGTTGTTGGCGTTGTACGCGGTGGTGGTCTGGAGCACCACCTTGCTGACCTCGCGCATGTTTCTGAACGGGCTGAAGTTTGAGGCCGAGATCGAACGCCAGAAGCAACTCGTCGGCCTGCTGCTGAACGACTTTGAAGCGCACGCCAGCGACTGGCTGTGGGAGACCGATTGCCAGGGTTGCTTGCGCCATGTCTCGCAGCGCTTGGCGCAGGCCATGGGTGTGCCCTCGGCCGAGTTGCAGGGCCAGCCGCTGGTGCAGCGGTTGGCGGCCCTGTCGCCACAGATGGTGCCCGCGCATGCGGCCATGTTCCGGGCACTGGAGGCTTGCTTGGCCCAGCGGCAGCCGTTTCGCGATGTACTCGTGCCGGCGCGGGTGGCCGGGCAATTGCAGTGGTGGTCGCTCACCGCTAAACCCTTGCGCGACGGCGCGGGCCGGTGGCGCGGCTGGCGCGGCGTGGGTTCGGACGTCACCGTTGCCCGCCAGCGCGAGCTGGAGATGGCCCGGCTGGCACACATCGATACCCTGACTGGGCTGGCCAACCGCTACCAGTTTGGCAAGCGGCTGGCAGGCTATTTCTCGCCAGCGGCTACCGCCGGGCCGTGCACTTTGTTGCTGCTCGATCTGGATAACTTCAAAACCGTCAACGATTCGCTAGGCCACGCGCTGGGCGACCAGTTGTTGCAAGAGGTGTCCCTGCGCTTGCAGTCGGTGCTGGACCCGCTGGCGCTGCTGGCCCGGCTGGGCGGCGATGAATTTGCCCTGTTGCTGCCCGGCGTGCTGGAGCGGCCCGAGGCCGAGCGCCTGGGCGCGCAAATGCAGGCTGCGCTGGCCTTGCCCTGGATGGCCAACGGCCACCGCATTGCGGTGCACGCCAGTATCGGCGTGGGTTTTGCCCCTGACGATGCCAACACCGCCGAGCAATTGCTCAAGGTGAGCGATATGGCTTTGTACGCCGCCAAGGCCGCAGGCCGCCGCACCCTGCGATTTTTTGACCCGTCCATGGCCCTGCGCGCCCAGCAGCACCTGGCGGTGCTGAGCGACCTGGGCCTGGCCTTGCAGCGGGGTGATTTTGTGCTGCACTACCAGCCGCAGGTGGACCTGGCCAGCGGTGCGCTGCTGGGCTTTGAGGCGCTGGTGCGCTGGCAGCACCCGTTGCGCGGCTTGGTGTCGCCGCTGGATTTCATCACCGTGGCCGAAGAAAGCGGGCTGATCGTGCTGCTAGGCGCTTGGGTGCTGCGCCAGGCCTGTGTGGACGCGGCAGACTGGCCTGCCCACCTGCG
>NZ_JBDTEM010000134.1:0-2669 GCF_039922535.1 Rhodoferax sp. | reverse complement strand
ACCCCAACCCGAAGGGCAGGTACCTTTTCGGGCGCTCAGCGTCGTTACAAAACCAGCCAAGGCGGAAGGCCTTGGCTTGGGTTTTGCGCCTAGCTGCGCATCCCGAACAGGCACCTGCGCGACCCCGGCTTATTTACGGACAAGTTCTTAGCCCTTCTGCCGCTCTCTGAAACTGCGCACTTTGGCGATGGTGCCGCAGGCGCGCCCCTCGGGCCCGCCCTTGGACATGCCGCACCAGCGCTTGCTGCGGTTTTTGGAGGTGTCAAAAAAGCACCATTGGCAGTCGGCGCAGCATTTCAGGCGCACCCAGTCACCCTGTGCAACAGCTTCCAGGGCCATCACCAAAATAGCGCCCTGGGCGCTGTGGCGGGGGTTGGTGGGGTGCAGCACCGGCAGACCGTCTTGCACCTCTACCGTCATGCCCAGCGCGGCCTTCTGCAGCCAGGTGTTGAGCGTGTCTTGCACTTGGCTGGGGTCGGCGATGGCCGCGCGCAAATCGTCCCGCAGTTGCAGCATCGCCTTGCGGCTGTCGTGCGCCCCCAGGGCGAACGGGAACAGCGCATTCCACGCAGCGGAATCGCCCAGCAAACCCGGCAGCACATCGGTGGCGACGCGGGTGTCGTTGGGGATGGACCAGGTGTTGACGAATTGCCGCAAATGGTCGAGGTGGCCAGTGGCACCAGCAAGGGGCATGGGCGGGGTCCTCGGCACGGTTTACTCTATTTTTAATAGCTTCCAGCGCAGGTAGCGCCTGCGCTGGAGCCACTTTTTACGCTGAAGTGACAGCCAGCACTGCCGACAGCACGCTGGCCCCCAGCTTCTTCGACCGGGCCCCGCTCCAGCCGTTGCGGGCATCGGGCAAGTTCGCGTTGTCTTTGAACGGCATCTCAATCGTGAAGGCCAGGCAGCTGAAGGTTTGCCCCACCCAGTTGGTAGCCAGGCTCAGGTTGGCCTGGCCGGGCGCGGCGCGGGGGTAGCCGATGGTCGTTTGAAAGTCCGGGCTGGCGGCCAGCCAGGCGGCTTTGAAGCTATCTTGCAGGGCCTCGATGCGTGGGCTGTAGCCGGGGGTGGCTTCGGTGCCGACGACGAAGTTGTAGGGCAGGTTTTCGTCACCATGCGCGTCCAGAAACAGGTCCAGGCCCACTTGCTGCATCTTCTGGCGCACGTAGAAGACTTCGGGCGACTTCTCGGTGCTGGGCGCTAGCCACTCGCGGTTCAGGTTGGTGCCTACGGCGTTGGTGCGCAGATTGCCCCGGGCCGCACCGTCGGGGTTCATGTGGGGCACGACGAAGAATTCGCAATGCTGTAACAGCGTGCGGCTGACCGGGTCGTCGCGGTCCAGCAGACGCTGCAAAAAGCCCTCGGCAAACCATTCGGCCATGGTTTCGCCGGGGTGTTGGCGGGCGATGAGCCAAACCTTCTTTTTGGGGCCGGTAGCGGCTACATCGCGGATGTGCAGCAGGGTGATGTCGCGGCCCTCGTGGGTGGCGCCCAGGTGCTGCACGTCCACCAGGTCCGACACCGACACGGTGCCCAGCAGATCCAGGTGGCGCTCGTACGAATAGGGTTCGAAATAGGCAAAGTAGATGCGGTTGGCCGTGGGCGTGGTGCGCACCGTCATGACCTGGCCGTCGTAGCTGGTGGGCACGCGGAACCAGCGGCGGCGGTCGGTGCTGGCCAGCATTTGGTAGCCGTCCCAGCCGGGCGGGTAGGCGCTTTGGCCGGCGTTTAAAAAGCGCAGTACCACCGGTACGTCTGCCGCGCCTTGCAGGCAGAAGTAGAACCACTGGGCGAAGGCGCTGGCGTTGTCGGGGCGGATCTGGAGCTGGATGTCTTGCGGGTCGGCCAGGCTGACCACGGTAATGGCGCCCGCGTCGAACTGGCTGGAAATGTGCAGTTGTGTCATCCCGAGATTATGTGCGCGGAGCCGATAATCCAACGCATGGACTCCCCTTCCCCCCGCCCCTCCATCCGCCGCCCGAATGTGCGGTTTTTGCTGTCGCATCCGGCCCACTTCATCGCCCTGGGTTTCGGCTCGGGGCTGAGCCCGGTGGCCCCTGGCACCGCAGGTACGCTGTGGGCCTGGCTGGCGTTTCTGGTGGTCCAGCCGCTGCTGACGACGGCGCAGATGGGCTGGCTGCTGGTGGCCTCGTTTTTTATCGGCTGGTGGGCCTGTACGGTGTGTGCGCGGCACATGTTTGTTGCCGACCCCGGGGCGATTGTGTGGGACGAGATCCTCGCGTTCTGGCTGGTGCTGTGGCTGGTGATGCCGACAGGGCTGCTGGGCCAGGCGGTGGCGTTTGGGCTGTTCCGGTACTTTGACGCAGCCAAACCGGGGCCGGTGGCCTGGGCCGACCAGGCGTTCAAGGGTCTGAACGCACGCGGCGGCTTCGGCATTATTTTTGACGATCTGGTGGCGGCGTTTTGCACGTTGCTGGTGATCGCGCTGTGGCGCTTTTGGTAAAACTATATTTTTGATAGCTGCCCATGCACGATCTACCTGCGCTAGTGGCCGATTTAATGCTTGAAAAAGGTCTCTTCCTGGCCACCGCCGAGAGCTGCACCGGGGGCATGATCGCCGCCGCTTGTACCGACTTGGCCGGGTCCAGCAACTGGTTTGAGCGCGGCTTTGTGACCTATTCCAACGCCGCCAAAACCGAGATGCTGGG
>NZ_JBDTEM010000133.1:0-1856 GCF_039922535.1 Rhodoferax sp. | reverse complement strand
CTGGGCACAGCCTACGCCCGTGCACTTTGCCCGCCTGCGCACCCGCCGTGGCGCGCTGTGTGATATTCCCGACTTGGAGCTGTTTCCGCCGCACTTTCAGGTGCGCCAGCGGGTGGTGTTTCGCGCTGCGGTCGAGGTGCCACTGGCCCAGCAGGTGTTTGCCGGGCTGGCCGCGTTGCGCGCGCACGGCCTGATGGTGCAGCCCGCGCGGCTGGCCGGCTTGTTGAACGCTACGGCACGCACGCTTGATTTTCTGGGTAGCTCCCTGGGCGGTATGGTGGTGCGTGTGGCGGGTCTGGATGCGCAGAGGCAATCCGCGCGACGCGCCTGGCACATCGCCGCCGACCACGACCACGGCCCCGAAATCCCCTGCATGGCCGCCATCCTGCTGGCCCGACGGCTGGCGCGCCAGCAAACCCTGCCGGTCGGCGCGTTTGCCTGCATGGGAATGCTGTCGCTGGAGGACTTTGCCCCCGAGTTTGCGCGCTGGGGCATGGTGACGGATCTGGTGGAGGAAGCTGTAGTGGCAGCAGGCCATGGCGCATAAAAAGTTTGAGTTCCCTATGCCCGCGAGTGAGTCCGTGGTGTTTGACGCTTTTCACTACCACCACTGGCGCATGCACTGGGATTCTCTGGTGCGGGCGACCCAGGTGCAGGGCGGCGCGCCTTGCCCCTTTAAAGGAGCCATTACGCACAGCGCTGGGGCTGGCACCTTGCGAGGGCTGTCCATGCGAACCGAATTTGTGGCCTATGACCGCCCCCGCTTGGCAGCGGCATCTATGTTGGGGCAATCGTTTCCGTTTACCCATTGGGCCGCGTCCATGCGCCACCGGGTCTTGGGCCCCAGTCAATCGGTGCTGGTGTACACCTACACCTTTGAGGTCGGCCCGCCGATGTTGCGCTGGTTGCTGGAGCCTATCGTGGTGCAGGTCTTCAATTGGCAAACCCGCCGACGCTTTGCCAGGTTACATGATTTTTTAGCCCATTCTGCGGGTGAGGTGCAACGCTGGCAGCGCGCACAAGGCATGGAGGAATTCGTATGAATCCAGAACCACAAGAATACCAATGCTTGCGCTGGAGCCTGGTTTTTGTCTGGCTGGCGACCGCCTGCGCCAGCGTGTGGGAGCTGGATGGCCAAAGCAGCGCGCTTTTGGCATCGGCGGGCATCCACGATGCCATCTGGATGCGTGTACTGGTCTTAGGGGGGGCTGCTACGGATCTCGCCCTGGGCCTGGCGATGGCCTTTCTGCCCAGTCGCCTTGTCTACCTTGCTGCGCTGGGAGCCATGCTGCTGATGACCATCGCGGCCATCTTGCTGGTGCCTGCGCTGTGGCTGCACCCGCTCGGGCCGCTGACGAAAAATCTGCCCATCGCGGCGGCACTGTTGCTACTGGCGAAACGTCCCGCATGAACCTCTACTTCACGGTTAAATGGCTGCACATCCTCTCCAGCGTAGTGCTGGTGGGTACGGGTTTTGGCTCGGCGTTTTACATGTTTTTTACCAACCGCACGCGCAATGTGGCGGCGCAGGCGGTGGTGACGCGGCTGGTGGTGCGGGCCGACGGGTGGCTAACCACGCCTACGGTGGTGCTCCAGCCCGCCACGGGTTTGCTGCTGGCGCACCTGGCCGGTTGGCCGCTGACCACGCCATGGTTGTGGCTGTCGGCGGGCCTGTTTGTGTTGGCCGGGCTCTGCTGGTTGCCCGTGGTGTGGCTGCAGATCCAGATGGCATCGTGGATGCCCGCCGATGCCAAAAGCGCGCTGCTTTGGCCATCCAGCTCCCACACGCTGGCGCAGGCGGTCGCCAGCCAGACAAAAACCAGGCCCCAGCGCAAGCATTGGTATTCTTGTGGTTC
>NZ_JBDTEM010000132.1:0-1998 GCF_039922535.1 Rhodoferax sp. | reverse complement strand
GACCTGGAACACATTCTTTGCCAGGTCAATGCCAATCGATGTAATCTGCATGGTGGACGCTCCTGTCTGTTCAAGTGGTTGTGATGCAACTCCACTTTGGCACGTTCGAGGCCGTTTAGGGTGGGGGGGTCCATCCCATTGTGTTCATGGTCTATTTGGGGGCGCGCAGTTGCCCTTTGGGTTGGGGAAAATCGGGCGATTTGTCTGCCGTAGCCTTTGCATGGGCAGAGAGCCCATGCAGCGGTCTGCGACAACCAACGCATCCCGATTGCACCCCAACGCGACGCCAAAGAGATCGTAAATACATTCTAAGATCATGAACACGTTCCAAGAAACCAGGGCATATCCGCCGTGTTTTCTGTAACCGTATTGTCATATCCGCATACCATGCTTGCAGGTTTTACCAAGCAAGCTGGAAGTTCATGTTCACTATTCCTTTATCCACCCGTGTGGGCCATCGATTCGCCCTGATTCTGGCGGCCACCGCCGTGGTGTTCTCTACGCCGTTGGCCGCCTATGCGCAAGATAAAAGCGTGTCTGGCCCGCTGGTGCTGTACAGCTCCCAGCCGGAACGTGATCTGAAGGAAACGCTGGCGGCTTTCAACGCCCAGTACCCGAATGTCAAAGTGGAGACCTTCCGCTCTGGTACGACCGAGGTGATCAGCCGCCTCCGAACCGAAATCGCCGCGGGCGCCCCCCGTCCCGACCTGTTGCTGATTGCCGATGCCGTGTCGATGGAAACGCTGAAACTCGAAGGTCGGCTGCTGCGCATGCGCAACATCGACACCTCGGCCATTCCTGCGGCTTTCTTTGACGCGCAGCGGACCTATATCGGCACCAAGCTGATCACCACGGGCATCGTCTACAACACCCAATCCAAGTTCAAACCCACGTCCTGGGCCGATCTGCAAAGCCCGGAACTCAAAGGCCAGGTGGTCATGCCCAGCCCGTTGTACTCCGGTGCCGCGGCCATCACGGTCAGTACCTGGTCGGCCTCGCCCGACCTGGGTTGGAAGTTCATCGAAGCCCTGAAGGCCAACAACGCGGTCGCGGTGCGCGGCAACGGTGCGGTGCTGCAGCAGGTGGCGAGTGGCGAAAAGATGGTTGGCGTACTGGTCGACTTCATGGCGCTGAACGCCAAGGCCAAGGGTTCGCCAGTGGAATTTGTCATTCCCAAGGAAGGCCTGACTTTTGTCACCGAGCCGGTGGCAATCCTGAACACTGCCAAGAACATCCCGGCGGCCGAAGCCTTTGTGAACTTCCTGGTCTCCAGCAAGGGCCAGCAGTTCTCCACCCAGCTGGGCTATCTGCCTCTGGCTAAAAATGTCGCCCCACCCAAGGGCTATCCCGCCGGCTCCAGCTACCGCTTCATGAAGGTCGTGCCCGGCGATATCGTGAAAACCGGCGACGAAGAAAAGAAGCGCTTTGGCCAGGTTTTCGGCGGCTGATACTCTGCTGACCGACGATGGAAAGAAAAGTGATGGGGCCTTGCAGGGCGACCCAGTGGGGCAGGCGGTGACCGTCGCCGTGTTGGAGACTACATCCGCTAAACCGCCGCGCAAGCTGGCCTCCTGGCGAGCCGAGAAGTGGGTGACGGTTGGCTTGCTGGCGTTCCTGCTGCCCATTTGCGGCCTGCCGATGGGGCGGCTGTTGTACGCGCTGTTGGCTGCCGTGCTGGGGCCGCACCGAGACGCGGTGCTGGCGGCGGCCCATTCCAGTGCCGCCTGGACGGCGACTCTGCATTCGCTGCAGGTCGGTCTGATGGGCGGTGCGATTGCGGCGGGCTATGGCCTGCTGATGGCCACCATCGTGACGCTGGGCGATCTGCGGCACCGTCCGTTTGTGGTGTTTGGCTTTGTGGTCCAGGCCATGATTCCACCCCAGGTGATTGCCCTGGCCTGGTTGCAGGTCTGGATACCCGCCAAAGACATGCTGCAGGCTGTGGGCCTTGAAGCGGCGCAGAGCTGGGGCAACCCGCTGCAAGGGGGCATCGGCATC
>NZ_JBDTEM010000131.1:0-2051 GCF_039922535.1 Rhodoferax sp. | reverse complement strand
GGGTGGCAAACAGCGACCAGCCCGGCTCCAGCTCAATCGTCCAAAAGCTGTTGAACTTCAAAGCCGAGACCTGGCCATGGTGGAACGGCGCGCCCGCCAGTTGCGCCGCCACGTGGAAGCTCAGCGGCGCACGCGGATGCGCTTCTACCGCCAGCGGCGGCAAGTCCCAGTCCCAGCTGAAGCGGTCGCCCTCTACCCGCACATCGCAGGGCAACAGCACCATGAAGCCATGGGCCATGGCATCGACAAACGGCGGGCACTGTTTGACGGTGCGGATGTCGCGCCCATGCAGTTCGGAAAACGCCTTGGGCGGCAGGGCCCGCAACCAGTCAGGCAAAGCCTGCTTGGCCGGGATGGGACGCGGCAGGATGTCGATCAGCGCGGGATCGCAACGGAAAGTGATGGGCATAGAGATTTGGCACCTAAATTGCATTTACCGCTTGCATTTTGTAACCTTTTTACCCAGCATCAGCAGCACCCACATGTTGTGATCGCCACCTCCAAAAATCTACCATGTCCCAGGCCAGCACACTCTCTTCCCCAGCCCCGTCCCGCCTGCGTTTGCAGATGTCGCTGAACACCAAAATTTGTGTCGCCGCCACCGCCCTGGTGGTGCTGTCGTTGGGCATTACCTCGGCGGTGATCGGCATCAAAAGCAGCGCCAGCGCCGAGGCTGCCACGATGAACCTGGCGCGCACCTCGGCCCGCGAGGCCGCAGGCACGCTGCAAACCCGCATTGCCGCCAATATGGCCACCGTGGCCAACCTGGCCGCCTCGATGCGCGCTACCCGTCAGGCCAACCTGCCTATTGCGCGCGAGCAGATCGACGAAATGGTGCAGGCAGCGCTGTTCAGCTCCGACGACTTCATCGGCTCGGCCGTCACCTGGGAGCCCAACGCGCTGGATGGCAAAGATGCCGAGTACGCAGCCAAAAAGCCCGGCTACGACGACACCGGCCGCTACATGCCCTACTGGACCCGAGCGGCGGGCAGCGGCGTGCACGTGGAACCCATTGTGTTCAGCCCCGGAGCCGGTGCCAACGACTGGTACGACATCCCCAAGGCCAGTGGCAAGCTTTTCTTTACCGAGCCCTATGTCTACCCGATTGATGGCAAAGACGTGCTGATGGCTTCGTTGGTGGCTCCCATCATGGTGGCCGGCAAGTTCCAGGGCACTGCCAGCGCCGACTTCACGCTCACCCGGTTTGGCCAAATTCTGTCCGAGCTCAAGCCCATTGAAGGCAGCAGCCTGTCGTTGGTGTCCAACGGCGGCCTGTATGCCAGCAACCCCGACACCCAACGCATCGGCAAAAAAGCCGACGACATCCCCGTCGAGGGGCTGGAACACATCCGCAAAGGCCAGCCATACGAGTACTTGGACGCGCAAAACATTGTGCATCTGCTGCAGCCCATGGTGGTCACCGCAGACACCGCGCCCTGGAGCGTGCGCATGAGCTTTCCCCGCAGCGTGGCCACGGCCGCGGCACGCGACCTGCTGGCCAACACGCTGATAGTGGCCCTGGTGTGCGCCATCGCCACGGCCTTGATTTTGGTGTCGGTGGTTTTCCGCCTGACCCGCCCGCTGCGCTCGCTGAGCCGGGTGATGGTGGGCCTGGCCAGCGCCGATGCCGACCTGAGCGTCAAGCTAGAGGTGCAGGGCAAAGACGAACTGGCCGCCATCGGCAACGGTTTCAACCAGTTTGTCGCCAAGATCCATGCGGTGCTGAAGCAAGTGCGCAGCAGCGCCGATAGCGTGGCCGGTGCCAGCGCCGAAATTGCCCATGGCAACAACGACCTGTCGGCCCGCACCGAGCAACAGGCCAGCGCCCTGGAACAAACCGCCGCCTCGATGGAAGAACTCAGCACCACTGTGCGGCAAAACGCCGACAGCGCCAAGCAAGCCAACCAACTGGCGCTGACAGCCTCGACCGTAGCCATCCACGGCGGCGCGGTAGTGGCCAAGGTGGTCGAAACCATGAAGGGCATCAACGACTCGTCGCGCAAGATCGCCGACATCATCAGCGTAATCGACAGCATCGCCTTCCAGACCAA
>NZ_JBDTEM010000130.1:0-11358 GCF_039922535.1 Rhodoferax sp. | reverse complement strand
CGTCACCTTGCCCAACATCATGAAGGCTAAGAAGAAGCAGCTGGACACCTTCAAGCCCGAAGACCTGGGGGTGGACGTATCGCCGCGCATCAAGACCCTCAAAGTCTCCGAGCCCCCCAAACGCAGCGCCGGTATCAAAGTCCCCGACGTGGCCACCCTGGTCGCCAAACTCAAGACCGAAGCGAAAGTGATCTGACATGTCCGTACTCATCATTGCCGAACACGACAACACCAGCGTCAAAGGCGCGACCCTGAACACCGTCACCGCCGCACTTGCCTGCGGTGGCGATGTGCATGTGCTGATCGCCGGTAGCAACGCCGCTGCCGCTGCCGCTGCTGCCGCCCAGATCACCGGTGTGGCCAAAGTACTGCACGCCGATGCGCCAGGCTTTGCCCACGGCCTGGCCGAAAACGTCACCGCCCAGGTGCTGGCACTGGCCGCCGGCTACAGCCACATCGTCTTCCCTGCCACCGCCTCGGGCAAGAACATCGCCCCGCGCGTGGCCGCCAAGCTGGACGTGGGCCAGATCAGCGACGTGACCAAAGTCATCAGCGCCGACACCTTCGAGCGCCCGATCTACGCCGGTAACGCCATCGCCACCGTGCAAAGCCTGGACGCAACCAAGGTGCTCACCGTGCGCACCACCGGTTTCGACCCGGCTGCCGCCACCGGAGGCTCTGCTGCCGTCGAGGTGTTGACTGCCGTAGCCGATGCCGGTAAATCCAGCTTCCTGGGCAGCGAGATCGCCAAGAACGACCGCCCCGAACTCACCGCCGCCAAGATCATCGTCTCCGGTGGCCGGGCTTTGGGCAGCGCCGAGAAGTTCAACGAAGTGATGGTGCCGCTGGCCGACAAGCTGGGTGCCGCTTTGGGTGCCAGCCGTGCCGCCGTGGACGCAGGCTACGCGCCGAACGACTGGCAAGTGGGCCAGACCGGCAAGATCGTCGCCCCTCAGTTGTACGTGGCCGCCGGTATCAGTGGTGCCATCCAGCATTTGGCGGGCATGAAGGACAGCAAGGTCATCGTGGCCATCAATAAGGACGAAGAAGCGCCGATCTTCAGCGTGGCGGACTACGGGCTGGTGGCGGATCTGTTTGTGGCTGTGCCAGAACTGGTCAAGGCGCTGTAAGCCTCAGCACAGCATGAGAAGGCATCCTGCGAGGTGCCTTTTTTTGTATCCACAGGACTTACGCAACGCCTGACGGATGGCCCACTGGGCCTTCCGTCAGGCGTTGCGTAAGTCCTCATCTATTTGATTGATTTCGGAGACACCCCATGAGCTACACCGCCCCGCTGAAAGACATGCTGTTCAACATCCAGCACCTGGCCCGCATCGACCATATTGCGGCCTTGCCGGGCTTTGAAGACGCGGGGCTGGACACGGCCCAGGCCGTGCTGGAAGAGGCGGCCAAATTCAACGAGGGCGTGCTGGCACCGCTGAACTGGGTGGGCGACCAAAACCCGTCCAGCTGGAAAGACGGCGTGGTCACGGCCACGCCCGGCTTCAAGGCGGCGTTCAAGCAATTTGCCGAAGGCGGCTGGCAGGGCCTGCAGCACCCCGCAGACTACGGCGGCGCGGGCCTGCCCAAATCGATTGGCGCGGCCTGCGTGGAGATGTGCAACAGCGCCAACCTGAGCTTTGCGCTGTGCCCGCTGCTCAGCGACGGTGCCATCGAAGCGCTGCTGACGGCAGGCTCCGACGCGCTCAAAGCCACCTACCTGGAAAAGCTGGTCAGCGGCGAATGGACCGGCACCATGAACCTGACCGAACCGCAGGCCGGTAGCGACCTTGCCATGGTGCGCAGTCGCGCCGAACCGGTGGGCGACGGCAGCTACAAGGTGTTTGGCACCAAGATATTCATCACCTGGGGTGAGCACGACATGGCCGAGAACATCGTCCATCTGGTGCTGGCCCGGGTCAGCGGCGCGCCCGAGGGCGTGAAGGGCATCAGCCTGTTTGTGGTGCCCAAATTCATGGTCAACGCCGACGGCACGCTGGGTGCGCGCAACGACGTGCACTGCGTCAGCATTGAGCACAAGCTGGGCATCAAGGCCAGCCCCACCGCCGTGCTGCAGTACGGCGACCACGGCGGTGCCGTGGGCTACCTGGTAGGCGAAGAAAACCGCGGCCTGGAGTACATGTTCATCATGATGAACGCCGCCCGATACGCCGTGGGTGTGCAAGGCATTGCGGTGGCCGAGCGGGCCTACCAAACCGCTGTGCAGTTTGCCAAAGACCGGGTGCAAAGCCGCCCGGTGGATGGCAGCGTTAAAGCCAGCGTAGCCATCATCCACCACCCCGACGTGCAGCGCATGCTGATGACCATGCGCGGCCACACCCAGGGCTGCCGTGCCATGGCCATGGCGGCGGCGGCGGCGTACGACACGGCCCACCACCACCCGGATGCCGATACCCGCCAGCAAAACCAAGCGGTCTATGAATTCATGGTGCCGCTGGTCAAGGGCTACAGCACCGAAATGAGCCTGGACGTGGCTTCGCTGGGTGTGCAGGTACACGGCGGCATGGGTTTTATTGAAGAAACCGGGGCGGCCCAGTACCTGCGCGATGCCAAGATTTTGAGCATCTACGAAGGCACCACCGCCATCCAGGCCAACGACCTGGTGGGCCGCAAAACCCTGCGCGATGCTGGTGCCACCGCCAAGGCCATCGCACGCCAGATCGTGGTGACCGAGACCGCGCTGGCTAAAAGCGGCAGCGCCGATGCGGTGGCCGTGGCCAAGCGCCTCAAGGTCGCCCGCACTGCGTTCCTGGACGTGGTGAGCTTTGTGGTGACCCAGGCCAAAGCCCAGCCCAACGCCGTGTTTGCGGGCAGCGTGCCCTACCTGATGCTGGCGGGCAAGCTGGTGGCCGGTTGGCAGCTGGCGCGTTCGCTGCTGGTGGCCGAGGAACTGCTGGCTAAGGGCGAAGACACGGTGTTCATGCAGGCCAAGATCACCACCGCCCGTTTCTATGCCGACCACGTGCTGGTGGCAGCGCTTAGCCTGCGCGACAGCATCGTGGAAGGTGCGGACAGCGTGACCAGCCTGGCCATCGACGCGTATTAAATTGCTATTGATTGTGTAGCTTCTTGCGCAGGTACTATCTGCGCCAGAGCCTTATTTCTTATAAAAAACCAATCCGGAAACCCCATGTCCAAGCTTCCCGCCGCATTGAGCGCCTTGCCGCTGCCCATCATCGCCTCGCCGATGTTCATCGTCAGCACGCCGCAGTTGGTGATTGCGCAGTGCATTGCCGGGGTGGTGGGCTCCATGCCCGCGCTGAACGCCCGCCCGGCCGCGCAGTTGGACGACTGGCTGGCCGAAATCACCGAAACCCTGGCGGCCTACAACCGGGCCCACCCCGACAAACCCGCCGCGCCGTTTGCCATCAACCAGATCGTGCACAAGTCGAACGACCGGCTGGAGCACGACATGCAGGCCTGCGTGAAGTTCAAGGTGCCCATCGTCATCACCTCGCTGGGCGCGCGCGAAGACATCAACGCCGCGGCCCACAGCTACGGTGGCGTGGTGCTGCACGACATCATCAACAACAAATTTGCCCACAAGGCGGTGGAGAAGGGTGCCGACGGCCTGATCGCGGTAGCCACCGGCGCAGGCGGGCATGCGGGCATCAAAAGCCCGTTCGCACTCATCCAGGAAATCCGCGCGTGGTTCGACGGCCCGCTGGCTTTGAGCGGCTCCATTTCGACTGGCGGCGCGGTGCTGGCAGCACAGGCCATGGGGGCCGACTTCGCCTATATCGGCTCGGCCTTCATCGCCACCACCGAGGCACGGGCCGCGCTGGCCTACAAGCAGGCCGTGGTGGATGGCGATTCGGACGATATTGTTTTGAGCAACTTGTTCACCGGCGTGCATGGCAACTACCTGGCACCCAGCATCCGCGCGGCGGGTCTGGACCCCGAGCATTTGCCCGAAAGTGACCCCACCAAAATGAACTTTGGCGGCGACACGGCGGCCAAGGCCTGGAAAGATATTTGGGGCTGCGGGCAGGGCATCGGCGCAGTCCGTAAAATCCAGCCCGTGGCCGACTATGTCGCCCAACTTACACGCGAATACGCCGAGGCCAAAGCCCGTCTGTCTTTGTAGTTTTGAACCGGGGGTTGATTCCCCTTTCATCCCTTTTTTATCCAGCCGCCCGCCGTTGCATTGCCACCGGCGGGCGGACGTTTTTAGCGACGATGCCTATTTCTCCCCCGCGCGACAGCGCTACCCGCATACCTCTGCTCGACGTTCTCAAAGGCCTGGCCTGTGTGCTGGTCGTGGCCCACCACCTGGTG
Source organism: Rhodoferax sp. (assembly GCF_039922535.1). Classification (GTDB taxonomy): domain Bacteria; phylum Pseudomonadota; class Gammaproteobacteria; order Burkholderiales; family Burkholderiaceae_C; genus Rhodoferax_B. Next base: position 7,059 of record NZ_JBDTEM010000130.1, on the reverse strand, counting down.
TTTTACGGCCCCATGTCCACGGTGGCCTACCCACTGGCCACTGGCCTGATGGACTGGCTGTTCAGCTACGGCCGCATGGCTGTGCAGGTGTTTCTGGTGCTGGGCGGCTATTTGGCGGCCAGCACCCTGGCCCCCACCGGCGTGGCCCGGTTTGACGGCCCGTTGCAGCAAGTGCAGCGCCGGTTCGTGCGTCTGTCCACTCCCTACCTGGCTGCGCTGCTGTTTGGCCTGCTGGCGGCCGCCGTGGCGCGCTATGGCATGGAGCACCCTTCGATTCCTTCCGAGCCCTCGCTGCCCCAGTTGCTGGCCCATGTATTCATGCTGCAAGACCTGCTGGGCTACGAGGCGCTGTCGGCCGGGGTCTGGTACGTCGCCATCGACTTCCAGCTATTTGTGCTGGCGGTGCTGGTGTTCAGTGTGGCCCGGCGGTGGTCGGCGCGCTGGCTGGCCCCGGTGCTGGTGCTGGGGTTGACGGTAGCCTCCTTGGCGTATTTCAATCTGGATGCCAGTTTTGACACGGTGGGTTTGTACTTTGCCGGATCCTACGGCCTTGGCATGCTGGCGTTTTGGGCGGGACGTAGTGCCCGGCCCTGGGTCTGGTTGACGGCCCTGGCCGTGCTGGGTTTGGCCGCGTTAGCGCTGGACTTCCGCGAGCGCATCGCCGTGGCCCTGGTCACGGCCCTGGTGCTGGGCGTGTTGCAGGCCAGCCCGTGGGCGCGCCAGTGGTCGCCATTGCCGCGGGTGCAGCGCCTCGGGCAGATGTCGTACTCGGTGTTTCTGGTGCACTTTTCGGTATGCCTGCTGGTCAACACCGTGTTCAGCCAGTACTTTCCCACCCAGCCGTGGATGAACGCCGCAGGCATGCTGCTGGCCTTTGGGCTTTCGCTGCGCTCGGGCCAGTGGCTGTACCGCAACGTGGAAACCCGCCTGATCAGCATGCCGTCGGCCTTGCGGCTGCAGGGCAGTTTTTTGGCGGCGGGCTTGCTGTTGATGGGGCTTAAAGCGCTGTAGGAAAGGGCAGGCCTGCGCTGCCAGATTGCCACGGCGCAGATTTCTGCATCACCTGCGCAAACAGCGCGGAATCTTCAAAATCTGCCAGCCATTTTTGCACCTGCGGCCAGGGCTGGGCCGCAAACCAGGCTGCATCCACATGGGCAAACTGCCGCACGAATGGGGCGATGGCCATGTCGGCCAGCGTGGGGTGGGGGCCAAACAGGTAGGGCCGCCCGGCCAGCCGCTGTTCCCATTCAGAAATCATAGGCTCCAGAGCCTGCCTGTGCCTGCCCAGACTGCGTGAGAAGCTATCGTCTTCATAGCGGCCGGGGTATTTGTAGCGGTCCAGATGGTGCTTAAAGGGGCCGTCCACCTCGGCCACCAGCGCCAGCATCTCCGGCAAAGGTGCTTGTAGCCAGCCCGCCGGATCGTGCCGCTCCAGCGCCCAGCGCATGATGTCCATACTCTGCTCCAGCACCTTGCCATCCGGCAGCACCAGCACCGGTACCGTGGCTTTGGGCGATGCGGCCAGCAGTTCGGGTGGCTTGTTGCGCAGTACCACTTCGCGCAGTTCCACCGTTTGCCCGCTCACCGCCAGAGCCAGCCGCGCCCGCATGGCGTAAGGGCAGCGGCGGAAGGAATAGAGGATGGGAGGCATTGGTTTTTCTGGCTAGTTTTTCTGTTTTGCGCCAACGTGCAAAGTCTGTCGCTCGTGGGCCAGCGCCATTTGCCGCTCGCGCTCCAGATAGCCCTGTTTTTGCGCTTCGGTGGTCTGGTCGAAGCAGTGGGCACACGACACGCCACGCACGAAGTGGGGCGATGCCGTGTCGGCTTCGGTCAGCGGGCGGCGGCAGGAGCGGCACAGTTCCAGCCCACCGGGCACCAGGCCGTGGCCCACCGAGACGCGCTCGTCAAACACAAAGCACTGGCCGCGCCACAGGCTGTCGGCTTCGGGCACGGTTTCCAGGTATTTGAGGATGCCGCCCTCCAGGTGGTAGACCTCGTCAAAGCCCTGGGCGCGCAACAGTGCGGTGGATTTTTCGCAGCGGATGCCGCCGGTGCAAAACATGGCGACCTTGGGTTTTTTGGCCAGTGGCTGGCCGTCGGTGCGGGCTTGGGCTACCCAGTCGGGCAATTCGGCAAAGCTGCGGGTGTGTGGGTTCAGCGCGCCTGCAAACGTGCCTATGGCCACCTCGTAGTCGTTGCGGGTGTCGACCACCACCACGTTGGGGTCGCTGATGAGTTGGTTCCAGTCCTGCGGCTTAACGTACTGGCCCGCCAACGTATTCGGGTTGGCCTCGGGCACGCCCAGGGTGACGATTTCGCGCTTCAGGCGCACCTTCATGCGGTAGAACGGGTCGCTGCTGGCGCTGGCCTCCTTGTGCTGCAGGTTGGCCAAGCGCGGGTCGCTACGCAGCCAGGCCAGTACCGCGCGCACGCCGTTTGGCGGCCCGGCGATGGTGCCATTGATGCCCTCGGTCGCCAGCAAAATCATGCCTTTGACACCATGCGCCTCGCAGCAGGCCAGCAGCGGCGGCTGTAGCGCTGCGTAGTCGGGCAGGGCGACGAACTGGTAGAAGGCGGCGGTGAGGAAGTCAGACATAAAGCAAAAACACTATTAAGTTGATAGCTGCTTGTGCAGATTATGTAAGCATTAGAGGTATATTTTATGGCTAATAATTGTGTTGACTACCTGGCCGTAGATTGCCACGCGCAATCTTTTGTATGGCTGCCGTGGTGCCCGACTTGGAGAGTTCCACCAGTTCCGCCCGGTGCGCCAAGTCCTTAGGCAGCCGCACAGCCCAAATCAAACCGAGGCGTCGCAGTACCGTCAGAACCCACCAGCCCGGGTCCCACTCACCGGGCAACAAGCCCAGCCGGGCAGATCCTGGGTATGCGTGGTGGTTGTTATGCCAGCATTCACCCATGGTCAGCAGCGAGGTGAGCCGGATATTGCGTCCTTGTACTGCTGCACCCTGCACCTCGAAATGCATACTTCCGTAGTTATGGGCGAAATAGCCGATCAGCCAATGCCCCAGGATGCCCGTGGCCACGCGTGCACAAACGCCCCAAAAGACAAAGGCCCAGCCACCCCAAAGATAGAACACCAGCGCGATCGGCAACTGCTGGGCCATCCAGGTGCGCTGGAGGAACTGGTAAAACCTGTCGTCCGCGATGCGTGCCTCGATATGGATGGCTGGTGGCTGTGCCAGCCACAGATCGCAATGCAATTGCCACCAGCCGTCCCGCAAGAAGCTGCTTCCATGGCGCAGGTAAGCGTGACAATCGGGCAGGCGTTGGGCGTAATCACGCAGCTCGTGCTGGCGCAGCAGACCTAAAGGCCCGGCCAGCCCCACCTGTACGCCGAGGTACACCAACAGGTATTCGAGCCACTGGGGGCACTGAAAGCTGTTGTGGATGAGCTTGCGGTGGCTGCCCAGCGAATGGCCGAACAGCAAAACGCAGGACGTTGCCACCCCATACAGCAGCAGCGCGCTCCAATTGAATGTGAGCATTCCACCCACGATGCCCCCAGCAGCCATGCCCAGGAACCAGAGAGACTTCAAAGCTGAAAACTGCACTTCACCGTTGCAGACGCTGTCCATGCTCTGGGCTTGCACGCGGTGCGCGTTTATCGTGGTGGTTGATGACAAGGGCATAGCGGTCTGCTACACGGGTTTGCCGCTGCGACCCAAGCTACGCGATTCGCGTTTCAAGGGGCCTGCCACCGGGCAGAGTTCGAAGGCGTAGCTACTCAATGTGTTGACCAAGTTGTCACCATTGAGGCGATACCAGACAAACGCCCCACGCCGTTCGCCACTGACCAAGCCCGCATTTTCCAGCACCGACAGGTGACGAGAGATGGTGGGAGAACTCATGGCGAAGCGCTCCGCCAGCTCAGACGTGGTCAATTCTGCTTCGGAAAGATACGCCAATATTTGGCGCCGAGGACCTGATGCCAGCGCTTCAAAAACTTTATCAATTTGCATGAATGTGCTTTTTTGCAAAATTAGCGAATTTGCTACTTTAAATTTTAGCTCAAGCGTAGCTCTGGGTACAGCACGGATCAGATGGGATGAATTATTTGGCCCTGCTCAGTGCGCCGTCGCACGCGCATGCTCCGTAAAGAAGCGCCACATCTCGGCCGATGCATCTGGGCCCAGCGGATCGGTGTAGCTGCCTTTGGGGCTGCCGCCGGACCAGGCGTGGCCTGCGCCGTGCAGATTCCAGTTTTCGGCGATGCTGCTGCCGTCGGCCGTTGTGTAGGTGGTGCGGGTGTAACTTTGGCCCTGGGCTACTTTGTCATTAGTGCCTTCGGTCACCTTGGCGGTGGTGGTGGCTTGGCCGATGGCGGTCTGCAGCACGGCATCGGCGTTGTGCGGGTGCACAGTGGCATCGGCATCGCCATGGAAGACGATGGTGGGCACGTTGGAGGCGGCACCGGCCACGCTGCGGCCGTTTTTCATGACCGACAGGGCGGTGATGACGTTGCTGGCCACGCCGCAGGCCAGGCCGGAATGGACGCCCACGGCGGCAAACACGTCGGGATGGGTGTGGCCCAGGATGCTGGCCATGGCACCGCCTGCAGACAGGCCCGCCACGTAGACGCGGGCCGGGTCGATGGCGCGCAGCCGGGTGACTTCGTGGACCAGGGCGGCCAGCCAGGCGGCCTCACCGGTGTCACGTTGCTGGTCGGCGGGGGTGAACCAGTTCCAACAGCGCTGCGGGTTGGCGCTGGCGTTCTGCGCGGGATACACCACCACGAAGCCGTGCTCCAAGGCCAACGCGTTCATGCCGGTGCCCACGGCAAAGTCGTCGGGGTTTTGGGTGCAGCCGTGCAACATCAGCACCAACGGCAAAGGATGTGCGGGCTGGGCAATGGCGTGCGGCGGGGTGTAGAGCTTGTAGCTGCGGGTGGTGCCTGCGTGGGTGAACGTGGCCTCGGTGAATTCGCCGGGGCCGTCGTTGGAGGCCGGTTCCACCGGGGTGTGCAGCGGGCGCACCGGTTCCGACACGGGCTGCGGGGCGGCTTTGTGGACGGGCCGCGCCTCGACGTCGATGACATCGCGGTCCGCATGCGATTGCTTCGCTGCGGGCGGCGTTGGGGGGTGTGGTGTCATGCGACCCAGCGCTTGCTGGATGGCCCGTGTGGCTTCCTGCAGGCTGCCATTCCGGGTGAGCCGGGTGGCTTCTTGCAGAAATTTTTTGAAAAGAGCGCTCATAGGTGCTTTCGTTTTAAATGTGGCGGTCGGCCAGGGCGGCCTTGACTTCGGGGCTGGCTTGCAGTGAGCCCAGCACTTCGAGTGAATCGATGGTGGCCAGCGCCAGTTCGGGCGAGACATCGTGGCCGATGCTGGCCAGGCCCAGCACGCGGACCTGCAGTTTTTGGTTTGCGGCCTGCACCGCCAGCAGGTCGGCCTGGCTGAAATGCTGCAGGCCCAGCACCAGCATCTTGCGAGCTACCACCTGTTTGACGGCATCGGAATGCGTGGCCAACTGGTTGCGGATGGCGGTGCGGATGAAGTCGGTGCGGTTGGCGTAAAAGCTCTCGGCCACCAGCAGGTCAATGTGGCCCAGGTCGACGAAGCCGAGGTTGATGGTGATTTTTTCCGAGTCCAGCACTTTGGACTTGGCAAGGTTGGTGGGTGTAGAGGTGATGGCTTTGGAAGTCATGCCCGCATTTTAACCATCCGTATGGATGGTTTTGGGATGGTTATTTAAACCCCATCCGCCTTGCAGGGGTAAAGCCAATTTATAAAAAATAGGCCGCTGGCGCAGGTGCCACCTGCGCTGGCAGCTATGTAAATAGGAGCGGGGTGGTTAAGGGCCTTTTTTGGCATCGCTGCGACGGCGTTTTTCGCTTTGGTGTTCGGCAACTACCGAGACACTGCCGTCGGCGTTTTGCCGCTCCAGCCTTACGTTGAAGCCCCACAGCGTACCCATGTGTTTGAGCACGGTGGCGCTAGATTCGCCCAGCGGGCGGCGCTGGTGGGCGAAGTGGCGCAGGGTGAGTGAGCGGTCGCCGCGCAGGTCCACGTTCCAGACCTGGATGTTGGGCTCGCGGTTACCCAGGTCGTACTGCTCTGACAACTGCTGGCGCAGGGCGCGAAAGCCGCTGTCGTCGTGGATGCTCTGGATGCCTAAGGTCTTGCGGGCGTCGTCGTCCAGCACCGAGAAAAAGCGGAATTCGCGCATCAGCTTGGGTGAGAGGTACTGGGCGATGAAGCTTTCGTCCTTGAAGTTGTGCATCGCAAAGTCGAAGGTTTTGCGCCACTCGGAGCCCGCGATGTCGGGGAACCAGGCGCGGTCCTCGTCCGTAGGTGCTTCGCAGATGCGGCGGATGTCGCGCCACATGGCAAAACCCAGTGCGTAGGGGTTGATGCCCGAGAAATGCGGGCTGTTGTAGGGCGGCTGGTAGACCACATTGGTGTGCGACTGCAAAAACTCCAGCATGAAGCCGTCGCCCAGGCGGCCTTCGTCGTACAAGGTGTTGAGTAGGGTGTAGTGCCAGTAGGTGGCCCAGCCTTCGTTCATCACCTGGGTTTGGCGCTGGGGGTAGAAGTACTGGCCAATCTTGCGCACGATGCGCACCACCTCGCGCTGCCAGGGGTCGAGCAGGGGGGCGTTTTTTTCTACGAAGTACAGCAGGTTTTCTTCGGGCTCCAGCGGGAAGCGTTTTTCTTCCTGGGCTTCTTCGGCCTCGGCGCGCGGCGGCAGGGTGCGCCACAGGTCGTTGACCTGGGCTTGCAGGTAGTCGGCGCGCTCTTTGAGGCGGGTGGTTTCTTTCTCTAGCGACAACCGGGGCGAGCGTTTGTAGCGGTCTACACCCAGGTTGCTCAGGGCGTGGCAGGCATCCAGCAGTTGCTCTACCGCTTCCATGCCAAAACGCTCTTCGCACTGGGCGATGTATTTGCGGGCGAACACCAGGTAATCGACGATGGCATCGGCGCTGGTCCATTGCTTGAAAAGGTGGTTGCCTTTGAAGAATGAGTTGTGGCCATACGCGGCATGTGCGATCACCAGCGCCTGCATCGGCAACGTGTTCTCGTCCATCAGGTAGGCGAT
>NZ_JBDTEM010000129.1:0-2482 GCF_039922535.1 Rhodoferax sp. | reverse complement strand
CAATGTGCCCATCGTGCTCAGCCTGCTGCGCGACACTCCCAAACACCGGCGGTTTCTGGTCATCACCCGCGAATGCCTGTTTGCCTTGCTGATCTTGCTGGTCTTTATGTGGGGCGGCGACCGCCTGTTGCATGTCATGCATCTCACCGATGCGTCACTCGAAATCGCCGGGGGTGTAATCCTGTTCCTGATCGCCATGGGCATGGCCTTCCCGAGCATGGGTGTGAGCTTTTCCGGCCCCGAGCAAGAGGCCGAACCCATGCTGGTACCGCTGGCGATTCCGATGATCGCCGGCCCGTCCTCTCTGGCCACGGTCTTGCTGCTGGCCTCGCGCCAGCCCGAGCGCGCCTTGACCTGGGCGGCGGCCATCATCCTGAGCATGGTGGTGGTGTGGTTGGTGCTGTTGTCGGCCAGCGGGCTGGCGCGGCGCATCGGCAAATCGGGTCTGATCGCGCTGGAGCGCCTGATGGGTTTGTTGCTGGCCGCCATGGCGGTGCAGATGTTGATCTCGGGCTTGCGCAACGCATTTCCGATCATTTCGCATTAGCTATTAATTACGAAATTAATCACTAGTTGGTTGGATTAATTTGGTGAGATTGTTTTGTTTTAACCCGGCAAACTGGCGGTTATTGCAGTCACCCACCAGGAAATCCACCATGCGTTTGCCCACCCCTTACCGGTCTGAGTCCGAAACCGTTGCCCACCGTCTTGCCGCCTTGTCGGGCGCGCTGGATTGGGGTGTAGCGTCCGCCCCCGCCCGCCCCTGGGTACAGGCTGTGCGCGACAACCCGCCGCCGTTTTGGGCCATGGAAAGCCTGTTGCGCGAGTACCCCATTTCCAGCGCCGAGGGCCTGGCCTTGATGCGCCTGGCCGAAGCCCTGCTGCGCGTGCCGGACACCGAAACCGCCATCGCCCTGACCGCCGACCAGCTGGGCCGCGCCGACTTTGACGGCATGGACGCCTCGGGTGCCGAGACCGTGCTGGGCCGCTCCACCATGGCCAAGCTGTCCAGCAGCGCCATCGCCCTGTCGAAAAAATTTCTGCCCGAAGCCGAGGCTCCCCAGGGCCTGCTGACCAAGCTGGGTGCCAAAACCGTGGTGGCCGCCACCGTGCGCGCCGTGCAGTTGCTGGGCCGCCAATTCGTGCTGGGCCAGACCATTGACGATGCCATGGACGAAGCCGCATCCGCGCGCAAAAAGCAGCCCCAGCTCACCTACAGCTACGACATGCTGGGCGAGGGCGCACGCACCGATGCCGACGCACTGCACTACCTGCAAAGCTACAAGAGTGCTATCGAAGCTATAGCTTCCCGCGCAGACAAGACGGGCGCTGCGGAGAAAAATGATGGTATTTCCATCAAGCTCAGTGCACTGCACCCGCGCTACGAATGGACCCAGCGCCAGCGCGTGCTGACCGAGCTGGTGCCCCGCGTCTGGGCCCTGTGCGAGCAAGCCGCCCATGCCAACATCAACCTGACCATCGATGCCGAAGAAGTGGACCGCCTGGAGCTGTCGCTCGACGTGTTTGAAGCCCTGGCCGCCCTGGTGGCTAAACACCAGCCCCAGTGGCGCGGCTTCGGTCTGGCCATGCAGGCCTACCAAACGCGTGCACTGGAACTGATCGAACACATCGCCAGCATCGGCCGCAAATACAAGCTGCGCCTGATGTGCCGTCTGGTCAAGGGCGCGTACTGGGATTCGGAAATCAAACGCGCCCAAGAGCTGGGTCTGGCGCACTACCCGGTGTTCACCCACAAGCACCACACCGATGTGTCCTACCTGGCCTGCGCCAAGGCCCTGCTGGACGCGCCCGATGCCATTTACCCGCAATTTGCCACGCACAACGCGGCCACCATCGCCGCCATCCTGCACCTGGCCGCCAAGAGCGGCAACCCGTTTGAACTGCAGCGCCTGCACGGCATGGGCGAGGGCGTGTACCGCGAGGTGCTGAAGAACCCGCTGATCGGCTGCCGCGTCTACGCCCCGGTGGGCAAGCACCGCGACCTGCTGGCCTACCTGGTACGCCGCCTGCTGGAGAACGGCGCAAACTCGTCCTTTGTGCACCAGCTGGCCGACGAGTCGGTGGGCATGGAAGAAATTTTGGTGTCGCCCCTGCGCCTGGAGCCGCAATCGGCCTTTCTGCTGCCGCCCGTGTTGTTTGGCGCGGGCCGCAAAAACAGCGCCGGGCTAGACCTGGAAGTGGCTACCCATCGCGCCGCGTTGCAAACCGCCTTCGACACCACCATGGTGCCGCAGGTGCCAGAGTTTGATGCCAAATTGGCTTCCAGCGCATACGCTACCAGCGCTAGCAGCTATAAAGTTTGGAGCAAAACGCCGACCGCCCAGCGCGCCGCCTTGTTGCGCCAAAGCGCCGATTTGCTGGAACACCAGATGCCCCGCTTCTGCGCCATCCTGGTCAAGGAAGCCTTCAAGACCTGGGGCGATGCCGTGTCGGAAGTGCGCGAAGCCGTGGACTTTTTGCG
>NZ_JBDTEM010000128.1:0-2813 GCF_039922535.1 Rhodoferax sp. | reverse complement strand
CCGATGCCAGTCCCCCGGGTACCGAGGGCAGCGTGACCAGGCCCGCATGCACCGGGCCGCGGCGCTTGAACACCTGCACGTGCAGCTCCCAATCCAGGCCGAAGCGGGCATGTACCCGCAGCGGGGCGGCCGATGCCTCATGTTGCGCGGCTTCGGGACGGCACAAAAACACCAGACCCGCGCCGCTTTGCGCACCGACCTGCAGACGGCGAATCTGCTCTTGCCGCACCTGCGGCACCCAGGCGACCAGGGCACCGGCCGAGCCGGACTTGATGAGTTGCTCGGTCACCCACAGCCGCTCGGCGGGGGTATCGGCCTGTATCCACACCAGTTGAGCCGGGTCCAAGCCCTCATGCACAAGGCCCGGAAGATGCGGCTGTCGGGGTGGACCGACCACCACCACCTGCCCCCCTTTGGCAACCACCTGGCGCAACGCCGGTCCCAGCAGCCGCCATTCCAGTACGGCAGGCTGTGGGCTCAGCACCTCGGCCAGCGCATGACAGGGCCAGCCGCCGCCGGGCAACTCGTGGTCCAGCAATGCCCATCCGGAAGACACCACCGAGGACACGACAGAGCCTAGCTCGGAGCCCCGCCAGACGGCGGCGGCCACTGCGGGGGGCAGCGGGCCGACCATCCGTGGGGAGCGTAGGGGCGGCACAGGCGCTGCGGGTTGGGCTTGCATATGCATCAATATACTGTTTATATAAACAGTATACGCAAAACACACTGACCCCGCTGCTACGTGTGCGAATGCTGAGTCGGTTTAGCCTGCGGGCCGTGCTACCGGTAGCCGCATCACCCGGCCGACAAGGGCAGGCACAGGCAGCGTCCCCTGCGCCGCCGCGATGCTCTGCACCTGGGCCCGCACGTCGGCAGGGAACACCGCCGACCGGGGGCCGCGCACATCCACATGCAGCAGCATCTGCTCGCACACTGCCACCGGCTCTGCCCTGCCCGGCAGCACCAGGCTGAGGACAATATGCAGGCGCTTGGCATCAAAGCCCAGCAACTGCAGTTGCACCTGCACTTGCGCCCCCAGCTTCACTTCATGCAGGTAGTGGATGTGGCTTTCCAGCGTGAACAAAGAGCCGTCGGTCCGCGCACGGCCCGCTGCGTCCAGGCCGATCTGGTCCATCAGCGCGTCGGTGGCGTAGCTGCAAATCAGCCCGTAATAGGCATCACGCAGGTGGCCGTTGTAGTCCACCCACTCGGGCGGCACCACGGTGGCGTACAGGGGATCAGACACCATGGCGGGCTTTGGCAGCATCTACGGCGGCCATCACGCTGAGAATGGCATCGTCGCGGTAGCGCTCTAGCTGCTTGATGCTGTGTGTGCCGAGCTGGGCGGTGGTGCCGTCCACCACGCTGTCGATCAGGGCATCGGTCAGCTTGGGCGCGACCAGCTTGGTCCAGGGCAGCTCCAGGGCCGGACCAAACTGCGCCATGAAGTGCCGCATGCCGGCATCGCCCCCGGCCAGGGTATAGGTCAAAAACGTACCCATGAACGACCAGCGAATGCCTGCGCCATAACGGATGGCGTCGTCGATCTCACCGGTGGTGGCCACGCCGTCGTTGACCAGGTGCAGCGCCTCGCGCCACACGGCTTCCAGCAGGCGGTCGGCGATAAATCCGGGGATTTCCTTGCGTACGTGCAGGGGCCGCATGCCTAGTGCGCTATAGATTTTGATAGCAGCAGCAATGGCTTCGGCCGAGGTTTTTTCACCGCCCACCACTTCTACCAAGGGCAGCAGGTACACCGGGTTAAACGGGTGGCCGACCACGCAACGCTCGGGGTGCGTGGCGTTGGCATAAAAGTCGGTGGGCAACAGGCCCGAGGTGGACGAGGCGATGATGGCATCGGGCCGGGCCGCTGCGCTGATCTGTGCGTGCAGGGACAGTTTGAGATCTTGCCGCTCAGGGGCACTTTCCTGGATGAAGTCGGCGTGCTGCACGCATTCCGCCACCGTGGCGACGAAGCGCAGGCGCTCCATGGAGGCACCTGCAGCCAAGCCCAGTCGCTCCAGCGCGGGCCAGGCATTGGCCACATTGGCGCGCAGCTGCTGTTCAGCCCCGGCAGCCGGGTCCCAGGCGACGACATCCAGCCCGTGGGCCAGTGCGCGTGCGACCCAGCCGCTGCCGATAACGCCTACGCCCAAGGCCGCGAAAGTTTTGATGGTGGTGGTGATAGTCATATTAAAAATTTAAGAAGTTGTGGATGTGTTGAACCACCAGGCAGGCCAAGCCAGTACCTGGTCGGCCACCCGTTGGTAGCCCGCCGCACCCGGATGGCAGCCGTCGCTGGCAGCCACGTCGGCCCGCCAGAGCGCACTGTCCAGCAGCAGGCGGGCCACCGGCAGGTATGGCACGCCCAGAGCCTGGGCGTGTTCGGCGTACAGCGGACACAGGTCCAGGATGCGGGCATCCTGCGCGGCTTCGCCGACCGGGAACGGGCCCAGCACCACGGTGGGGTACAGCGCCTGGGCCTCGGAGACGATCCGGGTGAAGAGCGCCACACTCTGCACCACCGCCACCCGCAGCCCGTCTCCTTGCGGGGTCATGTCGTTGGCACCGAATGAAAACACCAGGTATTTGTGGCATTCCGCCTGCAGACGCACCGCCGACTCGGCCTGCCAACGCGCCGCAACGCCCTGGCTGGTGTCGCCACGGATGCCCAGGTTGTGGGCGGTCAGGGCGTAGCCCTTGGCCCAGGCCGCCGCGCTGACACGGCCCGGCCAACCCAGGCAGGTGGGATCGCTGGTGCCCTGCGTCATCGAATCGCCGATGAAGCAGATGCGGTGGTCGTTAGCCGGGTA
>NZ_JBDTEM010000127.1:0-3510 GCF_039922535.1 Rhodoferax sp. | reverse complement strand
TTTTGCGCTACAGCGCCAGCGATACCGCGGGTAACGCCAATCCGCTGGCTGGCCGGGTGCAGACCACCCTGTTTGGTGGCATTTCGCAGTCCGGGCGCTTTGTGCGCGACTACCTGTGGCAAGGTTTTAATACCGATGCCAAGCACAGACGCGTGTTTGACGGCATGCTGCCGCTGGTCGGTGGATCGCGCAAAACCTATACCAACTTCCGTTGGTCCAAACCGGGCGACTATTCGCGCCAACACGAAACGCACTACACGCCAGGCGACCAGTTTCCCTTTGGCTACGCCCCATTGACCGATCCGGTCAGCGGCAAGACCGACGGCCTGCTCATGAAATGCACAGCAGACGGCACCTGCCCCAAGGTCATCCAGTACGACAGCCCCATCGAATTCGGCGGTGCGCGGGCATCGCTGGTCGCCACCGACGGCGCGGGCCACGATGTCGCCATCCCGGACAACGTGCGGCTGTTCTTCGTCCCCGGCACCCAACATACGCCGTCCCAGCTAGCCTCCAATGCCCTGGTCCAGCCCGATATGGCGACCACCCGCAGCGTGGCGGCCACCTCTGCCTCGTTCGCACCGAATGCGCAAAACGCCAGCTCGGCGCTGGTGCGGGCGCTGTACCTGAACCTGGAAGGCTGGGCCAAAGGCACGGCACAACCCTTGGCCAGTGCCTGGCCGTCGGTACAGGCAGGTACCTTGGCGGTGCCGGGCAGTAGCGCCGCCAGCCTGGGCGGGCCGGATCTGTCGGCAGTGGCATTCACCGGGGTAACGGGCGCGCCGGGCCTGGCATTCAACGGCGTGTACAACACGCTGACCTTGAACGACTACAGCGTGATCCCCGCTGTGCCTTCAAACAAAAGCTACCTAGTGCAACTGCCCACCGTGAACAGCCAGGGCAACGAAATACCCGGTGTGAAGATGCCCGACTCCGCCGTGCCACTGGCCACCTTCACCGGCTACAGCCTGCGCAAATCCGGCTTCGTCGCAGGTGACCAAAATGGACTGAACGCATCGCAATTGGCCTTTGCCGCCACCGATGCCAGCCGCCAGGTGGGCGATCCACGCCCATCTATCCAGACCTTGTACGGCAGCAAGGCCGGGTACGTGGCGGCGGTGAACCAGTCTGTGAACGACCTGGTCGCCCGTGGTTTGATGCTCGACGGCCGCTTTGGTGCGGCCGATGCCGCGGCCTATCGCAACCGTGCCCAGGCGCAGATTCTGCAGCCCGGCATGGCTGCGTTGCCATAGTCTGCCCGGCCGCATCCACGCTGCAACCGGTGCGCCATCGCCGGGTCTGCCCCCGCCCGTGTACATGGCAGACCGGGCCAGCCCTCTAAAATCAGCCGGTGAACGCCGCTTTACCCCCCTCCGCCCTCCAACGCCGCGTCATTCGCGAGCTGCCCGACGAACTCATCAGCCAGATTGCCGCTGGCGAAGTGGTCGAACGCCCCGCCTCGGTGGTGCGCGAACTGGTCGACAACGCACTGGATGCCGGTGCCACCCAGATCACCCTGCGCCTGCTGGCCGGGGGTGTGCGCCTGATTGCAGTGGAAGACGATGGCGGCGGCATCCCGATGGAAGAGCTGCCCATCGCCCTGAAACGCCACGCCACCAGCAAGATCAGCAACCTGCAGGACCTGGAGTCGGTGGGCACCATGGGCTTTCGCGGCGAAGCCCTGGCCGCTATCAACTCCATAGCTGACATGGCAATCCTGTCGCGCGCCACTGGGCAATCGAATGCATTTTTATTGGACGGCCGCAGTGGCGAGCTAAAACCCGTGGCCCGCAGCACCGGCACCACGGTGGAGGTGAAAGAGCTGTTCTTCAGCACCCCGGCGCGGCGCAAGTTTTTAAAGACCGATGCCACCGAACTGGCCCACTGCGTGGAAGCCGTGCGCCGCCACGCCCTGGCCCGGCCCGACGTGGGCTTTGCCATCTGGCACGAGGGCAAACTGGTCGAGCAATGGCGCGCCTGCCCGGCCCCGAGCAACATCGACGCGATCAGCGCCCGCCTGCGCGACGTGCTGGGTGACGACTTTGCCGACCGCTCGGTGGCGGTAGACCACCGGAGCAGCATGCGCGACGACGGGGGCCAGGCGGTGCGCGTCTGGGGTCGGGTCGGCATTCCCGATGCCGCCCGCGCCCGGCCCGACCAGCAATTTGCCTACGTGAATGGCCGCTTTGTGCGCGACAAGGTCATCACCCACGCCGCCCGCAGCGCCTACGAAGACGTGCTGCACGGCCAGCGCCAGCCGATCTACGCGCTGTATGTTGAGATTGACCCCACCCGGGTGGACGTGAACGTGCACCCCACCAAGATCGAAGTGCGCTTTCGCGACAGCCGCGAGGTGCACCAGGCGGTGCGCCGCGCGGTGGATGCCGCCCTGGCGGCACCGCGTGCAGCGGCCGCCCTGGCTACCCCAACCAACCCGGAGAGCCCGGCTCCTGATTTTTTCAAGGAAAATAGGCCTCCAGCGCAGGTGCCGCCTGCACAAGCAGCTATGCAGTTTGTAGCACCCATCACCCACCACCGCGTGTCCGACATGGAGGCGCTGTGGCCGATCCAGCCCGCGGCGGCCGTGCCTCGGCCCGAATCTGCGCCCCCGCCCGCGCAGCCTTTGCCCGCTACGGAAGTCTGGCCCCTGGGCCGTGCCATCGCCCAGCTGCAAGGCATCTACATCCTGGCCGAAAACGCCCAAGGCCTGGTGATTGTGGACATGCACGCCGCCCACGAGCGCATCGTCTACGAGCGGCTGAAAACGCAACTGGTGGATGCGCGCATCACCAGCCAGCCATTGCTGATCCCGGTGACCTTCGCTGCCACGCCGCAAGAGGTCGCCACCGCCGAAGCCCACACCGAAGCCCTGGCCACGCTGGGCCTGGAGATCACCCCGTTCTCGCCCAAAACCCTGGCCGTGCGGGCTGTGCCCACCAGCCTGGTGCAGGGCGACGCGACCGAACTGGCACGCAGCGTGCTTGCCGAACTGGCACAACACGAGGCCAGCACCGTGATCCAACGCGCCCAAAACGAACTGCTAGGCACCATGGCCTGCCACGGTGCGGTGCGCGCCAACCGCCGCCTCACGGTCGATGAAATGAACGGACTGCTGCGCCAAATGGAAACTACCGACCGCTCTGACCAATGCAACCACGGCAGGCCCACGTGGCGGCAAATCACCATCAAGGAATTGGATGCACTCTTCATGCGCGGCCGCTAAACCATGAAACGCCTACTGGCACTCTTCCCCATCTTTGCTGTATTGAGCGCAGGCATTGCCCAGGCCGAAACGGTGGACTGCCACGTCAACTACGGCGGCGAAACCCAGTTCATCAGCGCCACGCCCACGGCGGCACCGTATGACGTAGCACCCATTGCCATTGGCTCGCTCTTCTTGTTCCGCATGGTGTTCCAGCGCACGCCACCGGGCCTGGGCGCGATCAAGGTCTACACCTATGTGGACCGCGACCCGCCACAAGGTGCCACGCTGGTACACCAGGCCGAATA
>NZ_JBDTEM010000126.1:0-4924 GCF_039922535.1 Rhodoferax sp. | reverse complement strand
GCTGGACTACTACCACCAGTTGGAGGCCGCCCGCATCCACCTGCTGCTGCTGGACGACGCAGCATTGGGTCTGGCCGACGTGGAAGCAGGCCGGGTCACAGATGCCCAATCCGCCCTGAAAAGCCTCAAAGCCCGCCGCGCCAAAGCCGCGTAGGACTAGTCCGTGGCAAGCGTGAAGTTCACCGCCAACTTCGAAGCCAACCTCGGCACCATCGAGGCGTTTTGGACCACCAACAGCTTCCCCACAGGCTACGACCGCTTGCTGGATGCCCTGGGCGACACCGTGATTCCCAACCTGGAGCTCTTCCCCCGCATGGGCCGCCCTTTCTCCAGCCGTCCACCCAAATCGGTGGAGGCGCTGCACCAACACGCCGCGCTACTTACCCGCCTAGCACGCCTCGGCGAAGGCAGCGAGATCCGCGAATATGTGATGACCGACTACCTGGTGCTCTACGCCCTCATCCAAGACACCGCCTACCTGCTCTCCATCCGCCACCACAAGCAGTTGTCGTTCGACTTCGCGCGGCTGTGGCTGGCGCAGGAGGGGGATGTGGGCGGGACTTGATGCTACGGTTTCGGTAGCTTCCAGCGCATGTGGAATATGCGCTGGAGGCCCACCGGGTACGCATGCGCACCACCAATGGCCTGGAGCGGCTGAACAAGGAGCTCAAGCACCGCACCCGGGTCGCTACTTTGTTTCCCAACCCCGACAGCTGTCTGCGCCTCATCAGCGCATTGCTGGCTGAACAAGATGAGGAGTGGATGACCGCAAAAATCTACCTGACCATGAAACCCTGAGCGCTGCAAATCACCAACGACCAAAACCAAATTCCGAAAATTTACAGAAAAGAAGTTGCTTTATCCAGTTGCCAAGACCATCGCCGCAACACTTACGAACATCCCGTTTATGGTGGACGAATTGCAGCACTGGCATGTTTTACGTCCTTCTACGCAGGTAGGATGAAAAACATGCATACCAGTACCGTCAAGAGAGACTAGCTTGTTCCACAGAACCCTATTTTTTTGCTTATTGCTGACACTCAGCGGATGTGATCGTATTTCCGCCGTCCTCGTATCCAAACCAACCAAGATAACCCAGGCTTTTCCACTCTCCATCGAGCTGGGGATTGCCCAGGCCCACCTACTGTCCGAGGATTCGCATGGCACAGCCGAAAGACCAAGCCTGTCCGATGCCTTCGACCAACTGGTGGTCGTTCGCGCTCTTGCCTGTGCGGGCACGGCACCGATTAGTCGCTTCGATACGGTCAGCGAAGTTCAGGGGAAAATACAAAACCAAGATTGCTTCAAAAAGCAGGATCGCCAGCTAGCCGACTGGGTAGGTATTCAAAGGGTGGGCATAGCGCTTCGCCGGCCCGCATTGCGCCCATTGACCGAGCTGCCACGACAAACCACCGTCGTGGGTGCGCGCAATACTGTAGATTTGATAACAGCTATGTCGGCAAACATCGTGGTGACCAAAGGCGATTACGGGCTGTTCACCGTGTTGGACCTCGCGGGCGACAAACCCATTCAGAGCTTTCAGGCGCCGATGAATGCAAACGGCCCGGCGAAGCTCTCGCCCAACGGCCGCTTACTCAGCGTGCCGGTGTCGAATCGAAGTCTGAACTTGTTTGATACCGAAAGCGGAAACCTTCTATGGAGCACGGACACTTACAACAATGTCGTCGCCTGGATTCCAGAGGTAGGTGCATTGGTACTCAATGAAGGCAGCAGCAGCAATGGCGTTCTGTTAGACCTGCAAACCGGTATCGGCGAAACCTATGCAGCAACAGATAAAAACCTGAGCTGGTCGCAATCTATACCAAGCTCAGCGAACAAACTGCTAGTAGGAGGAACCTACTCAGCATGGCTTATAGACCATACGCGCCGTGCGGATGGCCGTCTTGTGACGACCGTAAACTAACAATGGCACCTCAAAGGCATGGGCTTAACCTCATCCACCAGCATGTTGATGCGCAACGAATCGTTGCTGGTGTATTTCTCCATGCGTGACTTAGGCTGGCTCGACCTTACAACAGGAGAACAAGGAAACTGGGCTCTATCCACTCTGAATGGCTATGGGTTTGCAAAGCTGACCGACTCCGGTATCTTTTTTATCCAGCAGGCGAGTGCGGTGTCTCCGGCCACGTACAAGCTGCTCGACGTAGCGGATCTCAAGGTCTCAACAGTGAATGGCGCGGACGTAGAAAGCGGTGCGGCATTAAGTTTTTGGCCACGCTCTGGCTATGCGAGGCGCGTCAACAACACTATCGTCGTGCGCACCGCTGTGGACACCAGTGACCCTCAACCCCTGAATCGCCTGTTGGCCCAAGCCGATCTTGAGCGCCAGTTGGTCAAACTGCAGACACCGACTACCCCAAACCCGACACCAGTACCCGATGGGTCACCAGCCGCAGCGGTAGAGGCCGCGATTGACGCCATCCGGAAATCTGCAACTGCGCAAGGCATAGGCATCGCACCGCCAAGACCCGCAGCCAGTGTGCGCCCCTTGCTAACCAACATTCCCAGCAACGCCCGTGTGGCCGTGATTGGTGTATACCAAGCCCACAGCACAACGCCAGGCACGGCAAACCAGCGGGCTACAGGAGTAGTGCGAGTCAGTGTTGCGCCTGGGCCGACACCATTGGTACTAGTACTATCCAATTACGAGCCGGTACGCTGGCTCATAGAGAACAGCAATGGCCGCACCATCTCTGCGGTTTTGATGTCCAGCTACCACCCGTCCTCGGTCATCGGCGCAAACCAGGCAGATGTATTGAAGATTGGCAGCAATTCGGCCTACAAGATGGGAACTACCGAATATGAAAGTCTAAAAACCGATATCGGGCGCTATCTTTCCAACCCGATCACGTCCTTCCAAGGCGGCTACGAAGGGCAGGACTTTCAGGTTCGCAACTAAATTCAATGCCATAGCCATCCATTCAGCAGGCTGGGCGGCTTGCGGTTTACATTAAGTTACGACGCATAGCCCGTTCATCTCCAAGGAGATGTCCATGTCAGAACACAACCAGGCCCGCATTGCAGAGTTTCTCGACCGGGTGCTGTTTTCCGGCGAGATTACCGCCACCGGCGAGTACTTTCATGACGACATGGTGGAAGAGGTGCCATTTTCGGGCCAGGCCTCATGGGTCTGGAGGAAACCTTAGCCGGTCTGCGCACCGCCTTTCCGGACATGCGTTGGAGCGTCCATGAACAAATGGCGGAAGACAGCCGCGTCCTGACCCGCTTCATTTGGGAAGGAACCCAGCGCGGCAACTTCCCGGGAATACCGCCCAGCCACCGTGCCGTCCGTATGTGGGGCATGGTCATCGACCAGTTTGAAGGGCCCAAGGTCAAGTCCACCCGCATCATCATGGATACGCTGGGTCTGTTGCAGCAGCTTGGGGCCTTACCCGGCGCGCCCGAGGTTGCGCCCTGTAACGGCGCGCCATGCTGCTACTTTTTAGATAGCTTCCAGCGCAGGTGGGATATACATCAATGGCCAAAATCATCTGCATAGCGGATTCTCCATTTTTTGCCGCTTTAGGGGCTTTTTACTTTCCTCAGGTTAACCATCAAAATAATTTAGACAGTTACAATTCCCCTGGTTAAACCCCAACCAGGAAGCCCCCATGCACGCAAAAATCTTAGGCCCCTGGGCGGACTTTCCTCCGCGCATCCGGCAGTTGCTGTGGGGGCAGTTGTGCATGAACGCCTCGCACTTCATGACCGTGCCGCTGCTGGCGGTGTTCTTGAGCCGGGATCTTTTGCTGGGCCCGGCGGCCTTGGCGACGGTGATGGGGGCCAACCTGCTGCTGGCCCAATCACTGCCGCTGCTGGCCGGCCCGCTGGTGGACCGGTATGGAGCCAAACCGGCTCTGGTGCTGGGCCTGTGCCTGCGGGGCGTGGGCCTGGCCGGGTTTGCCAGCCAAAGCGACACGGTGCTGCTGGTGCTGTCGGCGTGTCTGTGCGGCGCCGGGGTGGCGGTGTACGAATCGGCGCTGTTTGGGGTGTTGGGCCGCGAACCGCAAGAGCGGCTGTCGGCGGTGTTTGCGGCCAACAACCAGATGCTAAACCTGGGGGTCGTCATTGGCCCCATCCTGGGGGCCATGGGCAGCACTATCAGCGTCAAGGCCTGCTTTGCGGTCAGCGCCGTGCTGTTTATCTTGCTGGCGCTGCGGGCCTGGCGGCAACCGGCGATGGACAGTGCACATGTCTCGGGATCTACCCCAACATCGGGCGGCTGGCGCAGCATGCGCACCGCGCTGACGCACCGGCCGTTTCAGCTGCTGGTGTGCGCGGCGATGCCTTGGTACTTTTTGTTTCCCCAGCTGTACGTGGCGTTTCCGATCTACCTGAAAAACCTATCGGAGAGCGGCAGCACGGCGGCTATTTACGTGGTCAACGGCATCGTGGGCGTGGGTTTTATGGTGCTGGCCCGGCAGTGGCTGGTGCACACCCCTCCCCGTCAGTTGCTGCTGGTGGCCTACGCAGCGGCCAGCCTGCTGTTTGCCAGCGTAGCGCTGACCGACAGCCTGCTGTGGTTTTACCTGTTTGTGGTGGGCTATACCGTGGTGGAAACCACCATCCTGCCCGCGATTGAAACGCTGACTTCGACGGTGGCCCCGGACGGCAGCCAAGGCACTTTCTTCGGCGTGCTAAGTGTGGCCGGCGCGCTGGCAGGCACGGCGGGCTACTACGTGGGGAGCTGGCTGGTGGTGGACGGCGCGCGGGCGACGGCCTGGCTGGTGTTTGGCGGGGTGGGGGCGCTGGGCGTGGTGCTGACGGCCGCTCTGTGGACCCAGGTGGAGCCGACGGCGCTTAGAACTTGTCCGTAAATAAGCCGAGGTCGCGTTGGGGTGCAATCGGGATGGGTTGGTTGTCGCAGACCGCTGCATGGGCTCCCTGCCCATGCAAGGGTTGG
>NZ_JBDTEM010000125.1:0-29463 GCF_039922535.1 Rhodoferax sp. | reverse complement strand
TGCAACCCGGCCACGCTGGCGCGCGATGCCGACGTGCTGGTGCACCAGGCGGGATACCGCTGTGTCTCGGCTGGGATGGTGAATATGTTCCCGCACACCGCCCACGTGGAAAGCATGGCGGTGTTCGAGCTGGAAGCTTAAGAACCCTAAGACGCTTTGGCTTTGCCGCTGCGGGGTTCTTTGGCCTTGGGGGCGGCTTCTTCTTTGGTGGTGGCGACGGCTTCTTCGGCCGGGGCCTCGCCTTCCACAGGCACTTTGACGACCGAGGCCACGCCTTCGATCTTGTTCTCGCGCATGTAGGTATCCATTTCCTTCCAGCCTTCAAACACCGCGGCCTTGGAGGCTTTGGGATTCAAGGTGTAGCAGTCTTCGATGCCGCGCAGAGCGTGGCGGCAGGCACCGCCCGTGGCTTTGGCATCGGCCTCGCGTGCCAACACCTTGGGGTCGGGGTAGACACCCGGGATCTCGCAGCCTGCCAGCAGCAGGACGGCGCAAGAGACGAGGAGGTGGCGGGTGGACATGGGGCGGTTCAAAAGCAGCGGTATCCAGATTATCGGCTTCTGGCTTCTAACATTGAACCTTAGTTTGGTAGCCGCCAAAGAAAAAGGCCCCGAAGGGCCTTTGGCAAGGGTACTGACCGGGCGGTCAGTCGCGTTCGCCACCCATGATGCCCAACAAGGCCAGCAGGCTCTGGAAGATGTTGAACAGGTCCAGGTACAGCGCCAAGGTGGCGGTGATGTAGTTGGTTTCGCCGCCGTCGATGATCTGCTTTAGGTCGTACAGCATGTAGGCACTGAAAATGCCGATGGCCGCTACCGAGATGGCCATCATGCCCGCAGTGGAGCCTACAAAAATGTTGACCACGCTGCCGACCAGCAGCACCAGTACGCCCACAAACAGCCATTTGCCCATGCCCGAGATGTCGCGTTTGATGACGGTGGCCACGCTGGCCATCACCAAGAACACGCCTGCCGTGCCCGCAAAGGCGGTCATGATCAAGTCAGGCCCGTTCTTGAAACCCAGCACCTGGGAAATCATGCGTGACAGCATCAGGCCCATGAAGAAGGTAAAGCCCAGCAGCACCGGCACCCCGGCGGCCGAGTTCTTGGTCTTTTCAATCGCGTACATGAAGCCGAACGCGCCGCCCATGAACACCACCAGCCCCAAGCCGCCGTGCAGCGCTTGCGTGATGCCGGTGGCCACGCCAATCCAAGCGCCCAGCACCGTGGGCACCAGGCTCAGGGCCAGCAGCCAGTAGGTGTTGCGCATCACGCGGTTGCGCTGCTCTTGCAAAGCGACGGGGTTGGCGCCGAAGCCAAAACCTGCGCTGGTGTAACGGTCGTTCATAGGAGTTGTCCTTCAAAGTCTGCAAAGCAGATGGGGAAATTCTAGGACGATTCAAGGGCAAAGCAGAAATATTGCCGCCGGGACGACCTATTTTTCATGGGGGTACTGGACAGACCCAGGCCAAAACCGGCGGATTTTCATGCTGCACTGCCGCAAAAAATGCATGCTGCCGTTATGCTTCTGGCCTTCACCATCCATTAGGAAACTGCCTTGAAAACCAAATCTGTCCTCGAATCTGCCGACGTGAAAACCATTGCCGCTGCAGCCGAAGCCGAAGCGCTGAAGAACCAGTGGGCGGTGGCCATCGCCATTGTCGATGACGGCGGCCACCTGTTGCACTTTCAGCGCCTGGATGGTGCGGCGGCGTTGACCTCGCATATTGCGCCCGCCAAGGCCCACACGGCTGCGCTGGCCCGCAAGGAAACCAAGGTGTATGAGGACATCATCAACGGTGGCCGCACCGCTTTCCTGACCGCTCCCTTTGTGGAAGGCCTGCTCGAAGGCGGCGTGCCGATCATGAAAGACGGTTTTTGCATCGGTGCCGTGGGTGTCAGCGGCGTGAAGTCGCCCGAAGACGCGCAAATCGCCAAGGCCGGTATTGCCGCCATCGGCTTGTAATTACTCTTATTTTGATAGCTGCCAGCGCAGGTGCTACCTGCGCTAGAGGCCTTTTTTATCTAAAAATGGACTGTGCAGCAAAGCGCTTGCGCATTCGCCCACGATCCACTGCCTGAAGCGCTGTACCGACTCGGGCGTGCGCTGCGCGGTGGGTTGCACCAGAAAGTAGCCGTGGGCCGTGGTAGCGGGCTGGGCAAAGGCGGCGACCAGCTGGCCGTTGCGCACCAGGTCGTCCACCAGCGGGGTCCAGCCCAGCGCCAGGCCTTGCCCGGCAATCGCGGCCTGGATCACCAGCGGGTAGTTGTTCAGCGTCAGGTCGTGGCTCTCGCCGGTGGTGGCCACGCCGTGCAGTGCAAACCAGTTTTCCCAGCCCAGCCAGCGCAGCGGCTCGGCACTTTCCAGATGCAGCAGGGGTAGCTTGGCCAGATCGGCAGCCTGCCCCGTCAGGCCGTGTGCGGCCCAAAAACCGGGGCTGCACACCGGCACCACGATTTCCGGAAACAGCGGCACCGCCGTGCAGCCCGGCCACGGGCCCGCACCAAAGGCAATCGCGATGTCTACCGGCTCGCCACGGATGTCGAAGGGGTCCTGGGTGGTGACGATGCGCACGTCCAGGTTGGGCAGCAGCGCCCGCAGCGCGGCCAGCCGAGGCATCAGCCAGTAGGCGGCGAAACCGAAGTCGGTGGCCACCGTCAGCACCTGGCGGGCGCGGCGGCTGCGGATCTGGGCGGCGGCCTCGCCAATGCTGCCCAGGCTGTCGCGCACGGCGTTGAACAACTGCAGCCCGTCGGCGGTGAGCGACACGCCCCGGTGCCCGCGTTTGAACAGCGGCACGCCCAAGTCTTCTTCCAGCAGGCCAATGCGCTGGCTCACGGCGGGCTGGCTGGTGCCCAGCTCCAGCGCGGCGGCGGTAAAGCTCAGGTGGCGCACGGCGGCCTCAAAAAAGACCAGGCTTTGCAGGGGCGGGAGGCGGCGCGGTGTTGCCATAAGCAATGTTAATGGATGTATAAGAAATGAAAGTCTTCACGTGCAGATACCACCTGCGTAGACTGCATTTTTTGCATAAACCCCCATTATGTTTGGAGTGAAAGATCGTATGGCACAACCGAATATCTTGATACTGATGGCCGACCAGCTCACGCCCTCGGCGCTGGCCGCCTACGGCAACACCGTCAGCAAAACCCCGCACATCGACGCGCTGGCTGCCAGCGGCGTGGTGTTTGAATCGGCATACACCAACAGCCCGCTGTGCGCGCCGTCGCGTTATGTGTTCATGGCGGGCAAGTTGCCCTCGGCGATTGGCGCGTATGACAACGCCGCCGAGCTGCCCAGCGAGGTGCTCACCTTCGGCCACTACCTGCGCCACGCGGGCTACCGCACCATTTTGTCGGGCAAGATGCATTTTTGCGGGGCCGACCAGTTGCACGGCTTTGAAGAGCGCCTCACCACCGACATCTACCCCGCCGACTTCGGCTGGACCCCCGACTGGGACCAGCCCGAGCTGCGCCCCAGCTGGTACCACAACATGGGTTCGGTCACCGACGCAGGCACCTGCATCCGCAGCAACCAGCTCGATTTCGACGAAGAAGTGGTGTTTTTGGCGCAGCAAAAGCTGTTTGACATCGTGCGCGACGACGACGCGCGGCCCTTTTGCATGGTGGTGTCGATGACGCACCCGCACGACCCATACGCCATTCCGCAGCAGTACTGGGACTTGTACCGCGATGAAGACATCGACATGCCGCGCGTGGCCCCGATCGACCCGGCGCAGATGGACCCGCATTCAAAACGTCTGCGCCACGTCAGCGACATGGACAATGCACCCATCAGCGCCCAGCAGACCCGCAACGCCCGCCACGCCTACTACGGCGCGGTGTCGTACGTGGATGAGCAGATCGGCAAAATCCGCCGCACGCTGGAACAGACCGGCCAGGCCGACAACACCATCGTCATCCTGCTGTCGGACCACGGCGACATGCTGGGCGAGCGCGGGCTTTGGTACAAGATGAACTTTTTTGAAAATGCCTGCCGCGTGCCGCTGATCGTCCACGCGCCAAAGCGTTTCCAAGCGCACCGGGTGGCGGCATCGGTGTCGCTGGTGGACATCTTGCCCACTTTGGTGGACATGGCGTTTGACGGTGTCGCCCCGGCCGCCCCCGAGGCACTGGATGGGCGCAGCGTCTGGCCGCACCTTGTCGGCACCGGCGGGCACGACGAGGTGGTGGGCGAGTATTTGGGCGAGGGGGCCGTGGCCCCGCTGGTCATGCTGCGGCGTGGGGTGCACAAGTTCGTGCATTCACCCGGCGACCCGGACCAGTTGTTTGACCTGCAGGCGGACCCGAATGAGCTGAAGAATCTGGCCACCGACCCGGCCAGTGCAGACCTGCTGCAGTCCTTTCGGGCCGAGGTGGCTGCGCGCTGGAACCTGCCGCAATTGCGTACCGAAGTGGTGGCCAGCCAGCGCCGCCGCCGCTTCCACTACGCGGCACAAAACCGGGGCGTGCCGCAGTACTGGGACCACCAGCCGTTCCAGGCGGCCAGCCAGCGCTACATGCGCAACCACATCGATCTGGACACGCTGGAAGCGCGGGCCCGGTATCCGGTAGTGCACCCGGCGTTAAAGCCTTGAGCTGGGTTTGAATAGGGGGAGGGGTGTGGGAAAAAAAGCATGGCTAGTCGGCAAAGGACTGATGCCCCTTGCCGTTGGCTAGCAAAAACGATCCTCTCAGACTTCTTGGTGAAGTCTGCGGATCGCCCCACGATGAAACTTATTTCGTCAAGATCAGTTTGCCCAGCTTGGTGTTTTGCAGGCGGTAAATGGCGCCGTTGTGCAGGATCTCTACGGCCTTTTGGCCTTTGAGCAGGTCCCGGCTTTCCACTGCGGAGGCCAGCTTGGGTGCGGCTTTGCCCATGTCCATACCTTGGAGCACGCCATTGGCGTTCTCGCCCGAGGTGGGGTTGAACTGGGGGCGGGCTGAGAGGGTTGCGTACATGGTGAATTCCTTGGTGAAGGGTATGTGCAAGATTTTTCGATTGGTTAATGATAACCATTCTCAATTAAATCGCAACACCTTTCGTGAAGTTTTCTACAAAAAAGCTTAATTTGCCTTCGGCTCGGTGATGAAGCCGATCTTCTTCACGCCTGCCTGCTGCGCCGCTGCCATCACCTGGGCCACGCGCTCGTAGCGCACGTCCTTGTCGCCGCGGATGTGCAGTTCGGGCTGCGGTTCTTTGGCGGCCTCGGCTTGCAGCATGGGCACCAGATCGGCATCGGCCACCTGGTTTTCGTTCCACCAGTAGGCACCCTGGGCATCCACGCTCAGGCGGATGGTTTCGGGCTTCACGTCCTGCACCTGGTTGGTGGCGCGCGGCAGGTCGATGTTGACGGCGTGCTTCATCACCGGGATGGTGATGATGAAGATGATCAACAGCACCAACATCACGTCCACCAGGGGCGTCATGTTGATCTCGTTCATCACCTCATCGGGTTCGTCTTGGGTTCCGAAAGCCATGGCTTAGCTCCCTTTTTTCATGGGCACGACATTCGCTGCGCTGCCGGTGGCCACGCGGGCCCCGGTGACAAAGTAGGCGTGCAGGTCGTGGGCAAAACTATTGAGCTTGATCAGGATGGATTTGTTGCCGCGCACCAGGGCGTTGTAGCCCAGCACGGCCGGAATCGCCACGGCCAGGCCCAGGGCCGTCATGATCAGCGCCTCGCCAATCGGACCGGCCACTTTGTCGATGGTCGATTGGCCGGACAGGCCAATGCTCAGCAGCGCGTGGTAAATACCCCAAACCGTGCCAAACAGGCCGATAAAGGGAGCCGTGGAGCCCACCGATGCCAGGATGGCCAGGCCGGATTGCAGCTTGGCGGTGAACTCGTCCATGCTGTTGCGCAGGCAGCGCGTCACCCAGTCGCTCACGTCCAGGCTGTCGTGCAGATGGGCCTTGGTGTTGCGGTGGTGGGCGGTGGCTTCGCGGCCTTCCAGGGCCAATTGCTGGAACGGGTTGGTCGGGTCATCGCCCAGCTTTTTCAGGCCGGTGGCGAAGTCTTCGCTGTGCCAGAAATCGGCCGCGCTACCCGCCAGTTTTTTGAACTTCAAGACATCCAGCGCTTTGATGATGATGACGATCCACGAGGCCAGCGACATGGCCAGCAGAATGATGGCCACGGTTTTGGTGACAAAGTCGCCTTGCGTCCAGACGTTGGCGATACCGAATTGCGATTCCATTAAAAACTCCAAAAGTAAAAATTATTCGAGAACATAGTTAACCGGGGCCTCGTACCACATGGGTTGGGGCACACCGTTGACCTTGCCCGCCACAAAGCGGCATTTCAGGATGTATTCCAGCGCCGACCGGTCCAGCCGGTCATAGCCGCTGCTGCGCTTCAACTCGGCTTTGTCGGGGATGCCGTCGATACCAATAAACACCCGCACCAGCACCTTGCCCTGTTCGCCCAGGCGTTTGCTCATGGCCGGGTAGGTGGGTTTGGGATTGTTCAGGTAGTCGGCATCGCTGGACGGCAGCACGATGCGCGGGGGCGCAGGTGGTGCTGCGGGCGGCGCGGCAGGTGCCACCGCTACGGGTTCGGCGATAGGGGGCGCGGGGGGCTGTGGTGTGGTCACGCCGGTGGGTGCGTTGGGTGTCGGCGTGGGGTCGGCAATCGCCATCGGCCGGGGCGCGGGCGGTGGCGTCGGGGCCTTGGTTTTAACCACTTGCTGCTTTACCGGAGCGGGCGGCGCGGGGGGCGGTGGTTTGGGCTTGGGCGGCTCCACCATCTCGGCCAGCATTTCCACTGGGACGATGATTTCGATGGCCTGGCGCACCAGTCCGCTTTGCAGCGCCCACAGCGCAGCGCCGTGGAACACCAGCACGCTGCCCACGATGAGGGCATTGCGGCTAAAGCGGGGCGCGGGAGAGGGAGACAAGGTGCTATTCATACGGCATGCGAAAAATGGGGCCACGGCCAAGCATCGCCATTTATGTCAACGGACGCACGGCGCAAGGGCGCAACTAAATTTATTTACGAAAGATCCACCAGGCCGAGCCCAGCACAAAGATCAGGCTGCCGCAGAGGGAGGAGAAGAGTTCCATGCCCGGCTTTCCAAAATGCTGCTGGCGAGCTGGATGGCGGCAACGGGGTGCGACGCATTGCACTGCGCCACGATGTCGCGCGCACAGCCTTCGCAGCGGCCGCACTGGGTGGCCACACCGAGTTCGAGCTGGATGTCGTCAAACCCGAAACCGGCACGCGCGTGGCGGGCAATTTCGCGGTCAGAAACCCGTTGGCAAACACAAACAATCATGGCGGCGAGCACATTGGCTGGCGGTTGAGAAGATGTCGCAATTATAAATACGAATCCGTCGCATTTGCAATGCCTATCGTTGATTTCCCTTCCAACAACAGGGCGGCGCTGGCCTGGTCCAGGGTTTTGCAGCCGCACAAGGCCATGGCGATCTCCAGTTCGTCGCGCAGCAGGCGCAGCACATGGGCCACGCCCACCGCACCGGCGTTGGCCAGGCCGTACACGTAAGGTCGCCCGATCAGCACGGCGCTGGCCCCCAGGGCCATTGCTTTGAGCACGTCGGTGCCGCGCCGAATGCCGCCGTCCACCAGCACCGGCAGCGCGCCCACCGCGTCCTTGATGCGCGGCAGCACGGCGGCGGTGGCGGGCGTGGTGTCCAGCGTGCGTCCGCCGTGGTTGGAGACGATGATGCCGGCCAGCCCCAGCGCCGCGGCCTGGCGCGCGTCGGCCGGGTGCAAGATGCCTTTGAGCAGCACCGGCAGCCGGGTGTGGGCTTGCAACCAGGCCACGTCGTCCCAGGTGGGGGCGTGGGCCAGCAGGCCGTCGAACAAGGCGCTTTGGCCGGGCTGCAGCGCCACGTTGGGTGCCGGTGCCAGCCCGGCCAGGTGCACAGCCGACACGCCCGGAGGCAGCTTGAAACCTGCCCGGCGCTCGCGGTCGCGGGCACCGTGGGTGGGGGCATCCACCGTCAACACCAGGGCTTCAAACCCGGCCTGTTCGGCGCGCCGCACCAGTTCCAGGGTGACCGCCCGGTCGTACTGTAGATAAAGTTGGAAGTAAAAAGGGCCTCTGGCGCAATCATTACCTGCGGCGGCAGCTACTTTTTCCATAGCAAAACTGCTTTGCGTGCTGAGCACCATGCCTGCGCCCAGCGCCGCTGCGGCATAGGCGCTGGCCAGTTCGCCGTCCGGGTGGGCCATGCGCTGGAAAGCCACCGGGGCCAGCAGAATCGGGTGCGCCAGGGTGCGGCCCAACAACTTAACGCGGGTGTGGCCACCGGCCAGTGGCTGCAGCACGCGGGGGTAGAGCTGCAACCCATCCCAGGCGCAGCGGTTGGCGCGCACGGTGATTTCATCGCCCGCGCCGCCGCTGAAATAGGCCCAGGCATTCGCGTCCAGCACCGTCTGCGCGTGGCGGGCGTGGTCTTCCAGCGTGACGACACCGGGGGGAATGGTTTCGACCGACGGGGCGGTCATGTGTCAGCCCACATGCGTAGGAGGTTGTGGTACGTGCCGGTCAATGCCGTGGTCTCGGGGCCTTCGCCGTGCTGCTGGCGCAGGCTGAGCAGGGCCATGTCCAGGTCAAACAGCAATTGGCGCTGCTCCTGGCTGCGCACCATGCTCTCGATCCAGAAGAAGCAGGCCAGCCGGGTGCCGCGTGTGACGGGCGTGACCTGGTGCACGCTGGTACCTGCGTACAGCACTAGGCTGCCAGCGGCCAGCTTGACGCGCTGGGGCCCCGCGGTGTCCTGGATGACCAGCTCGCCGCCGTCGTAGCTATCGGGTTCGCTCAAAAACAAGGTGCCGGAGATATCGGTGCGCACGCGCTGCCCGGTGTCGGGGGCGAAGCGCACAGCGTTGTCCACGTGCGCGCCGTAGAAGTTGCTGGCACCGCTGTAGCGGTTGACGCGCGGGGTGAACACGCGCTTGGGCAGGGCGGCGGAGAAGAAGGTGGGGTTGCGGTCCAGCCCGCGCAGTAGCATCGCGCGGATCTGGCTGGCGGCATCGCAGTCGTGCGGCAGCTGTTCGTTGTTTTTAACCGCCTGCGCCTGGCTGCCCGCGCTGGCACGGCCATCGGCCCAAGGGGCGTTGGCCAGCAGGCTTTGGGCGTGCAGAACTTCTTCGGGGCTCAGGATCTTGGGAATGTGCAGCAGCATGGCGGTATTGGAACGTAAAAAACCGCCCTCACCATCACGGTCAGGGCGGCTTGTGGTGATCAAGACAAAAGCAGCCAGCTTAGAACTTGTACTTGGCCGTGACCTGCATGGTGCGGCCTGCACCGGGCACGTAGAAGGAGGTGTACAGCGCATCGCCGTAGAGCTTGTTGGTCACATTGTTGACATTGCCCTTGATGGTGAATTTGTCTTCAATCACCGTGTACTCGGCCATCAGGTCGGCTGTCACGTAGCCTGGCGAGAAGAAGCCCGGGTTGCGGTTAGGTTGCTGCTTGCCCTTGAAGTTCAAACCACCGCCTACGCGGATTTGCGGTGTGATCTGGTAAGTGGTCCACACCGTGCCGCTGTACTTGGGGGTTAGCGACGGACGTTGGCCCTGGCCTTCCGCACCTTGCGCGCCGATGTCGATGCGGGCGACCGGAATCCACGAATAGGAGCCGAAAACCTCCCATTGCGGTGTCAGGCGACCCGTGAAGTCCAGGTCCAGACCTTGGGCATGGCGCTTGCCCGACAGAATCGCGATGGGGATCAGCGGATCGGTGTTGCGCTCATGCAGCTTGGTCGATTGGAACAGGGCCAGGCGGGTGGTGAAACGTTTGTCCGCCGAGTCGATGCGGGCACCCAACTCCAGGTTTTGGCTTTCTTCGGGTGGGGTTTCTGCGTTCGTGGCACCCAGCGAGTAGGCATCGCCGGAGGTGTTGAACGAGGTGGCGTAGGCAAAGTGGAACGACATCAGATCGTTCGGCTGGAACAACACGCCTGCGCGTTTGCTGATCTTGGCAATGTTCATGCTGTAGTTGCCAGTCTGGACACCCGTACTCGCTGTATAGGCGTTGTAGTCGGCCTGCATGTGGTCAAAGCGCAGGCCACCCAGCAGCTTCCACATGGGGGCCAACTGCACCAAATCCTGGGCGTAGATGCCATAGCCGTTGGAGGTGTAGTTGTTGCTCATGCCGAAAAGGCGGGAGCCTTCAGGGATGGAGGCTCCGTCGTCAGGGGTTCCTATCGTGGTGTTGGGACGGCTCAGGCCCGCGGCTGTCGCTTGCGCGGTGGTCTGCGTTGTGCCATAGACCGTGCGCTCTTCGTGGGCGAAGTCGAGGCCGGTCAGCAATTCATGTTTGTAGCCCAGTGCCTCGAACTTGCTGCTCAGGTCAGACTGGCCATACAGGGTGTCCAGGTCTTGCACCTTGTTCTGTGCGGCACGTGTCAGAACCGTATTGGGGCCGAAGTTGTCGAGCCCCACCGCTTGGCCGTTGGGTTGGGCCGCAGCGCCGGCAAAGTTCCACAGGGTTGCGCGCTGGTCACGGGTGTAGCGGCCCTTGCGGACCACGGTTTTCAGTTCGGTGTCGCCAGAGAAGCGGTGCACGTGGCTCAGTGTGCCGTAGGTGGCGCGGCCATGGTTGTAGTCGCTGTCCATGCCGTAGTAGGCATCTGGATCGAGGTTGGGGTTGAGTTGCGAGGTGCTGGTGGGCGAGGCCGACGTGGGCTTGATCCAGCGGATGCCGTAGTTGATGCCGTTGTTGTTTTCCAGCTGGTAGAAGCCGACCGAGAATTCGTCCACTTCACCGATGCCGAAGCGGTAGGCGGCGGCAATGCCGGTTTTGTCGATGCTGCTGCCGGCCCCGTTGTTGTCGGCCTTGTTGACCATGGCGTTGATGCGCAGGGCCGAGCTTTCGCCGGTCTTGATGTTGAAGTCGCCCGTGGCACGGCGGTACGCATGGTTGCCCAGGGTCACATCGACTTCGTTCTGGTTGATCAGCAGCGGTTGCTTGTTGACCTGGTTGACCGCGCCGCCGGTGGAGCCGCGGCCGAACAGCAGGGCGGCGGAGCCGCGCAGGATTTCCAGCCGGTCGTCGTTGAAGGTATCGCGCTCGTAGAAGGCCGGGTCGCGGATACCGTCCACAAACACGTCGCCCGAGCCCTGCAGGCTGAAGCCGCGCAGCTTGATGTCTTCTTCGCCACCCTCGGCCGCCTGGAACGAAATGCCGCCGGTATTGCGCAGCACGTCTTTCATGGTGTCGAAATTACGGTCGGTGATCAGCTTTTCGGTCAGAACGGTGATCGACTGCGGAATGTTGCGCAGTTCCTGGTTGCCCTTGCCGATGGTGGTGCGTTCCACCTTGATCGAGTCTTTACCTTGGGGAGCTTCCGCCTTTTCTCTCACCGTCACCGGTGCCAAGGTCTTGGCATCGGTAGGAGCGGTTTGCGCCATGGCACCCATAGAGCCGGCCAGCATCATCGCGCCGATGGGCAAGACCGCATACGGTGCTGCAGTTTTTATAGCTAATTGCGCAGGTTGTATATGCGCTAGCGTGCTTTTTTGTTTGAAGGTTTTGCGTCGAGACATGGAGATTCGCCTAAGAGGATTTGCGGGTGACGACTGGCTAATGCGCAGACCCTGAGGGGTCTCAATGGCTTGGCTGGCTGGGGTGAGAAATACCGCACGATTGTAAATTAATGCGAATCATTCTTGTTGCGATGTGGCATAAATCCCCATGGCAAACCCAAAAATCTTCAAATCAAACACATTTTGTTGCACGTACGCGACGGTGCTTGCTGCACGGCGTGCGGGCCCCCACCGGTGCCGCCCGGTGCCAGCCCGTGGGTGGGCGGCACTGCGTGGGGGCGGTAGGCTGAAATGGAGAAGGAAACAGGCCGATGGCGCTTATTCCTGGTGCGCAAGCAGCTCTATTTTGAATAGCAAGCCGCTGCGCGATGCGATGCGATGCGGGGAGGGCTTACAGCAGCCCGGCTTTCAGCATCAGTTCGGTGGTCTTGGAGGTGTTGAGTTTGGACATGTCCACCTTGGGGGCTTGCAGCTCGGGCAGCGGCAGCAGATTGCGGTTGGACTGCGCACCCACGCCGACCGCGTATTCAAACGAGCTGCCGGTGCGCAAAATGTCTTGCCCGGCCTTACCCGTTAGCCATTTCATAAATACCTGGGCTTGGGGCTGGCGCTTGCTGGAGGCCAAAATGCCGCCACCGGATACGCTGAGGAACGCGCCAGGGTCTTGGTTGCGGAAGTACAGCGTGCCGAGTTTTTCGGTGTTGGCGCCGCCCTTGGCCATGTCGCCCAGGTAGTAGTAGTGGTAGATGATGGCGGTGTCGACTTCGCCGTCGTTTGCGGCCTTCATGGCGGCGCTGTTGCTGCGGTAGGTGACCACGTTGGTTTTCAAGCCGGTGAGCCAGGCCGCCGTAGCGGCTTCGCCCTTGAGCTGCAACACGGCGCTGACGATGGCCTGGAAGTCAGGCCCCGCAGGCGCAGCGGCTACGCGGCCTTTCCACGCCGGGTCGGCCAGGTCCATCAAAGACTTGGGCAACTGGTCTTTGGACGGAAACTTGAGCTTGCGGTAGACCAGCAACGTGCTGCGGGCGGCAATGCCGGTCCAGCGGCCATGGTCCGGGCGAAACTCGGCCGGCACTTGCGCCAGGGTGGCCGGGTCCAGCGGGGTGAACAGCTTGGCGTTATCCACCAAGGCCATGGCGGGGGAGTTTTCGGTGAGGAAAATGTCGGCGGGCGAATTAGCACCCTCTTGCACGATCTGGTTGCCCAGCTCGGCATCGCCGCCATTGCGCACCACCACCTTGATGCCGGTGTCGCTGGTGAAGGCATCGACCCAGGCCTGGGTCAGCGTGACGTGCTGGGCGTTGTAGATGACCAGCGTATGGCTGTCGGCCGAACTTTGGGCGTGGGCTGCCAGGGTTACCGCCCCCAGGCCGAGCGCCAGAACCAAGGAGCGTCGCAGAGCGTTGAATTGAAATTGCATGGGCTAAAAGTCCTAAAAGAAATGCCGGAATAGCGGTGGTCGTGCACACTCGCTTAGATGATGGTAACGAGAATTATTTGTATTTGAATTATAGGTGTGTGCTGATAGCGGCACCCCATACCGTGCGCTGCACCCGACCGTGGTAGGCCGTTTTGCCAAAATTTCTTAAGGAAAAAGTGGCTCTAGCGCAGGAAGTAACTGCGCAAGCAGCTATGTTTTTAATAGTATGGGATCAGGCCAGCCATTTGCCGTGGTTGTCCCAGTGCACGCTGGCGAGCTGCTGGTCCACGCGGTGGGTGGCCACCTCACCGCGCACGCCACCCTGCGCACCGCTGGCCAGCCAGTCCGGGCCCAGGCTCGCCAGAGCGCCGGCTCCGGGCAGGGGGAGCTGGCGCGGGTCACCCCCCTGGGCCGACCACCAGGCCAGTTGCCCGGCGTGGGTGGCGCTGACCACAAAGCGGTCGTCATTGGGGCTATTGCGGCCCGGCACAAAGGCCACGTCGCCGCCGTAGCCGCCCAGGGCCAAGTTCTCCGGCAGGGCGATGGTGCGCAGGCCTTGGGTGTCCAGCAGCGCCAGCAGCGGGGCATTGCGGCGGGCAGCGGCATCGCTGTGTTCGGCCTGCATGGCGATGGCCACGGTGCCGTTGGGCGCGCGGGCCAGGTGGCGCAGGCTCAAAAACGGGTCGCTGGCGCGCCAGGCCTGGCGCTGCGCGCCGGTGGCGGCATCCAGCAGGGCGATGGACGAGTCCATCTGCTGCAGGTTCAGCTTGGTGCGGCCGGTTTCGGGCAGATTCAGCAAGCCGCCATTGGCCACCAGCAACGTGCCGTCGGGCTCGACCAGCACCATGTGCGGGTCCAGGCCGCCACTGGAGAATTCGCGGATTTTTTCCAGGCTCACCGGGTCGCGCACGGCGATGAAACCGGCCCCGGTGTCGGTGCTGGTCTCGGTGGTGTACAGGGCGCTGCCGTCCAGCGCGTAGCAGGCGTGGCCGCAGAGCACGCGGTCGTCTTCGATGTCATGCCAGAGCACGGCGCGGGCGCTGCGGGTGTCAAAGCGCAGCAGGGTTTCGCCGGGGCGGCGGGCTACGGCCAGCGCCTGGCCGGGGTGGCCCAGCGCGGGGTGGAGCATTTGTACCTCGTGGGCGCGTTTGGGCAGGGCCACGCCACGCGGTGCGCTGCCGGGCTGCCAGACACCGGCCCAGGCCTGGTCGTCGATGACCCAGGAGGTCAGCAGGCCGGGGGTGTGGGCGGCGGTGGTGGCAAAGCTGGGCAGGGCGATGCTGGTGGCGGCCAGGGCCAGCCAGTCGCGGCGGCGTAGATGCTTTGGTAGAAAGGCATCAATCACCATCAGACTCCGAGAAACCCACCATGGTTTTCAGCTCGGGTGCGATTTTGTCTTCGAGCAGCTTCTTGGCCTGGGCCAGAGCCTGCATGGCGGCGCTGACACTGGCGGCGCGGGCCGGGTCGGCTGCCAGCATGCGGGTGTGCAGCAAGGCCACGACCGTCTCCAACTGGTTTGAGAGGGCAAGCTGGTTTTCACCGGCCAGGTAGCCGTTCAGGCTGCCTTGCTCCTGGCTGCGGCCGGTGCCGACCAGAAAGTTTTGCATGCTGGCCCCACTGGCCTGCCACGCGGCCCGGGTGCTGCCGCTGGTGGCGCGCGGCCAGTCGCTGGCGCGGCCACTGCGGGCGGGTTTGCCCATCTTCTTCCAGCGCAGTTGCTCCAGACCACCCACGGCCTGGCTGAACCATTCGTTGAAGGCGGTGAGTGCGGTGTCGGGGGTCCAGGCGCGGGCGGCCAGGGCTTGGAAGTCGGCCAACACGGCCTGGGCCTCCAGCGCACAGCCTTGGGCCAGCGCGGCGGCGTAGGTGCGTTGGGCGGCATCGGGCGTGGCTTGCCACAGCAGGAATTCGAGGGCGGGCAGGCCTTTGGCGGGGGCTCCCAGGTCATCCAGTGCGGCGGCGGTCAGCGGCGGATTCGCCACGGCGGCGTTCACCATCACCGGGCGGGTAGGCCAAAAGTCGATGCTGCGGGCGCTGCGCCGCTCCAGGAGTGGGCCGACGGACACGGCACTCAGCCGTTCCCAGTCGAGCATGGCTGCACGCCATGCAGGGCGGGCGGTAGCTGGGCTGCAGCCCGCCGCCAGCGTGTCGCGCAGGGTGGCGCTGGACTGGGCAAAGGCCTGCGCGGCGGGCACAAAGTGCAGCCGCAGGGCGTTGCGTACCCAGTCGGACTGGGTGATGGCCGGGCTGGCGATGCGGGGTGGCAGAGGGGCCGCTCCGGCGGCACCGCACAGTGCACCCAGGCCCAAGGCAAGGCACTGTCGGCGGTCAATCAAGAGTGGCACAGCAGGCTTTCTGTCAGAGAGAGTTGACGAATTTCACCAGCGCATCGCGGTCGGCTTTGGGCATTTTCAACACCTGCTGGCGGGCCGTATCGGCTTCGCCGCCGTGCCACAAAATGGCTTCCATCGTATTGCGGGCGCGGCCGTCGTGCAGTTGGAAGCTGTGGCCGTTCACGTCGGGCACCAAGCCCAGCGCCCATAGCGGCGGGGTGCGCCACTGCTGGCCGTTGGCTAGGCCGTCCGGGCGGCTATCGGCCAGTCCCTTGCCCATGTCGTGCAGCAGCAGGTCGGTGTAGGGGCTGATTTTTTGCCCACTCAGAGACGGAAACGGGGACGTGCCGGTGGTGTAGCTGGGCCGATGGCAGACGGCGCATTGGGCCTGGGCAAACAGGGCCTGGCCGCGCCGCACGTCTACGTCGTTGAAGTCGCGCCGGGCGGGTACACCCAGCGTGGCTTGGTACTGGATGACTTTGCCCAAGAGGATGTTGTCGATTTCTGGTCCACCGTGGTCGCCGCCGCGCGGGGCTTTCAGGCAGTTGGTTTGCTTGGGCGTGCAATTCTCGTTGGGGAACTTCTCAGAGGTGATGCCGATGTCGCCGTTGAAGGCGGCGGCCGTCTGGTGTGCCAGGCTGCCGGTATTGGCCTTCCAGCCAAAGCGGCCCAGCACCTCTTTGCCTGCAAACGGGTCAAACACCCGGTTGGCCATGCCTTTGATGGCATCGGTACGGCTGCTTTGCTGCTGTACGTTGTTCAGGATGTCGGCCTCAGAAATGGCTTCCAGCAAGCCTACGCCGGGCAGTTGCTGCGCCAGGCGCGGGCTGACCATGGTTTTAGGCTGCATGGGACCGTAGCCCAGGTGGTCGAAGCGGTACTGCGGGCTGCGCAGGCTGTAGCGGGTGCCGTCGGCAAACTGGCCTGCATGTTCGGTGTAGCGCACGTGCACTTGGCCCTCGGGTTTCACGTCTTGCACGGCGGCGTTGGCAAACTGGTCGCCGTAGGTGGGTTCGGGGAAGGGTTTGCCGTCTGCGCCCATGACCGACAGGCGAAACAGCAGGGCAATCGGTTGCTCGATGGTCCAGCCGTGTTTGAAGTTGTTGGGCGGCGCGCCGCGGCCGTCCTGGTTGTGGCAGCCACCGCAAGATCGGGCGATGAACAGCGGCCCCAGACCATCGCGGGCGGCGGTGGAGGAGGGGGCTTCGACCCAGTTGCGGCGAAAAAACGAGTTGCCGATGG
Source organism: Rhodoferax sp. (assembly GCF_039922535.1). Lineage (GTDB taxonomy): Bacteria > Pseudomonadota > Gammaproteobacteria > Burkholderiales > Burkholderiaceae_C > Rhodoferax_B. Next base: position 12,953 of record NZ_JBDTEM010000125.1, on the reverse strand, counting down.
CGAAGGTGGTGCGCCCGTCTTCGTCCAGATTGGCCGCAGGGAAGGAGAAGGCATTCAGCCCGACTTCAAAGACGGTGGTGTCGCCACCGGGTTTTTCTTCTGCGGGATCGACCGTGGTGGGGCTTGCCAGCGTCAGCCATGCGGCGCTGACCCCGGCACCTGCCAGGGCCAGCGCAAATGGTGTGCGCCAGTGCTTCAAAAGGCGCATGGGTTTAATTGCCCTTGGGTTCGGCGATGCTCAGTTTGGCAATGCCAATGGCTTTGGCTGCATCGACAAAGTCTTTGCTTTGCAGCTTGAGCGAATCGACCACCGCTTGCACGCGTTTACGGCCTTCCGCATCCACGATCTCGCGGTCAAACGGGGCGTGGATGGCCTCCGCTGCTTTAACGCTGGTGGCAATTTGCGCACTGGTGCGATCGGCAATGGCGGGATCTTTGGCGGCTACCAGGTCGCGCAGCGATGCGCCTTGCAAGACGCTGCCGTCAGCACGTTTGTAGCGGCCCAGCCAGACGTTTTCGATGCCCAGGGCATCGGTCACGATGTCGCGGTGGGTGTTGTCGGAGAAGCAGGATTGTTCGTCCTCCTGGTTCTTGGACGCCAGCGCCACTTCCATGCGCTCACCGGCCAGTTCACCGCGTGACAGGGAGCCGATACCCACCAGGATACGGCGCAGGGAGTCGGTGCCCGACTTTTCAAACTTGGCGCGGTAGTTCTTGGCATCGGGTGCCCAGGCCTTGGTGACGGTCTGCATGTCGGCAATCAGCAAGTCAACGACGACGGTCAGGTATTCACGGCGGCGGTTGGCATGGGGGGTTTTGCCGTTCACAAAGTCTTCAAACGAACGGTCGCCCGGGCCGGTTTCGCTCAGGTCCTGGCCCCAGAGCAGAAATTCGATGGCGTGCCAGCCGGTGGCGATGTTTTCTTCGCCGCTGCGCTGGTTCAGGCCGGTCAGGGTTTTGGCGTTGATCTTGACCTTGGGGTTGTTGATGATGCCGGATTGGGGCCTGCCGACCACGTAGTCCACATAGGCCTCGTCCATGGGCCAGGAGTTGACGTTGCCTTCAGGGCCGTTTTTGTCGTCGATGGGGCCCGCGTAGAAGCGGAAGGCTTCGGTTTGGCCGTAGAACTCGCGGGCATCCAACCAAGCTTTGCGGGCTTTGGCCAGGCCTTCGGCACTGGGGGCGGCATTGAATGCGGTAATCGCCGTTTGCAGTGCCTGGGCCGCGGTCAGCGTGTCTGCGTAGCTGGCATAAACCAGCTTGCTGTAGTCGGCGGCGACAGTGGCCGCAGTGACGGGGGCGGTCGTTTGGGCAGTGGCGGCAAAAGCCGTCAGCAGTGCGGCACTCAGCACAAGAGATTTCACGGCGCAGGTCCTTGGTGTCCCTACCCGCGAACCGCAAGACTTTTGCGGTTGACGCGGACAGGTCAAAAACCCATTGTAATGAGATTGATTCTCGATACGATTCGCGCCGATGAATTTATCCGTCCAGGTTGATCTGGGTGATGAGCTTTTGCAGTACCGCGGCGGCTTGGTCGTTTTCTACCTGGCAGGTGCCCGCCGCATGGTGGCCGCCACCACCGTAGGTCAGCATCAGCTCGCCTACATTGGTCTTGCTGCTGCGGTCCAGAATGGACTTGCCGGTGGCCAACACGGTGTTTTGCTTTTGTACGCCCCACATGACGTGGATGGAAATGTTGCACTGCGGGAACAGCGCATACACCATGAAACGGTTGGTGGCCCAGATGGTTTCTTCTTCGCGCAGGTCCAGTACCACCAGATTGCCGTGGACCGTAGCGCAGCGCTGGATCTGGGCCTTGGCTTTGTCGGCGTGCTCCTGGTAGATGTCGATGCGCTCTTTGACATCGGGCAGCGACAGAATGTCTTCGATGCCGTGGTCGCGACAGTATTGGATCAAATCCATCATCAGCGCGTAGTTGCTGATGCGGAATTCCCGAAAACGCCCTAGGCCGGTGCGCGCATCCATCAGGTAATTCAGTAGCACCCAGCCTTCGGGTTGCATGATTTCGTCGCGTACGTACTGGGCGGAGTCGGCTTTGTCTACCGCATCCATCATGTCCACGGTGATGTTGGGGAAGGCTTTTTCACCGCCGTAGTAGTCAAACACCACGCGCGCCGCCGACGGTGCGTTTGCATCAATCACATGGTTTTTGAGCCCGCTCTGGTTGCGGATGGTCTCGGACGCATGGTGGTCAAACGCGATATGGGCCGCCGCCACATAGGGCAGGTTGGTGGTGATGTCGTTGGCCGTGATGGCTACTTTGCCATCTTGCATGTCCTTGGGGTGGACGAACTTGATCTCGTTGATCATGTCCAGCTCGTTGAGCAGCACCGCACACACCAGCCCGTCGAAATCACTGCGCGTGACCAAGCGAAATTTTTCTGTGCCCATGGAGTTCATCCTTTTTGCCGTGTTGGCGGTTACAAAATGTGCAACGATTATGCCGCCAAGGCCACGAAATGCTGGGCTAAAACGTGCCGGGCAACAGAATGCTTTTATCCACGGTCGTGATCTGGGTGTGGCCGCAAAAAGCCATGGTGACATCCAGCTCTTTGTGCAGGATCTCCAGACATTTGGTGACCCCGGCCTCGCCCATCGCGCCCAGCCCGTACAAAAAGCTGCGCCCAATCATGGTGCCGCGTGCGCCCAAGGCCCAGGCCTTTAAAACATCCTGGCCAGAGCGGATGCCGCTGTCCATCCAGACCTCGATCTGTGAGCCAACCGCGTCCACGATGGCAGGCAGTGCTTCGATGGCGCTGGGGGCTCCGTCGAGCTGGCGGCCACCGTGGTTGGACACCACCATGGCATCTGCGCCGCTGTTGGCGGCCAGGCGGGCATCTTCTGCGTCCATGATGCCTTTGAGGATCAGCTTGCCGCCCCAGCGCTTTTTGATCCACTCGACATCGTTCCAGTCGAGCTGGGGGTCAAACTGCTCCTTGGTCCAGGCGCTGAGCGACGACATATCGCTGACGTTCTTGGCGTGACCCACCAGGTTGCCAAAAGTGTGGCGGCGCGTGCCAGCCATGCCCAGGCACCAGCGCGGCTTGGTCATCAGATTCAGGATGTTGGCTAGCGTGGGCTTGGGCGGCGCGGTCATGCCGTTTTTCAAATCCTTGTGGCGCTGGCCCAGCACCTGCAGGTCCAGTGTCAGCACCAACGCCGAGCAACCCGCGGCCTTGGCGCGGTCCATCAGCGCTTCCATGAAGGCGCGGTCGCGCATCCAGTACAGCTGGAACCAGAAAGGCGCCTTGGTGTGGGCGGCAATGTCTTCCAGCGAGCAGATGCTCATGGTGGACAGGGTGAACGGAATGCCGAACTTTTCGGCTGCTCGCGCGGCCAGAATTTCGCCATCGGCGTGTTGCATGCCGGTCAGGCCGGTGGGGGCGATGGCCACCGGCATGGCGGCATCCTGGCCCACCATCTTCACCCGGGTGCTGCGGTTGGCCATATTGACGGCGACCCGTTGGCGCAGCTTGATCTTTTGGAAGTCGGCCGAATTAGCGCGGTAGGTGCCCTCGGTCCATGACCCAGAGTCGGCGTAGTCGTAAAACATGCGCGGCACGCGTTTTTGCGCCAGCACGCGCAGGTCTTCAATGTTGGTAATGACGTGGGGCAAAGGTGTCTCCTGAATGGCCTTAATGCTAGCGGGCTTAGGGAGGGAGTGGGCTGAAGAAATTTTGAGGCAGGCCGCATTTTTCTCAAACAGCTTTACTGCTACCCGAAATCCGTTGTAGAATCGTAAACTTAGCGGCTGTAGCTCAGTTGGATAGAGTACTTGGCTACGAACCAAGGGGTCGTGGGTTCAATTCCTGCCAGCCGCACCAAATGTAGAAGCCCGTCATCGCAAGGTGACGGGCTTTTTACTTTTTACGCCCACTTCACGGTAAGGTAGCCAGCTTATGAGCAAAGCTTTTACCCGCGAAACCGATGCCGACCAAGACGACGACGACGATGCCCCGGCACCCGCGCCCTTGCCTGCAGGCAGCAAAAACTACATGACGCCCCAGGGCTACGCCCGCTTGCGTGCCGAATTCACCGAGTTGATGGAAGTGGAGCGCCCCAAAATCGTGGATGTCATCTATTGGGCGGCCAGCAATGGCGACCGCTCTGAAAACGGTGACTACATCTACGGTAAAAAACGCCTGCGCGAGATCGATAGGCGCATCCGCTTTTTGACCAAACGCCTGGAAATCGCCGAAGTGGTGGACCCCCGCGTGCACTTTGGCAACGACCAGATATTTTTTGGTGCCACGGTGGCGTACAAAGATGCCTCGGGCCAAGAGCGCACGGTCACTATTTATGGCATTGACGAGGCCGACACCGCCCAGGGGCAGGTCAGTTGGGTGTCCCCGATTGCCCGCGCGCTGCTTAAAGCCCGGGTGGGCGATGTGGTGCGCATGCAGTCTCCGGTGGGGGTGCAAGAGATCGAAGTGTTGCGGGTGGAGTACCCTGCGCCGCTTTGAGAATGTGTTCTAAGCCGCCGGTTTGGCGCGTACCGCCCGCAACACCGAGGGTGTGCGTTTGAGTTGGCGCAGAGCCACTTCCAAGTGGGCGTGGTCGCGCACCGACACCAGAAACCGCATGTCGGTGGCTTCCTGTTCGCCTTCTTGCCCCATATCCACGTGGGTGATGTCCACTTCAGCTGCAGACAGTGCGGCGGCGGCCTTGGCTAGTACACCCTTGCTATTCTTTACGGTGACAACGACACCCGTTTCAAAAGACCGTACAGGTTCATCCGCCCAGTCTACGGCAATGAAGCGTTCGCTGTCCTTGTACTGCAGGCGTTTAGCGACGGCGCAATCGTCGGTGTGCACCACAAGGCCTTCGCCGCGACCCAGGTAACCCACGATTGCATCGCCTGGAATCGGGCGGCAACAGCGGGCAAACTGAACCGAAGTGTTCTCGCTGCCATCCAGGACCACGGCACCTTGGGACAGACGCTCGTGTGCGGTGTAGCGTTCACGCGTCAGTAGCAATGCATCGGGCTTTTCACCGTTTTCGGTCAGCAAAGCTACCAGGCGTTTGGCCACGATGCTGGCTACCCGCTTGCCCATGCTGATGTCGGTGAGCAATTCGGTCCGCGTGCGGTTGCCGGTAAAGCGCAGCAGCTTGTCCCAGATCGGCTGGCCTTCCGCTGTGGCCTCAGGCAATCGCTCTAGCCCTTCGGCACGCAAGGCCTGGGTCAGCAGCTTTTCGCCCATGCTCTCAGATTCGGTTTGCGCCATGCTTTTCAGGTGGTGGCGGATCTTGGAGCGCGCCCGGCCAGTACGCACAAAACCCAGCCAGGCGGGATTCGGGGCCGATACCGGCGCGGTAATTACTTCAATGATGTCGCCATTGCGCAGCTCGGTACGCAAGGGCACCTGTTCTCCGTTGATTTTGGCGGCTACGGTGCGGTCACCTACATTGCTGTGGATGGCGTAGGCAAAGTCCACCACCGTGGCACCGCGCGGCATGGCCATGATTTGGCTTTTGGGGGTGAACACATAGACTGCATCGGGAAACAGATCGACTTTGACGTGGTCCCAGAACTCGGCGGCATCGCGGGTTTCGTCCTGGATGTCAAGCAGCGACTGCAGCCATTTGGTGCCCAGCCGCTCGGCGGTAGCGCTGTCGGTTTCGTTGTTTTTGTACAGCCAGTGCGCGGCCACGCCGGATTCCGCCACCAAGTGCATGGCCTCGGTGCGCATCTGGAATTCAACGTTGACGCTGGACGGGCCTACCAACGTGGTGTGCAGCGACTGGTAGCCGTTGAGCTTGGCAATCGCAATGTGGTCCTTGAACTTGCCGGGCACCGGTTTGTAGAGCTGGTGCAGCACGCCCAGTGCGGTGTAGCAATCGGTCACGCTGGTGACGATGACCCGGAAGCCATAAATATCGGTCACCTGGGCAAAGCTCAGGTGCTTGTCGTCCATCTTTTGGTAGATGGAGTACATCGTTTTCTCGCGCCCCGCAATACGAACCAAAATGTCTGTTTTCGCAAATGCAGCCTCGACTTCCTGCTGCACTTTTTGCACCAAATCGCGCCGTCGGTTGCGCGCTTTGGCTACAGCTTTGGCCAAAATTGCATAGCGCCAGGGCCGCAGGTGGCGAAACGAAAGATCTTGCAACTCGCGGTAAGTTTGGTTCAGCCCCAGGCGGTGGGCGATGGGGGCATAAATATCCAAGGTTTCCGAGGCGATGCGGGCCCACTTGGAGCGCGGCATGTCGCCCATGGTGCGCATATTGTGGGTGCGATCGGCCAGCTTGATCAGAATCACCCGCACGTCGCGGGCCATGGCCAGCAGCATTTTGCGAAACGATTCGGCCTGGTTTTCTTCGCGGGTGTTGAACTGCAGTTTGTCGAGTTTGGTCAACCCATCGACCAGCTCGGCCACCGGTGCACCAAAGCGTTCAATTAACTCCGGCTTGGTCACACCGCAGTCTTCCATGGCATCGTGCAGCAGGGCCGCCATCAGCGCCTGCGCATCCAGCTTCCAGGCGGCGCACTGGGCGGCGACGGCAATCGGGTGGGTGATATAGGGCTCGCCACTGTTGCGCAACTGCCCCAGATGGGCTTCGTCGGCAAACCGGTAGGCTTGGCGTACATGCTCTACGCTGGCGGCATCCAGATAGTGCAGGTTGGCCATCAGAGCAGCAAAGCTGGCGGCGGCGGCATTGGCGGCCGCTGGGCTGGGCGTGTGACCGCCTTTTTTGTGGGGAGGTTTAGGGGGCGAACCTTCTGCAGGGAAATGCTTGTCACTCATGGCTTGAATATAGCTTGCGCCTTGCATTTGCCTTGCGTGCAACAAAAAAGGCACCGCATTGCGGTGCCTTTTGAGGTGGGTTTAAGCCCAATGCGATCAGTTGGGTACTTTTTTGAGCATCTCGATGCCGACTTTACCCGCAGCGATTTCACGCAAGGCGGTGACTACCGGCTTGTTTTTGCTTTCGATCTTGGGGGCATGGCCTTGGCTAAGCATGCGTGCCCGGTACGTGGCGGCCAGCACCAGCTGGAAACGGTTGGGGATTTGCACCAGGCAATCTTCGACGGTGATACGGGCCATGATCTTCTTTCGGAAAACTAAACAATGTTCAGGGATTTGAAGGTGTCGGCTCGGGCACGGCGCTGGGCCGCAAATTTGAGCCGCTGGGCATGCACAATGGTTTTCAGGTCGAAAACTGCCCTGTCAAATAGCTCATTGATTATAACGAAGTCAAATTTATGGGCTTGTGCCATCTCAATGGCGGCATTTTCCAGGCGCAATGCGATCACATCGGGTGCATCTTCGCCCCGGCGCTCCAGCCGGGAACGCAGCTCTTCCCAACTGGGCGGTAGGATGAAAATCAGTACCGCATTGGCAAAAATCTGCTTGATCTGCACCGCACCCTGGAAGTCGATTTCCAGAATGACGTCCGACCCGAGTGCCATGCGCTCTTCAATGGCTTTTTTGGAGGTGCCGTAGCGGTTGCCATGCACTTCGGCCCACTCCACAAACGCATCGGCTGCCACCATGGCATCAAATTCAGACTGCGAGGCAAAGAAATATTCCCGCCCGTGTTTTTCCTGGCCGCGCGGGTCGCGCGTGGTGTGTGACACCGAGGGCTGCACCTTGGCATCCAGCTCCATCAAGGCCTTGACCAGGCTGGACTTGCCAGCACCGCTGGGGGCCGCTACGACGATCAAATTTCCGGGGTAGTCCATGCTGTGTTCACCGTACAGGCGGTCAAAAAATGGCACATTCTATATTTGCCTCATCCCCCAAGGCTGGGAGGTGCGCTTGTGCAATCGCTGACAATACGGCCTATGAATTGGCTAAACGATGTGAAATGGGACGCCCAAGGGCTGGTCCCGGTGATTGCGCAAGAGGCAAGCAGCGGCGATGTGCTGATGTTCGCCTGGATGAACCGCGAGGCGTTAGAGCAAACGGCGGCGCTGGGGCGTGCGGTGTATTTCAGTCGCTCGCGCAACCGGCTGTGGTTTAAAGGCGAAGAGTCGGGCCACGTGCAAACCGTGCACGAGATACGGCTGGATTGCGACAACGATGTCGTCCTTCTCAAAGTGACGCAGCTCGGCCACACCCCCGGAATTGCCTGCCACACGGGCCGTCACAGCTGCTTTTTCAGCCTGCTCGACACAGATGCCGCAGGCGACAAGGCCTGGAAAGCCACCGAACCGGTCTTGAAAGACCCGGAATCCATCTACAAGTAATGGCTATGACTTCTAATGACTCCCTGGCCCGGCTGGCCGCCACGATTGAGAGCCGCAAGGCGGCCAACGGCGGTGACCCCAGCGCCAGCTATGTGGCCCGGCTGCTGCACAAAGGGCCGGACGCGTTTCTGAAAAAAATGGGTGAAGAAGCCACCGAGGCCGTGATGGCCGCCAAGGATGCCGAATACGGTGGCAACACCCCCGCACTGCAGGCCAAGCTGGTGGGAGAGGTGGCCGACCTGTGGTTCCACTCCATGGTGGCGCTGGCGCACTTTGGCCTCAGCCCTGCCGACGTACTGGCCGAGCTGGAGCGCCGCGAAGGCACCAGCGGCATCGAAGAAAAAGCCTTGCGTAAAGTTTTAAGCCGAGAGGCGGAGTCCCCATGAACGACACCATCGACGTGCGCGCTATCGACAGCGAAAAGGCGCAGGATCTGAAAACCGTGGGCTGGGTCAGCTATTTGCTGCACTTGGTGGTGGCCGTCGGCGCGGTGATTCCAGGGGCGCAGCCCGGTGCGGTGCTGCTGATCGTGGCGTTGGTGATCGACCTAGTGAAAAAGAGCGAGGCCGAAGGCACCTGGCAGGCCAGCCACTTCAGCTGGCGCATCCGCTCGGTACTGTGGGCCGGGGTGCTATACGTGGTGACGGCCCCGTTGTGGTTTCTGTTCATCCTGCCGGGCTGGATCGCCTGGGGCTTGATTTCATTGTGGTTTTTGTACCGTATCGTACGGGGCATGGTGGCCATGAATGCCAGCCAGGCGGTAGGAGATGCTGTATGACCGTGCTGGCACATGACCCGAATTGCCTGTTTTGCAAAATCATTGCGGGCCAGATTCCGTCCAAAAAAGTCTATGAAGATGCAGAACTTTTGGCCTTCCACGACATCCATCCCTGGGCACCAGTACATTTTTTGATGGTGCCCAAGTTGCATATTCCGTCGATGGCGCAGTTGCAGCCCGAGCACGGGGCTTTGTTGGGGCGCATGATGGTGCTAGCCCCCCAACTGGCGGCCCAAGAGGGTTGCAGGCCTTACCCGCAGGGCGGGTTTCGGGTGATGGTGAATACGGGGGATGATGGCGGGCAGGAAGTGCACCATCTGCACTTGCATGTCATCGGTGGGCCGCGCCCCTGGCTAAAGGGTTAGTGAAGAGCTAAGGGTATCGCGAGGAATGGCGTAGACCGTCATCTGCGCCGTCTAAAATCAGAAACACTTTGTTAGGAGTTATTCCATGGGTTCTTTTTCTATTTGGCATTGGTTGATCGTGTTGTTGATCGTGGTGATGGTGTTTGGCACCAAGAAGCTGAAGAACATGGGCAGCGACCTCGGTGGCGCGGTCAAGGGGTTCAAAGACGGTATGAAGGACGGCGCTGCGTCGGTGGATGACGAAAAGCCCACCGCCCAGGTGTCTGCCAGCGCGGCTGCGCAAAAGAACACCATCGATGTTGAAGCCAAGACCAAGTCTTGATCTGGCGCGCCATCCGTGATTGATCTCGGCATTTCCAAAATGGCGCTGATTGGCGCGGTGGCGTTGATCGTCATCGGGCCGGAAAAGCTGCCGCGTGTGGCCCGCACCGTGGGCACTTTGCTGGGCAAGGCCCAGCGCTACGTGGCCGATGTCAAGGCCGAAGTTAGCCGATCCATGGACCTGGACGAGCTCAAGAAGATGAAGGAAACGATGGAAGGTGCGGCGCGCGACGTGCACCAGACCATCCAGACCAACGCCAGCGACTTCGAGAAGCAGTGGTCAGAAACCGATGCCACCCCTGCGGTGTCGGCCGATGCGTACACCACGTACCCCGAGTACAAGCTCCCGCACAAGCGCTGGCGCACCAAGCTGGGTGCCACGCCACAGTGGTACAAGGCCCGCGCCGGGGTGCGTACCAAGGCCTTGTCGGGTGCGGCCCGTGTGGCCCGCTTCCGGCCCAAGCCCACTTCTCAAAATACTTAAAAAATCAACAACCTGGGGCCTTTCGGCCTCGGTGTCATTCTGGGCCAGGCCCGGTTTAAAGCCCCATGTCCGATCCTCAAAAAACGCAAGACGACGAACTAGCCGGCACCGAGCAGCCCTTTGTGCAGCACCTGGTAGAGCTGCGCGACCGCCTGGTCAAGGCGCTGATTGCCGTCATGGTAGCCGCCGGTGGCCTGGCTTTGTACCCCGGCCCGGCACGGCTGTACGACATGTTGGCCCAACCGCTGGTGGCCACTATGCCCGCCGGCAGTACCTTGATCGCCACCTCGGTGATCTCGCCATTTCTGGTGCCCTTGCAGGTGATGTTCATGGTGGCGCTGATGCTGGCCTTGCCGTTTGTGCTTTGGCAGGTGTGGGCGTTTGTGGCGCCGGGCCTGTACGCGCACGAAAAGAAGCTGGTGCTGCCCCTGGTGGTGTCGAGCACCTTGCTGTTTTTCATTGGCGTGGCATTTTGCTACTTTTTCGTGTTCGGCCAGGTGTTCAAGTTCATCCAGAACTTTGCGCCGCACAGCATCAAGGCCACGCCCGATATCGAGGCCTACCTGAGCTTTGTGCTGACCATGTTCCTGGCCTTCGGCATGGCTTTTGAGGTGCCGATTGTGGTGGTGGTGCTGGCCCGCATGGGCCTGGTCAGCGTTGACAAGCTGAAGAGCTTTCGCGGCTACTTTGTGGTGCTGGCGTTTATCGTCGCCGCCATCGTGACCCCGCCCGACGTGGTGTCGCAACTGGCGCTGGCCATACCCATGTGTATCTTGTACGAGGTGGGCATCTGGGCGGCGCAGGTCTTCATCAAGCACACCCAGGCACCCGACGAAGAAGCTGTCTCTACAAAATCTTAGCCAAATCGGCCTCCAGCGCAAGTGCTACCTGCGCTGGAAGCTATTAAATTTGTAGTGCTTAGCGTTCCACCCGCGACGCGGGCTTGGGGCGTAGTCCCGGGGTCACTTCCAGCGCCAACTGCTTGTCCTGGCGCAGCACGCTGAACGGCGATGCCTTGCCAGGCTGCAGCATGGCGACGCTGGTCAGCAGCTCTGACACATTGTTCACTGGCTTGTTGCCCACTTGCACGATCACGTCGCCGGGCCGTATGCCTGCCAGCGAAGCGGGGCCGTTTTGCAGCACACCGGTGATGATCACGCCGTGGTCGGCTTTCACACCAAAGGTTTCGGCCAGCTCGGGCGATAGGTCGCTGGGCTCCACGCCGATCCAGCCGCGTTTAACCTGGCCGTCGGTGACGATGCCTTCCAGCACCAGCTTGGCGGTAGACACGGGGATGGCAAAGCCGATGCCCATGCTGCCACCCGAGCGCGAGTAGATGGCGGTGTTGATGCCCATCAGGTTGCCGTTCACGTCTACCAGCGCGCCGCCCGAATTGCCGGGGTTGATGGCCGCGTCGGTCTGGATGAAGTTTTCAAAGGTGTTGATGCCCAACTGGTTGCGGCCCAGCGCGCTGACGATGCCGCTGGTGACGGTTTGGCCCACGCCAAACGGGTTGCCGATGGCCAGCACCTGGTCGCCCACCAGTAGCGCATCCGAGCTGCCCAGCACCATCACCGGCAGCTTGTCGAGCTGGATCTTCAGCACGGCCAGGTCGGAATCGGGGTCGGTGCCGATCACTTTCGCCTGCACGTGGCGGCTGTCGTTTAGCGTGACTTCGATGGCGTCTGCGCCTTCGACCACGTGGTTGTTGGTCAGGATGTAGCCGTCCGGGCTGACGATTACGCCGCTGCCCAGGCCCACCTGGGCTTGCGCGCCGCGCTCGCCGTAGAAGAACTTGAACCAGGGATCGTCGCTGCGCGGGTCGCGCTCGGCCATTTTGCTGGTGTTGATACTGACCACGGCGGGCGAGGCTTTTTTGGCGGCCGCGCTGAAACTGCCGCTGGCGGGGAGGCTGGAGGTGCTGGCGGGCGCTTCGATCAGCGAAATGCTGGAGCCGCTGAACGGCCGCTTGCCCAGCCATTCGGGCTTGAGCGTGCCCACAACAAAATAGGCCGCCAGCAAAATGGTGGCGGTTTGGGCGAACAGGAGCCAGAGGCGCTTCATGGTGGGTGTGGAGTGTGGGATGGATGCAGCCTGATCAGGCCAGATGGGGTCCATTGTCTCCCATGCCAGGGCTGATTTAGGGGGCCGTGGGCCGCGTGAATCAGGGCCACCCCTTAGAATGCGGCCTTCGTCTGCGCCAGCGCCTCTGTTCCTGGCGGCCCTGCTGAACCCGCCGCGCCGCCAGTCCCGGCTCTTAGCCCGCCACCCTGGGCTGCTTGAACTTTTGCCTGCAAGCCATTCGGCCTGCACTACCCACGCTCAGCAGTTTCCTCTACTGCCCAAAGAAACCATGTCTTCTTCCCTTCCGTTGCCCGCAGGCGCACCTGTGCCGTCTTCTCCCTCTGGCCTGTCGCGCAAAGACGTAAACACCTTGGGCCTGTCCGCCCTGGGCGGCACGCTGGAGTTTTACGACTTTGTGATTTATGTGTTTTTTGCCGCCGTGCTGGGCAAGCAGTTCTTCCCGGTGGACATGCCCGACTGGCTGCGCCAGCTGCAGACCTTTGGCATCTTTGCCGCGGGTTATTTGTCGCGGCCCCTGGGCGGCATCATCATTGCGCATTTTGGCGATCTGCTGGGGCGCAAACGCATGTTCACCTTGAGCATTTTCATGATGGCCTTACCCACACTGGTGATCGGCCTGCTGCCTAATTACGCAAGGATCGGCGTAGCCGCGCCCTTGCTGCTGCTGGCCATGCGGGTGCTGCAAGGCGCAGCGATTGGCGGCGAAAT
>NZ_JBDTEM010000124.1:0-2520 GCF_039922535.1 Rhodoferax sp. | reverse complement strand
CGAATATGGAATCAACATACGTTTTCCTTGCTTTACTAATTGCGGCAAATGCTCCGGAAATCGGCCCAAACACATATGCTGGCTCCATATTGTGAGGGTGATCGATCGACCTCATATTGTCGAGATGTTGGCGGAGCACGTCTAAGGCAAATGTTGCCAACATAAGCTGCTCCGACATCACAGAGTCATACAGCTCTCCGCTATCGATCTTTTGCAACGCAGCGAGGTAGGAATCTACAGCGAAGGCGTCGCGGCGAAGAGAATGTTGCTGCGAGTCGACTTTGTAATTCAGGAACTCACATATGTCTGCATGCTGCAAGGCCATTACACGCTCGAAAATTACAAGAGAAAACTCCAGTATGTTTGAAATCGAAGCGACTAGTTGACGACGAATCCCGATTTCTTTCTGGTGAGCGTCACGCTGCCCTAGCTTGTACTGGCGACTGGCTATCCACCAGGCGGCGCAAATTGCACCAATCGAGCCCCAAGCCTGCACCCAGGAGGCACAGTCACTCGACTTTAGACCTGACACTAGCAAGCACGTTTCCGCCAAGTTGACAGCCATATCAGTCTCCCGCCTAAAACTAAAGTATCACCGATAGCCGGAATTAAGCTCCCGGCCAAGGGGATGGGATTAGCTAAGCTTGACCAGCCCAAGCTCCGACCAGACGAGGTCAACCCGCCCTAAAAACAAGCTAACCCCAACCAGCACACATACAAACCGCCTTCACCCCCGCGGATGGTGTGCCGCGTGCAAATCATGCAACCGCTGGCGCGCCACATGGGTGTAGATGGTGGTGGTCGAAATATCCGCATGCCCCAGCAGCATCTGCACCGCCCGCAAATCGGCACCGTGGTTCAACAAATGCGTGGCAAACGCATGCCGCAAGGTGTGCGGCGACAGGGCCACATGGATATCAGCGGCCAGCGCGTATTTGCGCACCAGCATCCAGAACATCACCCGCGACATGGCGCGCCCGGCTTTTTCGCCGCGCGAGGTGATGAACAGGTCGTCGGTCTGCTTGCCGTCGAGGATGTCCGGGCGGGACTCGGCCATGTAGCGTTCCAGCCAGATGCGGGCGACCTCGCCAAACGGCACCAGCCGCTCCTTGCTGCCCTTGCCCATGACGCGCAGCACGCCGTCGTTCAGACTGAGCTGGAAGGTTTTGAGCAGCACCAGTTCGCTGACCCGCAGGCCGCTGGCATACATCAACTCCAGCATGGCGCGGTCGCGCAGGCCCAGGGGGGTATCCACGTCGGGGGCGGTCAGCAGGGCTTCGACCTGGGCTTCGGTCAGGGTCTTGATGGCGCGCGGCTGCTGGCGCGCGGGTTGCAGTTTGAGCGTGGGGTCGGTGTGCACCATGCGTTCGCGCAGCGCCCAGCGGTAGTAGCGCTTGAACACGGTCAAACGCCGGTTCGCCGACGTGGCCTTGGTCTGGGCGTGGCGGGCGGCAAAGTAGGCCTGGATGTCGTGCTCTCGCGCGTCGTCCAGGGTTCGCGGCACATCTGCCAGCCAGGCATTGAACAGGGTCAGGTCGCGCCGGTAGGCTGCCAGGGTGTTTTTGGACAGGCCTTGTTCTAGCCACAGGGCGTCGATGAAGCTGTCGATACGGTCGGTTGTCACAGTGGGTATAGAGGGGTTGGGCTGGCTGGTATTCTCAAGCGCATGAACTATGTGCAGCTCTTGTTTCCAGATTTTTCGCTGATTTTGTGCGGCTACCTGGTGTGCCGTTATACCGGGCTGAACCGCACGGTATGGGAGCAGGTGGAAAGCCTGACCTACTATTTTTTGCTGCCGGTGCTGCTGTTCCAGTCAATTGTGAAAAGCCCGCTGGACCTGATGGCCGCCTCCAGCCTGATTTTTGCCGGTCTGGGCTTGAGCCTGTGCGCCATCGGTCTGGCCTACGCCCTGCCCTATTTACCGTGGTTGCGTACCCACATTGACGCACGCGAACACGCGGCCAACGCGCAAATCGCCTTCCGCTTCAACTCCTTCATTGCCCTGGCGCTGGCAGAGCGCCTGGCCGGACCGCAGGGGCCGCAGCTGATTGCGGTGCTGATTGGGGTCTGCGTACCGCTGATGAACGTAGCGGCGGTGTGGCCCATGGTGCGGCATGCAAAAGGCGGCTTTGGCGCGGCGCTGGTGCGCAACCCGCTGATCTGGGCCATCACCGCCGGCTTGACGGCGAACCTGTTGGGCGTGGCGATTCCCCCCTGGCTGACGCCCACCACCAGCCGCATTGGTGCATCCTCCATCACGCTGGGGCTGCTGGCGGCGGGCGCGGACATGCGGTTTGGCCCGCTGGCCCGGGCCAAGGTGCTGGCGCTATCGGTGTTGGGCATTCGGCATTTTGTGCTGCCGGTGGTGGCGCTGGGCCTGGCCTGGCTGCTCGGCCTGAGCCCCGTGCAGACCACGGTGCTGCTGGCGTTTTCGGCCCTGCCCACGGCATCTAGCGCCTATGTGCTGGCGGCCAAGATGGGCTACAACGGCGCGCTGACCGCCAGCCTGGTCAGCCTGTC
>NZ_JBDTEM010000123.1:0-25643 GCF_039922535.1 Rhodoferax sp. | reverse complement strand
CTGTGCGCCCCATCGCGCCTAGGGCGCGAGGCGTGGCGATGATCGCTGTCGGTGTGCATCCGTCAAAGGGGTCGGAGCACGAATGCGGGTGGGTGGGGGAGGCGGCAACGAGCGTTTGGCGCGCAATCGTGATCCGACCCCATTGGCTCAGGCCGTTTTTGCGGAAAATTGGGCGATATTTATAAGCTGAATCGCCATCCAGCCCATATAGAACCTGCGCAGGGTGCTCCTATTTTTCACTATAAAAACAGAAGCATCGACTCGGATGCAGCCACAGCCACTGCACCTCCAGCTCGCGCCCTAGGCGCGATGCCCGGCACCGCCGGGCTGATCCCGCTCCCGGGGTCCCCCTCTAGATGCGCCGAGGAGCACAGCTTTGGGCGGATCAGGGCTGGCGTTGTTTGAGGCGCAGCCGAGTTTAGCCAGACCCCGCCCAAAGCGCGCACCGCAGGTTCCCGTCGCGCCAGCGCAGGGCGCAGACAGTGGGGGCAGCCTTTCTTTGGGTTACGCCTCGATGGCTGCGCAAAGAAAGGTGACTGCCCTGCCGGGGGCACAGCCCGGCCGAGGATGCGAATAGAGTTCCGCATCGCCGTCGCCGCCAACCCGCCAAAGGGGTCGGAGCACGAATGCGGGTGTGCAGTTGAGGCGAACACAGGCTATTCGGTGCGCAATCGTGATCCGACCCCTCTGGCTTACGCCCGTGCAGTCGAGCCGACTGCTACATTTTTAGACGATAAAAACAGGAGCAGCCCGCGCAGGTGCTGTCTGCGCGGGCTGCCATTTGGGTGCCTAAAAATAACCCCAAAAACTCAACAACAGCGCCCCACGCGGCCCTTTCCGCCATACCGTGCTTCCTGCCGCTCCCTGAAAAACGCCTCGTAGCCCATCACCGGCTGGTCCGGGTGCGTGCTGCGCTGGTGGGCGACGTAGGTGTCGTAGTTGGGCACGCCGACCATCAGGCGGGCGGTTTGGCCCAGGTAGTTGCCCAGGCTGGCGATTTCCTTAAGCATTGGCGCGGCGGCTTCGGCCGGGCATGGGGATGGGTTGGTTCGGCATGGGCACGCCGGTTTCGCGGGTGGTGGGCTGGCTGGCGCGGCGGGCGGCCAGGCAGGCGCGGACACCGTAGTACAGGATACTGACCACCACCACCATGAAGAAGGCGCACAGCGTGGCGTCGATGTAGTCGTTGACGATCACGCGGTGCATGTCCTCCATGGCTTTGGCCGGGGCCAGCAGCTTGCCTTGGTCCAGCGCGTCGCGGTACTTGGCTGCGTGGGCCAAAAAGCCGATTTTCGGGTTGGCATCGAACAGCTTTTGCCAGCCTGCGGTCATGGTGCAGATCAGCAACCAGGCGGCGGGGAACATGCTGACCCAGGCGTAGCGCTCGCGCTTCATCTTGAACAGGACCACGGTGCCCAAAATCAGCGCCACGCTGGCCAGCATCTGGTTGGAGATGCCAAACAGCGGCCACAGGGTGTTGATCCCGCCCAGCGGATCGACCACGCCCTGGTACAGAAAGTAGCCCCAGGCGGCCACGCACAGGCCGGTGGCCAGGCCGCTGCTGATCCACGAATCTGTCTTCTTCAGGGAGGGCACAAAGGTGCCCAGCAGGTCTTGCAGCATGAAACGGCCAGCGCGGGTGCCTGCGTCTACGGCGGTCAGGATGAACAGGGCTTCAAACAGAATCGCAAAGTGGTACCAGAAGCCCATCATGGCCTTGCCGCCCACCATGTGCGAGAAGATTTGTGCCATGCCCACGGCCAGCGTGGGTGCACCGCCAGCGCGCGAGATGATGGTGGTTTCGCCCACGTCCTTGGCGGTTTGCAGCAGCATGTCGGGCGTAACGCTAAAGCCCCACTGCGAGATGACCTGCGCGGCGCTTTCGGCCGTGGGGCCCAGCACGGCCAGCGGGCTGTTCATCGCAAAGTACACGCCCGGTTCGATGATGGACGCGGCCACCAAGGCCATGATGGCCACAAACGATTCCATCAGCATCGCGCCGTAGCCGATGAAGCGGGCCTGGGCCTCGTTTTCCAGCAGCTTGGGCGTGGTGCCCGAGGCGATCAGCGCGTGAAAGCCCGACACCGCGCCGCAGGCGATGGTGATGAACAAGAACGGAAACAGGCTGCCTGCCCACACCGGGCCGCTGCCGTCCACAAAGCGGGTAAAGGCGGGCATCTTCAGGTCGGGCGCAATGATCACGATGCCGATGGCCAGCGCCAAGATCGCACCGATTTTCAAAAAGGTGGACAAGTAGTCGCGCGGGGCCAGCAGCAGCCACACCGGCAGTACCGAGGCGATGAAGCCGTAGGCAATCAAAATCCAGGTGAGCTGCTTGCCGTCAAAGGTAAACATCGGTGCCCACTCGGGGCTGGCCGCCACCTGCCCGCCGCCGACGATGGAGGCAATCAGCAGCACAAAGCCGATCACCGACACCTCGCCGATCTTGCCGGGGCGGATGTAGCGGGTGTACACGCCCATGAACAGCGCCAGCGGAATCGTGGCCGCCACGGTGAACGTGCCCCAAGGGCTGTCGGCCAGCGCCTTGACCACAATCAGCGCCAGCACCGCCAAGATGATCACCATGATCATGAAGGTGCCAAACAGGGCGATCACGCCGGGCACCGGCCCCAGCTCGGACTTGATCAGGTCGCCCAGCGAGCGGCCATCGCGCCGGGTAGAGATGAACAGCACCAAAAAGTCCTGCACCGCCCCGGCAAACACCACGCCCGCCAAAATCCACAGCATGCCGGGCAGGTAGCCCATTTGCGCGGCCAGCACCGGGCCGACCAGCGGGCCGGCCCCGGCAATCGCCGCAAAGTGGTGGCCAAACAGCACGTATTTGTTGGTCGGCACGTAGTCCAGCCCGTCATTGAGGCGCACGGCGGGCGTGGGGCGGTTGGGGTCCAGCTTCAGCACCGTATCGGCAATGAACAGGCTGTAGTAGCGGTAGGCAATCAGGTAGACGGCGATGGCCGTGGCCACCACCCACAGGGCGTTGACGGTTTCGCCACGGTGCAGGGCAATGTTGGCCAGCGCCCCCGCGCCGCCCAGGGCGACCAGCGCCCACAGGGCGTGGTTGGCCATGCTTCTTGGTTGAGTGTGCATGCTCTTGTCTCGTTGTAAAAATCGAAGACTTGAGTATTCCGTCCGCGACAAGCCAATGCATTGGTGCTAGTGCGGAGCGCCGCTCTGTGTGAATACGTAAGCGTTTTCCCTAAAGTGGCAGGCTCTACCATGGCGGCTTGAACCGAAAGGATGGCGATGCGTTTACGCTGGAAAGTGCTGCTGCTGGCTGCCGTGCCGCTGCTGCTGGCGATGGCGGCGGTGGCGTGGACGGTGCGCCAGCAGTCCGACCAGCTGGCGCAGGCCCAGATCGCCGCGGTGCAGCCGATTTTGCTGCAGGCCCGCAAGGACGAGCTGGCGCATTTTGTGCGCGTAGGCCTGCGCGCCATTGCCTATTTGGTGGACCAGAAAGGCGATGTCGTGGCCGCCCAGCAGCAGGCGCTGGCGCTGCTGCGGCGCATGGATTTTGACGAAGACAGCTACTTCTTCGTTTACGACCGTAACGGCAACAGCCTGATGCACCCGCGCCTGCCGCAGCTGGAAGGCCGCAGCCAATGGGAACTGCGCGATGCCGCGGGCGGCCTGACCATCCAGCAACTGGTGGCCCGGGCCGAAGGCGGGGGCGGCTTTGTGGACTACCCGTGGAACCGGCCTTCGACCCACCGCGTCGAGCGCAAGCTGGGCTACGTGGAGTTCATCCCCGCCTGGGGCTGGGTGGTGGGCACCGGCCTGTACCTGGACCACCTGCAGGAAACCCAGGCGCTGATTAGCGGCTCGACCGCGGCGGCCATTGTGCAAACCCGCAACCAGATACTTTTGATAGCACTCGCCGCACTGCTGCTGGTCGCGGGAGGCGGATTTGCCTTGAATTTAGTCGAGCAGCGCGCCGCCGATGCCCGGCTGCGCGCCATGGCCCAAAAGGTGGTGCTGTCGCAAGAGGCCGAGCGCTCCCGCGTGTCGCGCGAGCTGCACGACGGCATCAGCCAGTGGCTGGCATCGGTGAAGTTTGTCTTCGAGTCGGCCCTGGTCCAGGTGCAGCGCGGCAACCCCGATGCGCCGTCCACGCTGCGCAACGGGCTGGAGCTGATGCAGGGCGTAATGCGCGACGTGCGCCGCATCTCGCACGACCTGCGCCCCACGCTGCTGGACGACGTAGGCTTGGCCGGTGCCGTGGCCCAGATTGCCCGCGAATTCGGCGAGCGCACCGGCATCGCCGTAGACGCACAGGTAGACACGCTGCCGGTGTTGCCCGATGCCGTGGCCACCGCCATGTTCCGCGTGCTGCAAGAGGCGCTGGGCAATGTCGAACGCCACGCGCAGGCCCGGAAGGTGGTGCTGCACCTTCACTTTCAGGATAAAGGCTTGCACCTGGTGCTACGCGACGATGGCCGGGGCTTTGACGTGCAAGCCAGCCAGCGCCAGGTGCGCGAAGGCCTGGGCCTGACCCACATGCGCGAACGCATCGCCACCTTGGGCGGGCAGTTCAGCCTGCAGTCAGAGCCCGGTGCTACCGTACTCACCGCCTATTTACCCCCGGAAGCCCTGACCCTGTGACGAACCCTGCCGCCCGCGCCCCCATCAAGCTGCTGATCGTGGACGACCACCCCATCGTGCTGCACAGCCTGGTCAGTTTGCTCACCACCTACGGCCCGCCGGTGCAGGTGGTCGCCCAGGCCCGTGGTGCCGAAGAAGCCCTGGTGCTGGCCGAGCAAAGCCAGCCCGACATCGTGCTGACCGACCTGCGCAT
The DNA here is from genome assembly GCF_039922535.1 of Rhodoferax sp. GTDB lineage: Bacteria > Pseudomonadota > Gammaproteobacteria > Burkholderiales > Burkholderiaceae_C > Rhodoferax_B. The sequence goes on along the minus strand of NZ_JBDTEM010000123.1, from coordinate 20,830 downwards.
GCACCCCACCAGCGGCATCACCCTGATCGAACGCCTGAGCGCGCGCCAGCCAGGCATCCGCTACGTGGTGTTCACGGCCTCCACGCAAGAGGAGCACATGCTGCAAGCCTTTGATGCCGGTGCCGCGGGCTTTGTGGTCAAGGAGTCGGAGGTGGAGGTGATCGTCCAGGCCATCGAGGCGGTGATGGGCGGCTCCACCCACTACCCCGCCGGGCTGATGCGCGCCCTGGAGCGCCGCCAGCAGCAGCCCAGCCTCACCGCCCGCGAGGCCGAAGTGCTGGCCCTGGTGGCCCAGGGCCTGACCAGCAAGGAGATCGCCCGCTTCTTGGGCATCGACTTTCGCACTGTGGATGCCCACCGCGCCAACATCCGCCAGCGCTTCCATTTAGACAGCAGTGCCGCACTCTTGCGGTTTGCCATGGAAAACCGCAAAAATTAAAGAATCTGCTATTGAAGTAGGAGCTTCCCGCGCAGGTGATCCTTGCGCTGGGTGCCGATTCAATGCATGGGTTTTTGCTATGGTTTTTGGGCTAATGCCTTGTCAATCGCGGCCACCAGTTTGGGGCTGTCGGGCCCGGTCATGGCGCTGAAGCTGTCCACCACCTGGCCTTTGCGGTCGATCAGGTATTTATAGAAGTTCCAGCGCGGCTCTTGGCCCGTGGCTTTGACCAGCTGGGCGTAGAAGGCGTTTTTGCCCGCGCCCGACACCACCGATTTGCCCATCATCGGAAACTTCACGCCGTAGGTGTTGAAGCAGAAGTCGGCAATCTCTTTGGAGGTTTTGGCCTCTTGCGCGAAGTCGTTGGACGGAAAGCCCAGCACCACCAGGCCCTTGTCTTTTTGCTGGGCGTACAGCGCTTCCAGCCCCTCGAACTGGCCCGCAAAGCCGCAGTAGCTGGCGGTGTTGACGACCAGCACCACCTTGCCGGTGTACTGGCACAGGTTCTGAGGTGCCTCGTCTTGCAGGCGGAGAAACTGGTGCTGCAGCACGGCGGGGCAGGCGGCGGGTGGGGTATTGGGGGTACTTTGGGCGGCGGCAGGCAGGCTGCTGGCGGCCAGTGCGAAAGCGAATGCGTAAAAGGCGGGGTGCATGGAGGGCTCCTAGGTTGCGACCACTCTAGTGCTTTTGCAGCAGCGCAGCATTGCCAGGGGTTGTTGCAAACGCGGTGGCAAACGCGATGAAGGCCTGCAGCCCCGGGGTAATCTGCTTGTGGCGCGGCACGATTAAATGGCATTGCCGCTGGATGGCGGGCACGGGCGTGGCCAGGCAGCGCAACTGCCCGGCGGCCAGCTTGTCTTGCACTACCCAGCGCGACAGGCAGGCAATCCCCAGTCCGTGCACCGCTGCCTGCTGCATGGCCTCGGAACTGCCCAGCTCGATGCTGCGGCGGTAGGCGTGCAGGTGCGGCAGCAGGGCCTGGTCGGTGGTTTCGCGGGTGCCCGAGCCGGGTTCGCGCAGCAGCCACACGGCTTCGCGCAAATCGTCCAGCGTGGCGGGTGTACTCCGTGCCAACGGGTGCGTGGGCGCGGCCACCAGCACCAGCGTGTCTTGCAGCCAGGGGGTGACCTGCAACGTGGCCTCGTGGCAGGCACCTTCGATCAGGCCCACGTCCAGCGCAAAGTCGGCCACCGCACGGGCAATTTTCTCGGTGTTGCCGATCTGCACCTTGGACTGCCAGGCGCTGGCCTGGTCCGATGCCTGCCAGGCCGCCCAGCCGCCCAGCAGCGGCGGCAGCACATAGTTGCCGATGGTGGTGCTGGCCCCAATGCGCAGTGACTGGGCCTGGCCGCCGCCATCGTGCGCCATCTGCTCGATGCCCGCCGCTCCATCCAGCAGGGCCAGCGCGCGCGGCAGCAGGGCGCGGCCGTTGTCGTTGAGCAGCAGGCGCTTGCCCACCCGGTCAAACAGTTGCAGCGACAGCAGCCGCTCCAGCTCGGTCACCGCCGAGCTGGTGGCCGACTGCGACAGCGCAATCGCCACGCTGGCCGCCGTGGTGCTGCCGCTCTGGGCCACAGCCACAAAAATCTGCAATTGGCGCAGGGTGAGGCGCAGTACATCCATTGTGAAGCCTTGGGTTATCGGTTGTCTGGATGCATGGTACAAAAATAAGTGAATAGATGGGTATGCGTCGGGTGAGGTTTTTTTGCGGGCAGGGGAATAAACCGCAGACACTCTGCGTCTACCCGGTGTAGGCACTATTTGCCCTACTTTCACTTCAAGGAATCAAGACCATGTTCAACAAATCTTTCGCCGCAGCCCTGCTGCTGGGCTGTGCCAGCCTGGCTGCCAACGCCGCCGATGCCCCCGCCAAAATGGCCGGTGGCGTGCTGGTGGGTGCCAACGGCATGGCGCTGTACACCTTTGACAAAGACATGGCGGGCAACGGCAAAAGCGTTTGCAACGGCCCCTGCGCCACCCTGTGGCCGCCGCTGATGGCGGCGGCAGCCGACCAGCCCATGGACGGCTACACCCTGGTCACCCGCGACGACGGCGGCAAGCAGTGGGCCTACAAAGGCAAGCCGCTGTACTTCTTCCAGAACGACAAAACCACCGCCGACCGCATGGGCGACAACTTCAAGGATGTCTGGCACGTGGCGAAGTAAGCTGCCCGTGGCCCAGGACGACCAGCAACTCCTCAGCGCCGTGCCGCGCCTGCGCCGCTACGCGCGGGCGCTGGTGCGCAACCGCGAGGATGCCGACGACCTGGTGCAAGACACCTTGGAGCGCGCCTGGACCAAATCCGGCCTGTGGCGCGGCGTGGCCGACATGCGGGCCTGGCTGTTCAGCACCATGCACAACCTGCACGTTGACGGCTTGCGTCGCCCCCAACTGGCCACCGTGGCCCTGGACGATGCCACCCCCGAGAGCCCGGTGGCGGCCACCCACAGCGAGCGTCTGGAGGTGCTGGACTTGCAGGCCGCGCTGGCTTTGCTGCCGGACGCGCAGAAAGAAGTCCTGCTGCTGGTGGCGCTGGAGGATATGGCCTATGCCGACATCGCCACCACGCTGGACATCCCCATCGGCACGGTGATGTCACGCCTGTCGCGGGGCCGCGAGCGCCTGCGCACCCTGATGGAAGGCCGCGCCGAGCCGGTGCACCTGAAAGTTGTCAAATGAGCCCCGTCCACCCCACCCAAACCGCCATTACCGAAGCCGATCTGCACGCCTACGTCGACGGCCAGCTCGCCCCCGAGCGCCTGGCCGACATCCAGGCCTATCTGGCCCAGCATCCCGACGAGGCCCAGCGCCTCAACGTCTACCGCGCGCAGACCCGGAGTCTGCGCGCCCTGTTTGCCCCGGTGCTGGCGGAAACCCTGCCGCCGCGCCTGGTGCAAGCCGCGCTGCCCAGAACACCTTGGTATGGTCGACGTCTGGCAGCGGGCGTGGCGATTGCCGTGGTCAGTGCGGCGTCGGCGTGGTTTGTGCGCGGCCATGTGGACCAGACCCTGGCCTCGGCTCCGATGGCGGCAGAACCCGCATTGACCGGCTTTGCCCTGCGCGCTGCTGTGGCCCACGTGGTTTACAGCCCCGAGGTACGGCATCCGGTGGAGGTTAGCGCCGACCAAGAGCAGCACCTGGTGGCCTGGCTGTCCAAACGCCTGGGGACGGCCGTCACCGTGCCCAGCCTGCAGCCCATCGGTTATGCATTGCTAGGCGGGCGCTTGCTGCCGGGCGACAGCGGGCCGGTGGCGCAGTTCATGTACGCCGATGCCAGCGGCCAACGGCTGACCTTGTACGTCACCCACGAAGCCCCCAAGCTACCGAACCAGCCCCAAACCGCCTTCCATTTCGGCCAGGACGGCAAGGTCAACGTCTTCTATTGGGTGGATAAAAGTTTTGGCTACGCCTTGTCGGGCAGCATCGCCAAACCCGAGCTGACCCGCGTAGCAAACGAGGTCTACCGGCAACTGGCTCCGGCTTGAGCGCAGCGCAAAAAAAAGCAGGCACGCGGCCTGCTTTTTCATGGGTGTGGCTTGTGCTTAGTGCACAAACAAGGCAATCAAAATGATGATGGGAATGGGGATACCGATCAGGTACAAAAGCAGTGAACGCATGGTGTTCTCCTAAAAATTGAAAAAGACGGAATGGATGGGTTCAAAGGTCGCGTTGGCGGCCGCCGTAGGTGGCGACCCAGCTGGCCACAAAGGCACCCATTAGCAGCGCAATGAACAGCCACAAGGCTGCGTAGGCCGACACCTTGCGGCTTTTCTCCACGGCTTCCAGCGCGGTGGCTTTAGCCGATTGCAGCTGCGTTTGCATCTGGGCATACACGGTGTTGACGCGTTTTTCAGCATCTGCTTGTGACAAGCCGGTGCGCTGCGCCACGAGCTGGCCTACGTAGCGCGCATCGGCCGGGGGCAGGGTGTTGGCTTGCAGATTGCTGGTAAAAATGCGGCCGACTTCCAGCAGCGGGGCGGCCGAGGCAGGGTCTGCCGCAGGGGTGGTGGCCGTTGCTGCATCACCGTCCTTGCGGAACAGGCTGTCAACAAAATAGCCCATGGATGTCTCTGCGCTGTCGGTTTTGGCGACCAGTTGCGCGCCCGTAGAGGCCGCGCTACCTACTACTTGTGAGCTCCCGCTGAGGATGGAGCCCACGGCCGAGGTCAGCAGCGTCGCCGTCACCAGCGAGGCAATGGCCCAGGCCAGAAAGCCATGCGCGGTGTCGCGGAAATACACCTCATCGCTGTGGGTGTTGGCCCAGCGGTGCCGCAGCCGACCGGCCAGATAGCCGCCAAACGCAGAAGCCGCCAATTGGGTGACCGTAATCCAGATGACGGTAGACGCGCCAAAGGTAGTGGCGCTGACCCCGTCACGGGCCCAGGGCGATACCGACGACAAGCCCAGACCCACGCCAAGCATCAGAAAAATCAGCGACAAGGCGGCGGCTGCCGCAGCACCCGCCAATATCGCGCCCCAGGAAACAGCGCTGGCCTGGCTGGCGGTAGGGGGCAGGCCGGGGTCTGCACGTAGGCTGCCGATGTCATCGGCGGTGGCGAGGTAGGGGCGGCTCATACAGGTCTCCAAAAGTTGTGGAGTGATGATTGCCGAGCACCCGCCCGCCTGCTGTCAGACAGTTTGGTGAAGCCTTGTAGGAAAAATACCAGTGCGCGTCTCAGGCGCAAATGCGCCCGCTGGCCGGGAGGTATCCCGGCGCAGATTTGCTATCTATTTTGATGGTGAGATGCAGGAATGGCGGGCGCTGGTGGCCCGTTTTGCTTAAGCCGGGCGGCGCATGTGGAATAGCTGCTCGGGCCCGATGTGGAAGTAGTCCGTGGGTCCGCCGCCGCGCAGAATGTGTCCGGCGTGGGCGGTGTCGTACACCCCATCTTTCAGCAGCGCGGTATCGATGTGCACGGCCACCACCTCGCCCAGCACCAGCCAGGTGGGCACCTTGTCGCCGTTAGCGCCTTGCAACTGCAGGATTTGCGTGGTGCGGCACTCAAACGCCACCGGGCTCTCCAGCACCCGCGGCACCGCCACGAGCTGCGATGCCACCGGGGTCAGCCCGGCCAGCCCGAATTCACTGACATCGGGCGGTACGGCGGCGCAGGTCTGGTTCATGGCGTCGGCCAAGGTACGCGTCGCCAGATTCCACACAAATTCCCCGGTGGCCTCGATATTGCGTACCGTGTCCTTGTAGCCCACGCTGGCAAAGCCAATGATGGGCGGCGTGTAATTGAAGGCGTTGAAGAAGCTGTACGGCGCCAGGTTCAAGGCCCCGGCGGCACTGCGCGAGGCAATCCAGCCAATCGGCCGGGGCCCGACGATGGCGTTGAACGGATCGTGCGGCAGGCCGTGGCCGTGGCGGGGTTCGTAGGAGTGGATGGGCATGGGCAGAAGATACCAGCCCGCCGATGCTTCAGGCTGCGGGGCCGGTGCCGTTCACCAGCACTTCTTCAAACTCGGCCAGCTCAAGTGCTATGGCCGCGTATTTTTTGGACTTGGCTTTGTTGCCCGCCCATTCCAGGGTGGCGGCTTCCAGGTCCGCCTTGTAATGGGCGAGTGCGGCTTGCTTGCGCTGCTGGGTGGCGGTTTTGGCCTCGCTGGACCACAGGTCGATCAGCTCGGTCAGGCCGTTGTCGAAGTCATCAAAGGTTTCCAGAGGGAGCCATTGGCCGCTTTTGTCAAACATGTTTGCTTTCGGTGATTGCATTTACTGCGGGGGTAATTTGCCATAAATTGCCATAAAAAAAGCACTTAACCCGAAAGGCTAAGTGCTTTTTAGTTTTTGGCTCCTCGACCTGGGCTCGAACCAGGGACCTACGGATTAACAGTCCGGCGCTCTACCAACTGAGCTATCGAGGAATACGTTTAACTGAAATAAAAAGGGCCTACGGATTGGCGTAAGCCCTTTTACAAATTTTGGCTCCTCGACCTGGGCTCGAACCAGGGACCTACGGATTAACAGTCCGGCGCTCTACCAACTGAGCTATCGAGGAATATTGCAGCCTCAAATTATAGCGTGGGATTTCACGGTTTCTGCGCTGGAGTCAAAAACTTCTGGATGGTAGCGCCCAGCGCGGCTGCAGCCTGCTCGGGGTCAGGGGCAGCCGTCAGCGCCCGCACCACGCCGATCGAGCCCACGCCACTGGCCAGCACGTCCGGCAGCCGCTCGGCATCAATGCCGCCGATGGCCACCAGCGGGTAGTCGCGCAGCAGCCGGGCGTAGGCCGCCAGCCGGGCTGTGCCTTGCGGGGCCGTGGCCATTTTTTTTAGCGTGGTGGGAAACACGGCACCCAGCGCGATGTAGCTGGGGCTGACGTGGTCGGCACGCAGCATCTCGGCGTAGCCGTGGGTGCTGACCCCCAGGCGCAGTCCTGCCGTGCGGATGGCATCCAAGTCAATCGGTTCCAGCAGGTCCAGATCCTCCTGGCCCAGGTGCACGCCGTAGGCCCCGGCCTGGACCGCGGCCTGCCAGTGGTCGTTGATGAAGAGCAGGGCGGGCGTGCCCTGCACGGCGGCCACGGCGGCTTTGATTTCGCGGGCGATGGCTTCGGGATCGTCAGATTTGAAGCGCAACTGCACGGTGGGCACCCCGGCCCGCGCCATGCGGCCGACCCAAGTGGCATCGGGCAGCACCGCGTACAGGCCCAACTGCCGCGGGCAGGGGGGAAAGGCATCGGGGCGCGGCCAGGGGCGCAGGCCGAAATCCTCCGGGCTATCGGGCCAGTCGGTGGTGTTGCCAGTGCGTGCAATTTGGGCCTGCCAGGCCTGGGCGATGCAGGCGGCATCGGCGGGGATGAAGCCGAGTTGCAGGCAGGCGCTGAGGCGTTCTGCCTCGTCGGTGGTGGGCAGGGCCATGTCGGCGTAGCGATTCAGAATATCTTGCATTACTGTTCCTGCGTGTGGTGCCAGAAAGGTGTGCCGAGCACCGGGGTGCTGGGCTGGGCGGCCTGCTGCTCCAGCATCGTGCCGCCTAAAAATGCATTGCGCCCGGCCTGCACGGCATCGGCGAAAGCTCCGGCCATCCGCACCGGGTCTTGGGCCAGGGCGACCGCCGTATTCAGCAGCACCGCGTCATAGCCCCATTCCATCACCTGGCAGGCGTGCGAAGGGCGGCCCAGCCCGGCATCGACCAGCAATGGCACGCTGAGGCGTTCGCGCAGCACCTGCATCGCGTAAGGGTTGATGGGGCCCTTGCCGGTGCCGATGGGCGCGGCCCAGGGCATCACGGCCTGGCAGCCCACATCGACCAGGCGCTGGCACAGCACCAGGTCTTCGGTGCAGTAGGGCAGCACCTTGAATCCGTCCTGGATGAGGCGGCTGGCAGCTTCCACCAAGTTCAGCGTGTCGGGCTGCAAGGTGTAGTCGTCGCCGATCAGCTCCAGCTTGATCCACGGCGTGTCGAACACCTCGCGCGCCATGTGGGCGGTGGTGATGGCTTCCTGCAGGCCGTGGCAGCCAGCGGTGTTGGGCAGCACCGGCACGCCGGTTTGGCGCAGCAGGTCCCAGAAGCCATTGGCAGCCGCATCGGGATGGCCCAGGTTCTGGCGGCGCAGCGAAGCGGTCAGCATGGCGGGCTGCGCGCGGGCGATGGCGCTGCCCAAGATGCTAGGAGAAGGATAGCGCGAAGTGCCCAGCAGCAGACGGCTGGCGAAGCTTTCGCCGTATAAAACGAGGGGGTCAGAGTTCATATTTCAGCCGCCAGTCACGGGGTGGATGATTTCGATGCGGTCCGCATCGTGCAAAGCGGTCTGCGGGTACAGCGCGCGCGGCACAAAAGCCTTATTGACCGCGGCGGCAAACGGCGGCTGGGCCTGCAGCAAGGCCACCGCGTCGGCCAGGGTGGCACCGGCGGGCAGCGTTTGGGACATGTTGTTGATCAGTACGTTCATACAGTTTCTATAGCAAGCTTCCATTGATCCGCCAGCGCGGAGTGCCCTTTTTCTATAAATTCCAGAACCGCGTCCAGCATCGCCGGGGCGATCAAAAAGCCGTGTCGGTACAGGCCGTTGATTTGCAGCACGCGCGGGGCCTGGGCGCTGAGTTGGCGGATGGCGGGCAGGTTGTTGGGCAGGGTGGGGCGGCACTGGGTGCTGGACTCCAGGATGCGGGCCTCGCCAAAGCCGCTGTGTACGCTGTAGGCGGCACTCAGCAGTTCCAGGCTAGAGCGCACGCTCATGGGCGAAAGATCGTCTGACTCGATCTCGGTGGCACCCACCACAAACACGTTGCCGGGTTTGGGCGCGATGTACAGCGGATAGCGCGGATGCACCAGCCGCACCGGTCGGCGCAGGTCCACGCCGGGCGCGTGCAGGCGCAATACCTCGCCGCGCACGGCACGCAGGCCCGGCCACTGGCCGCGGGCCCCCAGGCCCCGGCAGTCGAAAACCCAGTCTGCCCTGCAATCTAGCGGTTCGCGCGGGCTGTGCCAGTGCAGATCGACCCGGTGTTTTTGCAATTGCAACAGCAGCGCGGCCAGTAGCTGGCGGTTGTCCAACTGGCCTTCGCCGGGCAGGTATAGGCCTTGGGCAAAACGGGTGCCGATACTGGGCTCCAAGTCGGCGATGGCAGCGGCATCTACCGCTTGCGGTGCAGGCAGGCTGGGCAACTGCTGGCGTGTGGCGGTCAACTGGTGGCCGAAGCGCGTGGCCTCGGCTGCGTCTTGCCGGTGCCACAGAATCAGCGTGCCGTTTTGTTGGAAAAACACCGGGGCGTCGAGTTGCGCGATCAGTTCCGGCCAGCGCAGCAGTCCGTGCTGGCCCATCTGCACCACGCTGGTTTCGGTGATGGCTGACTCGGCCAGCGGGGCCAGCATAGCGGCAGCGACACGGGCGGCAGCGCCTTCGGCCTCGGGCCCACCGGCTTCAAACACCTGCACCGTGTGGCCCGCGCGTGCCAAAGCCAGGGCCAGCAAGCGGCCCATCAGGCCTGCGCCGAGGATGGTGGTGGTGAGAGGTTTGGCCAAGGAGTCGTCCGTGTAAAAAACAGGACGAAACGAGGCGAGGTCGTTGACAGAAAACTTCCCACGCCAGTATTACCTGGATCGGGTATGAGGGTTTTTCTCAGTCCAGCTTTATCCGCCAGACACCCCTGTTTCATCCGTGGCGTGAATTACATCACACTCGTGCCCCGATAATTTCTGCATGACCGACCACGCAACTTCTCCGCGCTACCTGCGCCTGCTCTCCATCGCCGGGTCCGACAGCGGCGGCGGCGCGGGCATCCAGGCCGACCTGAAAACCTTCAGTGCCCTGGGCTGCTACGGCATGACGGCTCTGGCCGCGCTCACGGCGCAAAACACCCGGGGCGTCACCGCCATCCATCCCGTGCCCCCGGCGTTTTTAAAGGCCCAATTGCAGGCCGTGCTGGACGACATCGGTGCCGACGCCGTGAAGATCGGCATGCTGCATTCCCCCGAAATGGTGGAGGTGGTGGCCTGGGCCATCGACCAGTACCAGCTCAAAAAAGTGGTGCTGGACCCGGTGATGGTGGCCACCAGCGGCGACCGACTGATGGCCCAAGAGACGGTGCAGGTGCTGGTAGACCAGCTTTTCCCCCGCGCCACCGTGGTCACGCCGAATCTAGACGAGGCCGCCCTGCTGCTGGGCCGCAGCGTGGAAGACCAAGCCGCGTTGAGTCCCGCCGTGGCCGACTTGCTGGCACTGGGCGCGCAGGCGGTGCTGGTCAAGGGCGGGCATCTGCCCGGCAGCGCGGTGGTGGATGTGCTGGGCCTGGCCGACGGTGCCCGCCAGCGCTGGGAGTCGGTACGCATCGCCACCCACAACGGGCATGGCACCGGCTGCACGCTGTCGTCGGCCATCGCCGTGTATTTGGCGCAAGGCCATGCCTTGCCCGAGGCGGTGGGCCGGGCTCGGGCCTACATTCTGGGTGCGATCACTGCCGGGGCAGGCGTGCACACCGGGCACGGCCAGGGGCCGCTGAACCACGGCTTTGCGCCCTTGCCCATGCGGGTGGTCGGTAGTTAGAAATTTATAAAAAATATGCCTCTGGCGCAGATGATACCTGCGCTGGCAGCTACTATTTTTGTAGTGCGTAGGTAATTCGCAGTGGGCGGCTCAGCCAGGCCCCCATGAACACCACGGCCAGCGTGGGCAGGGCCGCGCCAAACTGTGGCGCGTAGGTGGCCAGCAGGTGGTAAATGCCAATACCGGCCAGCCACAGCCCGGCGGCCACCGGCTCCACCAAGCGCTGCACCGAGGCGGTGGCATGGCTGCCCAGGCGGCCCAGAATCACGCCAAACAGCGGCACAAACACCGAGCTCAGCAGCAGCAAGAACGGCTCCAGGCTGTGGATCGGCAGCACCAGGGCCAGGCCCGTGCAGGCCACGGCCAGCAGCAGGCCCCAGCGGCGGATGCTCAGCGTGGGGTGCAGGCTTTGGGCCGACACCGCACCCGAGTACACATCGCCATAGGCGTTGTCAATTTCATCGAACAAGATCAGCCCCAGCGCCAGCAGGCCGCCTTGGGCGATCAGCAGCGCGGTGACCAGATCGGTGCCGGGCTCGGCCACGGTGACCACCACCACGCCCAGCCCATAGCACCAGATATTGGCCAGCGCGTAACCCAGCCAGGTGCCGCTCATGGCGGATTTGCCGTTGCGGCCGTGGCGCGCATAGTCGGCCACCAGGGGCAGCCACGACACCGGCATGGCGATCACCAGGTCCATGGCCGACAGCAGGCCCATGCTGCCATCGCCAGGGCGGTGCCAGAAGGCGGACGCGTCCCCGGCCAGCAGCTTTTGGGCAAACTGCCAGCTCAGCCACAGCAGCGATAGCACCACCAGCGGAAGGCCTAAGCGGCCAATAAACTTGCGCACCAGGGTCAGCATGGAACCCGCCATCAGGGCGGTCAGCACCGCGCCCCACAGCAGCGTGGTCAGCAGCACGCCCTGGGTGCCGCTGAGGTTCCAGCCCAGGCGGTGTTGGGCGATGGCGGCGGTGCCGTCACGCATGATGACCAGCTCAAAGGTGGTCCAGCCCACCAGTTGCACGATGTTCAGCAGCACCGGCAGCCGGGCAAAGCCGCTGCCAAAAGTGGCGTGCATCAGCCCGGCACTGGACAGCCCACTGTCGCAGGCGATGCGCGCCACCCAGGCCAGCAGGCCCGCGCCCAGTACCGAGCCCAGCACGATGGCCAGCAGCGCCTGCTGCGTCCCCACGGCGGGCACCAGGTAGGCCCCGATCTGCATCACCAGCAGGCCCACGCCCAGGCTGAACCACAGGGCAGCGTGCGCCGACCAGCCGAAAACCCGGTCTGCGTCCGGAATCGGTGCCAAGGCGTCGTTGTGAAAATTCGGTGAATTTGCCATTCATTTGCTCCATGCAAAATGTTGGCAGGGTGGCTTGAACCGCACGGCATGCTGGGCCGGAGAAGGCCGCCGTAGAAGAACTTGCTTCCCTGCGCGAGGATTACCTCAATCAGGTTCAAAGGGTTTTTCTCAGTCGCAGCCTCTGAACATCATCCAAAGCCGCAACACCCCTAGCGAAACCCCGCAGTGCTGCGGAGTGGCCGGATTCTAGCGCAGTGGTTTGCATGTCGATACAAAATTCGATGCTGGCGCAGGCGCTACATACATAGGTAGCTATTAAAACCGTAGCGATACAATCGCAGACCAGCCAGGTACGTGGTTCGTGCGCTCCAGCGATGGATGTCGGCCTTGCACCTTCCCAGCCACTTTTTTGCTTACAAGATCCCTATGGATGCTTTTTTGATTCTCCGCCGCTTCACCGCTTGCGCACTGCTGGGCCTGGTTTGCGATGCCATGGCCCAAACGGCGACCGCCCCCGACACACCACCCATCGAAGCGCCTGCAGTGCCGTACCGCTGGCGACTGGAACTCAGTCCGCATACCACCCATTTCAGTTACAACGTGGAACACCGGCCAGTACACCTGGTCGGCCTGGAGCGTGAATCTACCGTAGACAACAGCTTCTACGGCCTGGCGCTGTTCAGCAACTCGTTTGGCCAAGACAGCGGCTACGCCTACCTGGGCAAGACCTACTACAACGTGTTCGACAGCTTGCCCCACGTCTACCTGAAATGGTCGGCAGGTGTGCTGTACGGCTACAAGCCGCCGTACAACCACAAGGTGCCGCTGAACTACAAAGGCTTCTCGCCTGCCATCGTGCCCGCTGCGGGCTGGCGTTTTGGCTCGGGCTGGAACGCGCAGATCGACATGCTGGGCACGGCCGGGCTGACCTACTCGCTGGTCAAAGAGTTTTAAGCCAGGTTGTGCTCCCGGATAAGCCCGCTTTTCGCGGGCTTTTTTGCGGTTTGTGGGCTGGTAAAAATGCGGCGGCGCAGCACAATATAAGTAATTACACCAAGGTTTTCCGCCATGCCTGTAGTCGCTTTTCGATCTGATGTGCTGCTGTTTCCGCGCTGCCTGGTTGCGCTGGTTGCGCTGGCTGCGCTGTGTTGCGATGCTTTGGTGCAGGCGCAGGAGGGCGGCGGGTCTGCCCCGCAGTTGGAGCTGGCAACGCATAACGCGCCCTCCTTGCAGCGGGCCGATGGGCGTATGGATTCCCGTACCACCCTGACCAGCTGGTCCGGCCCGGCATCCAAAGCGGGTGTCGGCATGGGTTTAGGCTGGAGCGTGCCCAGCCAGACTACGCTGGGAGATGGGCGTGGCGCTGCACCGGACTTGGATATGGGCTTGCACTGGCGCTCTGCCGACCAAGGCCAGGGCCGGGTCCGCATCGGTGTATGGCAGCACGTGAGCCCCTGGCCCGACCCAGTCGGCATCGCTAACCAAACCACCAATCCTGTCCACTACAACACCCGGCTTGAGATGCAATTCAGCGCGGCCAGCGCGCGCGGTATCCAGTTTGAACTGGGCGGCGCTTTGGGAATGCAGCTCAACAACAACGAGCGGGTGGTGCTGCGCCTCAGCCGGGGTCGGCCAATGGTCTATTACCGCGTGAAGTTCTAATATTTTGGCGACGGCATGGTTACACCCAGCTTAAACCCAACCCAAGGCCCCCAAAACCGCCCCAATCCCCAGCAGCCACAGAATGTGGATCTTGGTGCGCCAGACGATCAGGGCGCTGAGGGCCGTCATCAGCCACAGCGGCCAGTCGCGGTTAGGTCCGTGTTGGGCGCTGGACAGCAACCAGCCGGTGGACAGCATCAGCGCAATCACGATCGGGGCCATGCCTTGTTTGAAGGCCCGTACGGCGCGCAGCTCGCGGTTACGGTGGCCCCATCGGGACGAAAGCCACATCAGCGTCGTACTGGGTACCAAGAGGCCTAGCATGGTGCAGGCCATGCCCAGCAAGGCGGCCGCGTAGCCACTGGCATTCAGGCCTACGTTCCAGCCCATCAGGGCGACAAACAGAATATTCGGCCCCGGTGCAGCTTGGGCGATGGCGATGGAGGTGTTGAACTGCTGGTCGGTCAGCCAGTGCTGCTGCTCCACCAAAAAGCGGTGCATGTCCGGCGCTGCGGTGATCGCACCGCCCACGGCCAGCAGCGACAGCGCACTGAAGTGCCACCACAGATTCAGCCAGTCCAGTGCCTGCATGGTGATGTGGTGCAGGCTGTTCATGGCGACAGCTTGCGGTAGGTTTGTACGCAGGCCGCGACACCGACGGACAGCAGCACGTAAATCAGTGGCCAGTGCAGCAGGGCAATCGGCACAAAGGTCAGTACCCCCAGCACCACGCACAGCGCGATGCCCATCACATGGCGGCGCACGGCCTTGAGCAGGCGCAGGCCGGTGGCACAAATCAGGCCCGCCGCCACCGCGCCCATGCCGCGAAGGGCACCGCCCACGGCCGGGTGGTCGGCGTACTGGGCGTAGGCCAAGGCCAGCGCCAACACCACCAACAGCGGCACGGCCAGCAAGCCTATCGATGCGGCCAAGGCCCCGCGCAGGCCGAAATAGCGGTCACCGATCATCACCCCCAGGTTCAGCACATTCGGGCCGGGCATGATTTGCGCCACAGCCCAGTCTTCGAGGAACTCCTCGTTGGTCAGCCAGCGCTTTTTCTCGACCAACTCACGTTGCACCACGCCCAGCACGCCGCCAAAGCCCTGCAGGGCCAGCCAGGTGAAGGACAGGAATAAATCGGTGGGGGACTGGGGCTGGCGCGGCACAGAGGCGGACGCGGATGCGGGGGGCGTAGAAGGCAAAGAGCTCATGGACGGATTATCGCCAAGGCATGTCCTGCGCGTTGTGCGGCTTGCCGATACTATCTTGCAGCCATTCGTTATTCATGCGCACGCCCACCCTGCCTATGCCCACGTCACGCGCCCTGCGTCTGGGCTCGGGTGTGGTGCTGGGGGTGTATGTGGCTTCGCACCTGTTCAACCATGCCCTGGGCCTGGTGTCGCTGGATGCGGCAGAACAGGGTGTGCGGGTGGCGCTGGTGGTGTGGCACAGCGCGCTGGGCATCTTGCTGCTGTACAGCGCATTTGCGGTGCACCTGGTGTTGGCCATGCTGGGGCTGTACCAGCGGCCCACACTGCGCCTGCCTGCGGTGGAGCTGCTGCGGATTGGCGCGGGTCTGGCCATTTCCATGCCGCTGGCTCCTTTGCCCAAGCCTGGTGTGGATGCCGCCGATAGCGCGCAGTCTGAGTCCTTGCAGAACCTACGGGTGCAGATACTCAGCGTGTACGGGGTGCTGCTGGCGGCCGTGGCCTCGGCGCGGGGCGTACGCGCGGCCCGCGAACACCGCGACTGACCGACCACGTTCATCCTCCAAAAGGGGGATGCGTGCTGGCGATGCGGGGAAACGTGGTGGCCCCTCGGTGGGGGGCTGCGGTACATTGATTCGGTCTTAAAACCTGTCCCTCTTCGCATGATTGAACGCACTCTTTTCAGCCCCGACCACGAAGCCTTTCGCGACAGTTTTCGCCGTTTTGTCGACAAAGAAATTGTCCCCTTTCACGCCGCCTGGGAAGAGCAAGGCTATGTAGACCGGGCCGTATGGCTCCAGGCCGGCGCCAACGGGTTTTTATGCACCTCCATGCCCGAAGAGTTTGGCGGTTCGGGGGCCGACAAGCTGTATTCGGTGGTGCAGATGGAAGAGCTGGCCCGGGCGGGCATCACCGGTATCGGCTACAGCCTGCACAGTGAAATCGTGGCCCCCTACCTGCTGCACTACGCCACGCCCGCGCAAAAAGCCAAATACCTGCCGCAGATGGCCAGCGGGGCCATGGTGGGCGCGATTGCCATGAGCGAACCAGCCGCTGGGTCGGACCTGCAAGGCATCCAGTCCACCGCGATCCAACAGCCCGACGGCAGCTACCGGCTCAACGGCAGCAAGACCTTCATCACCAACGGTTGGCACGCCGACCTGGTGGTGGTGGTGGCCAAAACCAACCCGGCAGCCGGGGCCAAGGGCACCAGTTTGTTCTTGGTCGAGCGCGGCATGCCCGGCTTCACCGTGGGCAAGCGCCTCAAAAAGTTGGGCATGAAGGCGCAGGACACGGCCGAGCTGTTTTTTGACAATGTGCACCTGGGGGCCGACCAATTGCTGGGCGGCAGCCTGCTCCAAAACCGGGGCTTCATCTGCCTGATGGAGCAACTGCCCTGGGAGCGCCTGCAAATCGCCATCACCGCCGTGGCGGCAGCGCAGGCGGCCATCGACTGGACCGTGGCCTACGTGAAAGAACGCAAGGTGTTTGGCCAGCCGGTGGCCAGCTTCCAGAACACCCGCTTCACCCTGGCCGAACTGCAAACCGAGGTGCAGGTGGCCCAGGTGTTTATCGACCGCTGTACCGAGCTGCTGCTGCAAGACCGGCTGGACACCGCTATCGCCAGCATGGCCAAGTACTGGACTACCGACCTGCAGTGCAAGGTAATGGACGAATGCGTGCAGCTTTTTGGCGGCTACGGCTACATGTGGGAATACCCGATTACCCGCGCCTACGCCGATGCCCGGGTACAGCGCATCTATGGCGGCACCAACGAAATCATGAAAGAAGTGATTACCCGTGCCATGGGACTAGGTAACTAGTTGCTATTGTAAAAATAGCTACCTGCGCAGGTGGAATATGCGCTGGAATCCGATTTGACTTAAATTTTTTCGTTGTGCACTGCCGCCAACGTGCTGCGGTCTACGAGCTCTGCGCAGACCGCTTCTACTGCGTCGCCCCACACCGCCAGGGTTTCGGGCAGCTTCTCGTTGGCGGTGGCGGCCCAGCGCCTGCGGGCCTCGCGCTCTACGGCGCGCAGTTGCCAGGCCAGTTCGCGGGTGATCAGCGACAGTTCGTCGGCCAGCAGCCCGGTAATGGCATCGGCATCCAGGCTTTGCAGCTGGTCTGGTGCCACGCCCGACTCGATGATGGTGCGCCGGATGCGCGCGCAGCGCTCGCCCATGAACACCAGCCCGCTGCGCCGCGCCGCCGACCAGCGCAGGTCTTGCGCCAGAGCGGACGGCCAGCCCAGCAGCACGTTGTGGATCGCCTGGAGGTGGCGCACCGGGTCGGCGACCGGGTTGTCGATGGAGTCCGTTACCTCGGTGTCCACGCCCGGGCGCTGTTGCAGCAGCGGCAGCATGCGGTTGATCAACACGTTGTCGTAGCGGTGGCGGTTGGTGCGCAGCAATACAGACAAACGCAGCAGCGCATGGCTGCGGCCAGGGCGTACCAGGGATGCCACCACCTGGGCCAGCGACAACTTGCGGCCCCAGGCACCGATGGCCGTAGCCGTGAGCCCGGCGGGGTAGCCCGATCCGTCCAGTACCTCGTGGTGCTCGCGCACGGCACGCAGCATCTCAACCCGGTATTCCCTATGGCGCTCCAGCAGCAGCACCGACACCAGCGGGTGTGAATAGAGTTGGCGGCGCTGCTCGGGGCTGATCTCGGCGCTGGGCTCCAGCAGCACGGGGTCAATGTGCACCATGCCCAGGTCGTGCAGCAGCCCGGCACCGGCCAGCATCACCAGGTCGTTGCGTATCGCCCTCGGGCGGTTGCCCAGCCACACGGCGGTCAGCGCGGTGGCCACAAAGTAGCGGAACTGGCCCGGGTTGACATCGCGCACCACGGTCAGCTGGAAGACGATGGCAGGTGGCAGCGGCACCGCCTCCAGGCAGTCGAGCAGCAGCTTGCGGTTTTCGGGCTTTTCGGCCATGCGCGAGAAGACCAGGTTGCTGTCGAGCAGCTCTTCGCCGATGGCGCGCAGGTTTTTGCTGTTGACGGCGGCATCAATCTCAATGGCATCTTCCAGCGGGGTGGTGGGGTGGTGTTGTGCCAGGCGTTCGTACAAGCCGGGCGTCACTCTGGCGCCTTTGTCCAGGATCTTGATGCCGTTTGCACCTACCACCGCGCGGTTGGTCTGCATGCCCCGCTCGCTGCCCAACTGCGATACCGCCTTGGCAAAATATGGGGAGTCGGTCACTGTGTCAGGCATGTCCATCTTTGTAACACAGGCGACTTTTATCCCAGCTTGTAAAAACCGCTGTCTTTTCTACAGGTGCTGTCGCAACGGAATGTTTTGGGGGCGTTCGCCACACCAAAGTGCGTAAAACCGTCCCAGCCCTTAAAATCGCGGGTTACTCCCAACAAAGCTCCCTAATGAACGCCCCAGTTGACGTTTCCTTTTTCGCGCGCGCCGCCAAGCCACTGACCAGCTACCGCAAGTACTGGGCGGCCCGCTTTGGCACATCCAAGTTTTTGCCGATGAACCGCGCCGAGATGGACAAACTGGGCTGGGACAGCTGCGACGTGATCATCGTCACTGGCGATGCCTATGTAGACCATCCGAGCTTCGGCATGTCGGTGATCGGCCGCATGCTGGAGATGCAGGGCTTTCGCGTTGGCATCATCGCCCAACCCGATTGGCAAAGCGCCGACCCGTTCAAGGCACTGGGCAAACCGAACCTGTTCTTCGGCGTCACGTCGGGCAACATGGATTCGATGATCAACCGCTACACCGCCGACCGCAAAATCCGCAGTGACGACGCCTACACCGCCGGTGACATCGGTGGCAAGCGCCCGGATCGCGCGGCCATCGTCTACAGCCAGCGCTGCCGCGAGGCCTATAAAGACGTGCCCATCGTGCTCGGCGGTATCGAAGGTTCGCTGCGTCGCATTGCGCATTACGATTACTGGTCTGACAAAGTCCGCCGCAGCGTGGTGGTCGATGCCAAGTGCGACCTGCTGCTGTACGGCAATGCCGAGCGTGCGATTGTCGAAGTCGCCCACCGCCTGGCTGCCAAGGAGCCGGTGCAGAGCATCACCGACGTGCGTGGCACCGCCTTCATCCGCCGCAGCGACGACCCGACCGGTCACGACTGGATCGAGATCAACTCCACCTCGGTCGATGCGCCGGGCCGTGTTGAGTCGCACATCAACCCGTACCAAACAACGTCTGAACAAGCGGCAGAGCAGGGCGCTACCTGCTCCAAAGACGACGCCAATCCGCAAGGTCTGCCCGCAGAAGCCGTGGTGAAGATGAGCCCTTCGCTCGGTGATGCGCTGGCCCGCTCCCAAGCCCGTGAACTCGCCAAGATCAAGGTGCCGCCACGCGAGCGCTCGGTGATCCGTCTGCCATCGTATGAGCAGGTTAAGGCCGACCCGGTGCTGTATGCCCACGCGAACCGCGTGCTGCATCTGGAAACCAACCCCGGCAACGCCCGCGCGCTGGTGCAGGCCCATGGCGAAGGCGTGACCGCCCGCGACGTGTGGATCAACCCGCCGCCCATCCCGCTGACCACGGCAGAAATGGACACGGTGTTCGACCTGCCGTACGCGCGCAGCCCGCACCCGGCCTACGCCGACGAGAACGGCAGCCATGACGGCGCCACCAAAATCCCCGCCTGGGAAATGATCCGCTTCAGCGTGAACATCATGCGGGGTTGCTTTGGCGGCTGCACTTTCTGCTCCATCACCGAGCACGAAGGCCGCATCATCCAGAGCCGCTCGGAAGAGTCCATCATCAAGGAAGTGGAAGACATCCGTGACAAGGTGAAAGGCTTTACCGGCACCATCTCCGACCTGGGTGGCCCCACGGCGAATATGTACCGCCTGGGCTGCAAGAGCCCCGAGATCGAAGCCGCCTGCCGCAAGCCCAGCTGCGTCTACCCGGGCATCTGCTCGAACCTGGGCACCAACCACGACCCGCTGATCAAGATCTACCGCCGCGCCCGTGCGCTCAAGGGCATCAAGAAGATTTTGATCGGCTCCGGCCTGCGCTACGACCTGGCCGTGCAAAGCCCCGAGTACGTCAAAGAACTGGTGACCCACCACGTCGGCGGCTACCTGAAGATTGCACCCGAGCACACCGAGCAGGGTCCGCTGACCAAGATGATGAAGCCCGGCATTGGCAGCTACGACAAGTTCAAGCAGCTGTTCGAGAAGTTCAGCCTGGAAGCCGGTAAGAAGCAGTATCTGATTCCGTACTTCATCGCCGCGCATCCCGGCACCAGCGACGAAGACATGATGAACCTGGCGCTGTGGCTGAAGAAAAACGGCTTCCGCGCCGACCAGGTGCAGACCTTCTACCCGTCGCCAATGGCCACCGCCACCACGATGTACCACAGCGGCAAGAACCCGCTGCGCAAGATCACCCGCGACAGCGAAACCGTGGACATCGTCCGCGGCGACCGCCGCCGCCGTCTGCACAAGGCCTTCTTGCGCTACCACGATGCGAACAATTGGCCGCTGCTGCGCGAGGCGCTAAAGACCATGGGCCGCGCCGACCTGATCGGCAACGGCAAGCACCATTTGATCCCGACCTACCAGCCGATGACGGATGGTGGCTACGAGAGCGCGCGCAAGAAGAACTCGACTACGGTGACCACCAAGTCTTCACCTGTCACCAAAGGCCGTTTGCTGACCCAGCACACCGGCTTGCCGCCACGCGATAACGGCTCGGGCAAGCCTGCCAAGTCGGGTAAACCGACCTACAAGGCAAAAGTATAGAAATAGAGCTCTGGCGCAGGTGCCACCTGCGCGGGAAGCTATTATTTTTGTAGTGTGGCCTGGGCCATGCAGTGGGTTAGTGCACAGGCCCTAGGGTGCAAAGTTCTCCCCGTCCGCACTGGATAACTTTGGGGGTAACTCTGTACTTTATTTGTATTACCAGGTTAAGTCTTTGTTTTTAAAAGGGAAAGATTGCACTGCCTGTTATTTGGGCAGTGACGTGGTTGCAGTCGATCGACTCAACACGTCAATAAGCGCTTAGCGTGGGCTGCAGCCAAAAAAGCCAGCCCAGCAATACCGCGAAATGCAGCGCCACGGAACCCCAGTACAGCGTGGCAAACGATGGTTGGCGGGACCGGTAGCGCAGAATAGTTTGGGCCAAGCCTGCGCCGGGCCAGCCGCCCAGCAGGCTGAGCAGGTGCAAAATAATTTCCGGGATCCGCCAGCGGCCGGAACGTACGGCCGGTGGTTCTCTGGCGTAGGCTAAGACGGTGAG